>JABMMX010000376.1 GCA_013205435.1 Deltaproteobacteria bacterium
GGCCATAAGGAGCACCTACATGTTGGACGAAGCCCGCAGCCATTTCAGTGAACATCCCATCTGGCACGACCTCTTGGCAGAGCTCGGCCGCCAGACGCCGCGCATCCTCGCCGAGCAGCGGGCCGACGCAGTGAAGGAAGGCGTCGCACAAGGTGTCGCGCAGGGCGTCGCCCAGGGCGTCGCGCAGGGCATCGAACAGGGAGTCGCGCAGGGCGTTGACAAGGCCGTCGAAGACCTCCTCGCTGCTGCCGCCCAGCTCCTGCCGCCCGAGACCATCGAGGAGCTCCGCCTGCAGCGTGACCCTGTCGCGATTGCGCTCGCGATGGCAGGAATCGCGAAGTAGCCCACACGGGCCGTAGCTCGTGCTGACGAACCAGGTAGGGGCATGGCCTGCCAAGACCGTCTCAGTGCGGCTGCGCCTTCTGCAAACGCCTGAGTACCGCGTTCCGCCTGCGGAGAATCTGCTGACGCTCCTTGGCATGGAGCGTCTCGAAACGCTCTTGGGCCAGCTCCGAAGCCATCTCCGCCCGCGCGCACAGCATCTCGTAGACACCGTCCGGCAGGTCTTGCTCGGGGTCGAATTCTCCGAAGCACTCGGCAGGGGTCATCCCTTCTCGGGCGCAGAGCTCGCACCAACTCATCTCCCCGTCATCCTCGTCGTCGTACGCATCATCCCATGCGTCGTTCAGCGCATCGGGCGTTTGTCCACGCTCCAACGCGCGGATCCTTCGGCAATCCTCATCGTATGCATGCCAACTCGATAGGTCGCGCTCCATGTAGTCGAAGTGTTCGCTCCGCCACGCCGCGACCTCGGTCGCAAGCGCAGTCGAACAGACCTGCTCACATGTTTCGCGTGCCGCGAGCACACGAAGCATGCTTGCCGCGTAGGCTTCACCCAACGCGCGCATCTCTGCCAACAACCTTGCGCCGAGCGCCTCGGTCAACGCGCCACGCTCAAACAGACTCAGCTGCTCAGCCATCTCACCCTCCTGGTTGGAATCGGCCATCGCTCGTCGCTCCAACAGGACGCGGCAGATGGCCTCTCCTACTAAGACACGCCAGCCGCCCAAAAGGTTGCAAAAATCTGCATTGCCTCGTCCGATTTTCGTTCTGCGACCCCCGGAACCGACCGACCAGTTGGATGCTGCGACGCGGTCGCTGACCCCGTTGGAGTGTTTCCGGCCCGCCGGCACCCCATCACGGCAACCCCGCACCAGACGGCTCGATAGGGCTCCGCAACGCGGCTGCCGCGGCCGTCGCTTCGTTGCGCTGCAGCCTCCGCCGAAGTAGCAGGCTCACCGTCTCCAGGCCTTCCGCGCAACTGCCTCCATGCCAGACCAGCCCACGCCAAGCGAGGCAGCCAAGCCGCTGCGGCTCTTGCTCGTCACACGCACGCTGCCTGTGCACGGTGTGAGCGGCGCAAGGAGCTATCTGGCAGCCGTCATCGAGGCGCTCGAGGCCGAGGGTCACAGGGTCGATGTCGCCGCGCTGAACACCGACGCAGAGGCGTCGGGGAGCGCCTTTCGGCTGCCCAGCTTTCGTCCGGGTCGGGGCGAAGTGCGCGTGCGCGGCTTTCGGCTGGTCGGCGGACGGCTCGTTCCAACCGCGGCCCCAACCGACCTGCTCCTGCGGCGCATGAAGCGCCTGCTGCGCAAGGCAGGGCTCCCCGTGCCTGCCCTCGATCCACTCGACAACTGGCTGCGGCCACCGAACGCGTCGGAGCAGCGATTTGCCCGCCAAGCCGTCCGCGACCTGCAGCCCGACGCCCTGCTCCTCAACGGGGCGGCGCTGGCACCGCTGGCAGCCACCCTGCGCGCCGAAGCCGGCTCTGCCCTGCGCGTAGCCACCCTCACCCACGACGTGCTCCACGAACGTGCTGCCTCGCTCGCCGGTTCGGCCACGCTGGGGGAGCAGAGCGCGCGTCTCGCCGCCTGCACCGAGGCCTGGGAGCGCGCCCACCTGCTCGCCTCCGACTGCATCGTCGCCATCCAGTGGCAGGATGCCGCCACCTTCGCCCAGCTCGTCCCTGAGCGCACCACCGTGGTCACGCCGATGCCAGCCATCACCCAGCAACCATCGGCGTCGAGCGAGCCGCTCCTGCTCTTTGTCGGCTCCGCGGTGGCGACAAACGTGGAGGCCGCCCGCTGGCTGCTCGCGGAGGTCTGGCCGCGCATCGCAGCGGCGAATCCCTCCGCCTCGTTACGCATCGTTGGCGACGTGAGCGGAGCCCTCGCCAGCGACGCAGCGGGCTTGGACCGCGTAACGCTCGCGGGGCGCACTGCCGACCTCTTGCCACTCCTGCGGCGCAGCATCTCGCTCGTGCCGCTGCTGTCGGGCTCGGGGCTGAAGATCAAGCTGGTCGAGGCGCTGGCTGCCGGGTCGCCGGTCGTAAGCACCTCGGTGGGGCTGCAGGGCCTGCCGGACGACCTGCCGGGCACCAGCCGAGCCGACGATGCTGCCGCTTTCGCCGAGGCAGCGCTGCGGCTGCTTGGAAACGATGCATACCGCCTCGAGGCCAGCCGCAGCGCCATCGAGAGCGCTCAGCTCCGCTTCTCGCCCGCCGTGGCCGTCCGTCCCCTCATCGAGGCGCTGCGCGCATGAAGGCTACCGCCATCACCCTCATCGATCCCGTCCTCCGCGACACCACCGGCCACCAGCTTGGCTACCTGCTCGCCGTCGGCAAAGAGCTCCGCGCGCGCGGCGTTCAGGTGGATACAATGCTCCCCGCTGACACCGCGCCGGCTGCCATCGAACAGCTTGCCGAGGCGGGACTCGCGCCGGCGGCGACGCTTCCCTCGATGCGCGCCATCGACACGACCCGTGCAGCCACCCTCCGCTGGCTCGGGCAGAGCGGACAGACCTGGCGCGGAGGGCTCCGGACCGACAAGAGTCGCGAACTCTGGTTCATCAACGCCGAACCGAACCTGATGGGCGGCATCGCGCTGACGGCGGCGCGGAATGAGGAGCCGGTGCTGGCCCACCTCTTTCGCTGGTTCGATGCAGACGGCCCGCTCCGTACCGACAGGGCCCTGTTTGCGGGTGGTGTTGCCGCAGCCTGCCGCCTGCTCGCGGAGCGCGGAAAACTAGCACTGCTCGGACAGACGGCGCCTATCGCGTCGCATCTTCAGGAGATGACAGGTATCTCAGCCGTCACCGTTGGCCCGATGGTCGTCTCGTGGCCCGAAGCAGCTCCCGAAATCGCGGCCAGACAGCGGACGGGACCTCCGCGGGTCGGCTTCCTCGGACAGGCACGCTCCGAGAAGGGCTTCTACCTGCTCGCAGAGGCGCTCCAACTGCTCAAGGAGCCCCACCAGGTTGAGCTGCACGCCTCTCCAGCACCAGGCGAACCGGTCGAGCGTTGGCAGGCGGCCATGGACAGGCTGCAGGCCCGCGGCGCGACACTCTATCGCGGACCGCTCTCCGCGGCCGACTACTGGGCGTTGCTGGAGCGGCTCGACGTTGTCGCCCTGCCCTACGACCCCGTCCGTCATGCCCATCGCACCTCGAACATCCTGACCGAGGCGATCGGGGCCGGCGCCCTTCCCGTTGTGCCGGCAGAGGGCTGGCTTGGCGGCGTTGGCGGCCAACACGGTGCCGAGACCTTTACGCCATGGAATGCAGCGGCGCTCGCAGCGGCCATCGACCGGGCGCTCCGTCGTGCGGCAACCGCGCCTGCCACCTCTTCTGCAGGGTCGCAACAGGCCTGGCGCCACCTTCACTCAGCCGCGGGCTTCGTCGATGCCGCACTCGCCGCCAGAGAGGCCGCGTTGGCACGTAAAGCGGGTCGACTCAGCCGGCCTTGAAAATCCGGATGGTAATCTGGTTGCCCGACTGCTCCGCCTCGACGCGGCTCACGCCCTCAAAGGCCGAGGCCTCGATGCGGTGATGCCGGTTGCGGGGTCCGCTCCAGACCTCGGGTTGGCCATCGCGAATGCAGAAGTTCCAGCCGTGCATGCCGCCGTAGTTCGCATGCTCGCCCTCGTTCTCCTCATGGTCGAGCCAGACCAGACCGCCGGGTGCGCAGACGGCCACCATCTGACGGATGACCGCCCACGGGTCGGTCATGTGGTCGAGCGTGTTCCGGGCGTGGACAATGTGGAAGGGCGTCGCTCCGAACTCCGCCGCAATCCGTTCTGCCGCGACGGGGCGTGTGCGCACAGGCGGCTTCAGACGATGGCGCAGGAAGAGCAGGTCGTACCCGCGAGCGAGCGCGTCGGTCGGCACCAAGACCAGCTGCTTCGTGGGGTGGTTGGGCGCGACTGAGGTGATGGGGCCCGAGCCCACATCCAGCACCCGAACAGGGTTGTGCGGTTGCATCGCGACCGCCTCGCCGAGCGGGCCGGAGAGCTCCCGTTTGCCGGCCATGCGCGCCGCAAACTCTTCGGGCCATTGCAGGCCTTCCGTCCGCATCCAGCGGTCCCAGAAGCGGAGTTCGGTGAGAAAACCGAAGAGCCGAAGCCGACCGGTCCAACGACGGGACGCCATGATGATGCCGATGGTGCAGAGGCGCACAAGCGCGCTCCGCCGCTCCTACTGAATGGCATGGCTGCCGACAAGGCGAAGGAGGTGGTGCGCAACGGCGCGGTCGCGCTTGCGAGCGCCTCGGCAACTGTTGTAGTCACCGCCCCGCCCCCTCTCCTCTCGCAGCGCGATCGGTTCCTCATGACGACCAGCCAAGCGGCACCCGCCGCGGGACGCCGCGCCCTGATAACCGGCATCACGGGCCAAGACGGCTCCTACCTCGCAGAGCAACTCCTGGCCCGCGGCTACGAGGTGCATGGTCTGGTGCGACGCGCCAGCACCTTCAACACCCACCGCATCGACCATCTCTACCAAGACCCGCACGACACGGGGCGGCGCCTCCATCTGCATTATGGAGACATGACCGACGCCTCGCGTCTCGCCCGCCTTGTCGAAAAGACAGAGCCGCACGAGGTCTATCACCTCGCCGCGCAGAGCCATGTGAAGGTCTCCTTCGACATGCCCGACTACACCGCGCAGGTGGATGCGCTCGGCACGCTTCGGCTGCTCGACGCCATCCGTGAGTTCGGTCCGGCTGTCCGGTTCTACCAGGCCTCTACGAGCGAACTGTACGGCAAGGTCCAAGAGACGCCGCAGACCGAGCGTACCCCGTTCTATCCGCGCTCACCCTACGCCATCGCCAAGCTCTACGCCTACTGGGCCGTCGTGAACTACCGCGAGGCCTACGGCATGCATGCCTCCAACGGTATCCTCTTCAACCACGAGAGTCCGCGCCGCGGCGAGACATTCGTGACC
>JABMMX010000396.1 GCA_013205435.1 Deltaproteobacteria bacterium
CCACCGGATCTTCAATGGTGATAATATTTTTAGGTCTTAGTTCATTAATTTTTCCAATTATTGCAGCAAGTGTCGTAGATTTTCCAGATCCTGTAGGTCCAGTTACTAAAACTAAACCTTTATGCGCCTCAATTATTTCATACATAATAGGTGGTAAATTTAACTCCTCCATAGATGGAATTTTGGTTACAATTCTTCTAAGCACTGCGGCAATTCCATTTAATGTTTTAAAAAAATTAGCTCTGAATCTAAAATCTGCAAGGTTAATGGCGCAATCTAATTCATTATTTTTATGAAAATTTTGAACTTCCTCCTCCGTACAATTCTTTTTTAATAATTCTTCTAAATCACTTTTTTTAATTAAGGAATTTGTATCCTGAAAGATTTCTCCTAGTACACGGTATGCAATGTTTGATCCTTCTCTTAAATGAAAATCTGAGATTTTTAGATTAGTTTTGGCAAGTTCACTTATTTTATTAATCATGATTAAAATTTTATGATTAATTATATCTAAAAAAAGTAGATAAAAAACGTATATTTTTTTTACTTAAAAGATTGCAGGGTTTTTTCTAATTGTTTATCACCACACATAGATCTTATTCTTGTCCCATCTAGTGCTATCATGCCATTATACCAGGGCGTTCCATTCCAAGTGAAGATATCGACATTGTTAGGGTTTTTTGGATTATATGGATCCTTTACATAATTTGTAAAACTTTTTAATATTGCATTAGCATTAGTAGATGTGTCGGCACATTGAGTATCAGACTCAGCTCCTGGCGTATTATTCCAATATTGTGCTCTATTTTTAAATGTCTTTTGCCCTAAGCACAAAGCATCGGTACTTTTTATCATTTTTGCGAGCAACTCAAAATTTACAATACAAACTCTTTCTTTAGCCATCGCCGTGTAACTATTATAACCCACAACTCCGACCGCAGATAATATTCCAATAATTGCAACCACTACTAAAAGTTCAATTAATGTAAATGCTTTCGACACAAATTTATTTAATCAGTAGTTGAAACCAAAACTAAAGAGGTATCCGCTGCAGCACATCCGCTTTTGTAACATGTTTTTATCTGCAAATTTGTATTAATAACGGAAATGCTCACTTGACCAACTTCATAATCGGCTCTTGATCTTATTGCGGGTAAGGAATTATCATATGGATTTTTAGAGTCCTTCAACACACCATAATCAATATTTCCAACTCTCAAAGAACTGACGTTTGTTAAAGCTTGCATCACGTTAGAAGCAAATAAACCTGGATTAGAAGCTGTACAATTTAAATACCCACTCATAGCTGTAGCAGCACCAAGTTTACATTTCATAATTTCAGCTTTTGTATACTTGATAGTTTGGGACTCAATTTGTTTAGTTGCTGATACCTTTGCACTTTCTGTAAAGCCACTAAAAGATACAACTCCAACTGCTGCAAGAATTCCTATAATTGCTACAACGACTAAAAGTTCAATTAACGTAAAAGCTTTTATCACTTTATAAATTGGATAATTCTTGAATCTTGCATTTGCAATCCATCATACCACCACATCACTTTTATTTTTCCATCTGTAGCTGGATCTGCGGAACAATAAGGAGATCTTGGACATATTACAATATTCACATCTCCGTCCTGCTGACCGTCCCCCGATCTAACTCCTCCTCTAATAGTTTCCTCAACTGGTGTTGGACATTTACTACCAGCTATCCAACCGCTTACCTCTTTGGGCATTAAAGGATTATAAATTTTATATTTCCATGACATAAATATAGCGGCACACTCTTGATAATATGCTGATGCCTGAAAAGGACAGGGTAAATTGAAAGTCAGTGCTGTGGGTCTATTGCCAGATAATTTACATTTTGCAATCTCAGCTTCGATAACACCTATGGCCGTAAAAAAATTTTTTTGTGTTGCCTGTCTTTTTGCATAATCAGTATATTTACTAAAACCAAATATTCCAACAGCAGATAAAATTCCAATAATAGCAACCACTACTAAAAGTTCAATTAACGTAAAGGCTTTAGGTTTAATCAAAAAAATTAATAATTAAGTTTAATTAAACACATGCCAGCTTCGCTAGATGTATTTGCTCCTGCAAAATTAATTGGAGAATTTTCTAATCTTTGTGCATAACCACAGCCACCGGATTTGTAACAAGTAGTAACTTGTATGCCTTCATAATCTATATTTGTTCCAACATGTGTAGGATTTAAAAAAGTAACACCTTGTTCAATTCCAGAGCCTGTTAATTTATTGGTGCTACTAAAATATGTTCCAATACCTGTAGTTTTTTTATATGGATTTATAATTTTTTCCTTTAAAGCTTTTTCAAGCGGGCCATTACCATCAAATGGTTTAAAATATAAATCTGCATCTTTTGTAGGACATGGTACTTCTCCACCAAGAACAGACTTAGCTTTTAAACGATTACATTTTGTAACTTCCCCTTCAATAAATTTACAAACATTTTCATGATTTTTTTTGACAGTGGTTTCCTTTGAGCTTGTCGTAAAACCTGAAAAACCAAAAAATATTCCTAAAGAAATAATTCCAATAATCATAACCACAACTAAAACCTCAATTAATGTAAAAGCTTTTTTAACCATCGCAGCCTGTTCTGGTATAAACATTTTTTTCAGTAAGAGTTACCTGACAATCCTTTGAAGTATGCTTTGCCGTCATTGTATAAGATGATGCTGTTGCAGTTGAACAAAAATAATATCTACCCTTTGTTAAATTATCAGTTTGAGTTTCGCCAAATAATTGTTGATTTAAAAGGGTGGATGTAGCAAGAGAAGGCGTACAAGCTCCAGAAGTTCCTGAGGTTTGATAATAGGTTCCATTATTTGAGCGATATTCTTGCTGAGCTAAAGTCATGGAGTTCAAACTGCTCTCTGCAGATTTTTGCGCAGCAGATTCTGTAAAACCGGTATAAGTTACAATTCCAATGGTTGATAAAATTCCAATTAAAGCAATAACAACAAGCAACTCAATTAGCGTAAACCCTTTTTTACTGTTGCTCATATTAAAAATTTTAAATTAATATATCTCAACTTCAGAGGTGAGCACATTTGCACTGTCTGTGCAAGGCGATTGAAAGCAAGTAGACACTTTAATATATTTAGCACTTTGTCCTTGCAGTAAACGATTACGACCTAAATCAGCATCTGAATTTTTTGGACTTTCAAATGACACTGCTCCATATTGAGAATCATAAGGAACTTTTAAATCAACAAGTCCTGATGAAGCATAAGTTGATACGGTTTGAACAGATCTACCAGCGCATGTTAGTCTTTGCGTGGGTGAAGTCTCCATAGCATAAGTTGCTCCGGTTTCACATTTTTTAGTTTCTGCTGCTATATATTTAACAACAAGTGCGTGATTTGATTTTGTTGCATTAATTTTTGCAGAGCCGGTGAACCCGCCAAAAGAGACAACACCAACGGCAGCTAAAATTCCAATAATTGCTACAACAACTAATAACTCAATAAGTGTAAATGCTTTATGATTATGCATTTACAAATATTAAATTAACCTCTTTCGTCTGTTACAGATCCTGTAAGTACTGTCACTGTCGTACCATCGGATTCAAGATAACGAGTTGTTAATGTAATAGTTGATCCACTAACTGTAATGATTGTTTGTCCTGTTGTGGTACCTGAAGAGGCAAAAGCCCCTTGAGCGGTGTCATAAGGATTTTTAAAACTTTCATTATTTAAGTGATTTATGAAAGCGGTTGCAAGCGCAGCTGTTGCAGTGGTTGCTTTAGAACATGCAACGTTATTTGAAGTTGAATTTCCGGAAGTTGATTTAAGCGATAAATTTCCACCTTGTATTTCACACTTTTTAATTTCAGCGCTGATAGATTTGATTGCAGCTGCGTGATTAGATTTTGTTGAATTTGTTTTGGCAGAACCAGTAAATCCTCCAAAAGATACAACTCCTACTGCAGCTAAAATTCCAATAATTGCTACAACGACTAATAATTCGATTAATGTAAATGCTTTAATTGCGCTTTTTTTCATATTTATTATCTCCACTTAAATTTAACCTAATACTAACCACAAAAATTACATTAATAAAGTCTATTTTTTATTAAGTTAATTGCTAGTTTGTTTGAAATTTAGCAATTACTTTACTTAATGAGCGCTCCCACGTTGAAAATTGGGGCATACATAGCAACCATTAATCCACCAATGGTTAAGCCCATAAAAACAATCATAATCGGCTCTATTAGACTTGATAAATTGGATACGGCCACATCAAACTCTTCTTCATAATATCTTGCAATGGAGCCAAACATGTCATCTAAACTTCCTGTTTGTTCACCCACCGATATCAATTGAGCAAAGGTTTGTGGAAATACTTTCTCTCTATTAAATAACTTAGTGAGAGATTCACCTGAAAAAACTCCCTTCTTTATATTATCTAATCCTTCAATAACTAATGTGTTAGTCGTTATGGATTTTGCAATATCAATACTTTCAATTAAATTAACACCCGCCTGATTTAAATTTCCAAGTACTAATGCAATTCTTGCAAAAATAGACTTTTGAATCAAATTTCCAAAGATGGGCATATTAAATACAAAGCGATGCCATTTTTTTCTAACTTCGTAATTAGTTTTAATTAAATGTCTAAAAATAAAAATACCTGCAATAACACTGACTAGTAATAAACCACCTCCGAATGGACTTCTGATAAAATTACTAATACCAATAATCACAACAGTTGGCGCTGGCAAAGCGGCGCCCATTCCTTGATACATTTTTACAAATACAGGTACTACATTAATTAACATGAAGATTGTCACTGCTATTGCAACTGTAAACAATGTGGCTGGATAAAAAAGAGCACTTTTGATTTTAGATTTTATTTTTTCTCTTTTCTCCAAGCCAATAACAATTCGTTCTAAAAAAATATCTAGTTTACCACTGGCCTCTCCTGCTTTGGTTAGATTGACATAAATATTATCAAAAACGGCTGGATGTTTTTCAAATGATTTTGACAAAATTATTCCAGATTCTAAATCTTTTTTAACTTCACCAACAATACGTTTTAAATTTTTTTGTATAATTTGCTCTTCTAGCATTATTAAAATGTTTAATACTGGAAGACCTGCTTTCATCATGGTTGCAAATTGTTTGGTGAAAATCATCACCTCTTTTGCTGGAACTTTAGTTTTTGAACCAAAGTCAAAACTTGTTACTACTTTTTTTTCACCAACTACTTTTTTTTTAGATTTAATTAATTTAGTGATAATAATTTTATCATTCTTTAATTTGAAAGCTGCTTCTTCCTGATTTAAAGCCTTCACCTCACCCGTTACATATTTTCCAGAAGAAATTCCTGTGTAGTCAAAATATAACATTAAACTAATAAGACTCTTTGATATTCTGCAAAGGAAAGATCACCTGATAATAATAAATCGTGACCC
>JABMMX010000377.1 GCA_013205435.1 Deltaproteobacteria bacterium
ACGGTGGCTTGCCGCTGTCTGGTTCCCGGGGGCATAGCTCAGCTGGGAGAGCGCCGCACTGGCAGTGCGGAGGTCAGGGGTTCGATCCCCCTTGACTCCACTTTTGAGAATCCGCTTGCGGCGTGAGACAGCTCCCTCCACCGGCCGACTTCGTTGAGGATGCTCCCTGTGACCACGGTGACCCAGAGCAACCTCTCAAACACCGACCAGCCTCGGGTCGGCATCATCATGGGCAGCGCCTCCGACTGGCCGACCATGCAGTTCGCCGCAACCATGCTCCGCTCGCTCGGTGTCGCCTACGAAGCCCGCGTTGTCTCGGCGCACCGCACCCCCGACCTCCTCTTTGAGTACGCTGCCTCGGCTGCAGAACGCGGCATCAAGGTCATCATCGCAGGCGCCGGCGGCGCAGCACACCTCCCCGGCATGTGCGCCAGCAAGACCCACCTCCCCGTCCTCGGCGTGCCGGTGCAGTCTAACGCCCTCCGCGGCATCGACTCCCTGCTCTCCATCGTCCAGATGCCGAAGGGCATCCCCGTCGGCACCCTCGCCATCGGCGACGCCGGGGCCGCAAACGCTGGCCTGCTCGCCGCACAAATCCTGGCAACCTCCGATGCGTCGCTCGCCGACCGCATCATCGCCTTCCGTGCGGCCCAGACAGAGGCTGTGCTGGCGGCCGAGCTCCCCGAGCCATGAAGCCCCCGGGCGCGACCCTCGGCGTGCTTGGCGGCGGTCAACTCGGGCGCATGCTGGCACTGGAAGCACGCAGGATGGGCTACCGTACCATCGCACTCGACCCCACCGTGGATGGCCCCGCAGGACAGTTCTGCGACGAGCTCATCGTCGGCAGCTTCTCCGACGTCGACGCGGCCGTCCGGCTCGCCGAGCGCTCCACCGTCGTCACGCTCGAGACCGAACACATCGCCCTGCCCGTACTCCAGGCCGTCGAAGCCATTCGGCCGCTCTACCCCGGCTCGGCCATCCTCGGCATCATCCAGGACCGGCTAAGCCAGCGGCGCTTCCTCGACAGCATCGGCGTGCCGCACACCCGCTACGCCGAGGTCACCGACGCGGAGTCGCTCGATGCCGCACTCGCCCGGCTCGGTCGGCCTGCCATCCTCAAGACCCGCCGCGAGGGCTACGACGGCAAGGGCCAGGTTGCCATCCGCGACATTCAAACGCTGCAGGCAGCCCGAGCACTGCTGCTCCTGCAGCCATGCATCCTCGAGGCCTTCGTACCCTTCGAGCGCGAGATCTCCTGCATCGCCGCGCGGAGCATCGACGGTCAGTTCGCTGCCTACCCGATTGCCGAAAACATCCACCGCAATCACATCCTTCACGCCACGATCGCGCCGGCTCGGATCAGCGATGAGACGGCCCGGAGCGCGGAGGAGGTCACCCGCGCAATTGCCGAGGGGCTCGGCTTCGTCGGCCTGCTCGCCGTGGAGTTCTTTGTGCTGCCGGATGGCACCCTGCTGGTGAACGAGATTGCCCCGCGGACCCACAACTCGGGCCACTTCACGCTCGGCGCCTGCGCCACCTCGCAGTTCGAGCAGCAGGCCCGTTGCGTCATGGGGCTGCCGCTTGGAGAGACCACCCTCTTCACGCCCGCGGTGATGGTCAACCTGCTCGGCGACCTCTGGCTCGATCGGACACCCAAGTGGGAGCTGCTGCTCGGGCTGTCGAACGGGAGGCTCCACCTCTACGGCAAGGCAGAGGCGAAGACAGGCCGCAAAATGGGCCACCTCCTGCTGCTCGGTGCAGAGGTAGACGAGGCGCTCCGGCTGGCGGACGAAATCGTAGGCTGACGCGGTCGGTTCTGCTGGCCAATCCGCCCCCAATCCGTCACATTGGCGTCACATGCGTCAACTCTCGGATTCGGCCTTCATGAACACCCCCCTTCGTCTCGCATCGCTCGCGCTTGTCGCGCTTCTCACAGGCTGCGGCACAGAGATCTCCCGGACCTCCGAGGTCACGGGCGACACCTCGGCGGAGCAGGATAGCAGCGCGCAGGGCTCGGCCGACGCCGCGGTCGAGGATGACACGACGGCCGACGACACCACCGTCGCGGATACGGCGG
>JABMMX010000378.1 GCA_013205435.1 Deltaproteobacteria bacterium
AGGCTGTCGGTCTCGCCGAGGTCGTCCGTGCAGATGGCGCAGAGGCTGTTGCAGCCGTCGCCGTCGTTGACGTTGCCGTCGTCGCAGAACTCGGTGGCGTCAACCGCGCCGTCGCCGCAGGCCGGGTCAGTGCCCGAGCCGCTGCCCGAACCCGAGCCGCTGCCCGAACCCGAGCCGCTGCCCGAACCCGAGCCGCTGCCCGAACCGGTGGAGTCCGTGCCGGTGCAGGCGCGGAAGTCGTCGATGCAGTTGGCAGCCTGGCAGTCGCCACAGGCGCGCGAGTCAGGGTCGGCCGCGCAGGGAGCAAGGCAGTTCGTGATCGAGCAGACCACCACGCCAGCGTAGCAGCCGGCGCAGTCGGTGCTCAGGCCCGTCTCGCTCGCCACGCAGGCGCCGGCGCAGGCGCCCGGGTCGGCGTCGCCGAGGCAGCCAAGGCCACAGCCCTGGGCCGCGTCCGTGACAGCCGAAGAGCCGTCGCCGGCGAGGACGGCGCGGTCGGCGTCGTTGAGGCAAAGGTCGGTCGTGGGGCCAACCGTGGTGTCCTCGGTGCCGGTGTCGGTGACGGTGGTGTCCTCGGTGCCGGTGTCGGCCGTGCCCGTGTCGTCGCTTCCGGTGTCGGCCGTGCCCGTGTCCTCGGTGCCCGAACCGCTGCCCGAACCGGTGTCCTCGGTGCTCGTGTCACCCGTGGTGGTCGTCTTGCTCTCCTCGTCGGCGCCGCAGGCTGCGAGCGCCGAAAGAAGGCCCATTGCAAGGGAAATACGAAGCATCGTGCTGGTCATGGCTGCTACTCACTTTTCAAATGGAAGTTGCGACGACGGTGCGTCGAACGGGAAGGTCAAAGATCTTCAGGGGCTACTGAACCAGAAGTATGCCTCAAAAGCAAGAAATCTGGCCCTTGCGCGCCGCTCTACCAGCGCACGGTGTAGCTCCCCTGCGCCAGCGGTGACCGCCCCACAATCGCCACATAGTAGGTCCCAGCCGTCGAGATCCGGATGTCGAGTGGCTGCGTCGTCACACCTACCGAGCCCGAGATCGTCACGCCATCCCAGCCATCGCGCAGCAGATAGACCGCCAGATCGGGGCTCGAGACCGTCGCGCTGGCGCTCAACTGTGCGCCGTCGGCCAAGGCCCCGATGCGCATGATGTCCACATCACCCGCGCAGAGCTGCCCCGCCTTCGGCGTCCCCTGACGGAGCGCATAGGCCGTCGCGGTCGTGTCATCACCGGCTCCCGCCTCGTCGTCTGTGCAGGCAGGAAGCGGAAGTCCGACGACTGCCAACGCCGTCTTGTCTGCCGCCCCCAGACTTGCCGTCGTCCGAAGCCCGAACAGGGCGGCCCCGTCGAAGGCAGGCTGACGAATCCAGGCCTGCCGCAACCATGGCTTGCCCGAGGCCGTCGTCATCACAAACCCAGGCCCCCGAATCGCCTCGGGCCAGGCCTCCAGCACCGCATCCTGCGACACCCCCGTGCCGCTTACAGCCCAGACCACCTGGTTCCCGTCAGCGGTAGCCTGCCAGTAGTCGTTGCTCCCGCAGAGCCGGTTCGCAGCCGAGAAGGGCAGCGAACCGAGGAGCGCCGGCGTCGAGGGGCCATTGTTCGGCTCGTAGATATCGCCCGTGCAGGCTGCGGTCGCATGGTCCGAGATGGCAACCGTTACCCCTGCATTGGCCGTTGCCGTTACCTTCACGGCGTTCTTGCTCGAGCTCTTTCGGAAGGCGGCGCCGTTCGCAAACGAGAATGCCGTGCCGTCCGCAGTCCCGGCCGTCGACGCGGTGAAGGTGGTCCCCGTGAGGGTTCCGATCGTGAGCGTCACGCTCGCGCTCCCCGACGAGAGCGCAACGATGGTCGCGGCGCCCGTCGGAACCGAGAGCACGCTGCCTGCTGCGCAGGCCCGGAAACTGTAACTCCCGGGCGTCGGGCTGGTCACCACGCCGCAGCCGTTGCAGCTCGCCTCAGGCGAGCCGTCGCAGTCGTTGTCCACGCCGTCGCACACCTCCGTGCGAACGGTCGGGCTCGATGCGCCGTCGTAGGGCCGGCAGTCCGTTGCTGTCGCGCAGGCCGGACCGGCGCCGTCGCTGTCCGGGTCGAAGCAGGTTGCCGCCGTCGTGCAGCCGCCGCCCGTGCAGGTCTGACCGCCCGGGCAGGCAGTCGCCGTCGCCCAGCGCAGGCAGCCCGTCGCATCGGGCAGACACTGCCGCACGCTGTTGCCAACGCACTCCGTCGCATCGAGAGAACAGTCGTCCACGCAGCCGCCGCATACCTGGTTCTCGTCTACAAAGAGGTTGCAGTCGTTGTCCTGACCATCGCACCGCTCGGATGCCCCGGGGAAGTTCTCGGCGTTCGTGTCGTCGCAGTCCCGCTGGGCACCACAGCGAGGCGAGAATCCATCCCCATCTTCGTCCGGGCAGGAGGCGTTGCATGCGCCAGTCCCGCTATCGCAGCTCTCGCCCGCCGCGCAGTCTGCCGCAGCGCCCCAGTTCCCGCAGTTGCGCGCATCCACCGCGCAGGCCACCACCCTGTCGCCTTCGCAACGGCTCTGGCCCGCAACGCAGTCGGGGTTACAGGGCAGGCAGGCAAGCGCATTGTCTGTGCCTCCATCGCAGTCGTTGTCGATGCTGTCGCCGCACTCCTCGGTCGCGCCCGGGTTGATGTTCGGGTCCTGATCGTTGCAGTCCTCGCCCAGGCTGCAGCCCGCGCCGAACTCGTCTCCGTCGCGGTCGCGGCACCCCGAAATGTCGGGCGTCCCCGTGTCGGTCGCCGCATCTTCCGACGTCGCCGGCGAAGTGCCGAGCTGATCGCAGGCTTGAAGCAGACCCCCGAGCAGGAGTAGGGCAGGCAGGCTGCCTCGCAGCAACGATCCGAAATTATCAAGACAGGAACGCATCATGGCTTTGCTCGAAGTGCTGACGAACGACATGAAAGAGGCGATGAAGGCGCGGGCCGCAGAGCGCCTCAACACCATCCGTCTCCTTATCTCCGATCTCAAGACCGAACGCATCAACAAGATGCGCGACCTCACCCCCGAAGATGAACTCGACTTCCTCTCCCGTCAGGCCAAGCGCCGTCGCGAGAGCATCGAGTCGTTCGATGCCAACGACCGCCCCGAACTCGCCGCCATCGAGCGCGCCGAACTCGCGGTCATCGAGACCTACCTCCCCAAGCAGCTCTCGGTCGATGAGGTGCGCGAGATCATCACCGCGACCATCGCCGAGCTCGGCGTCACCTCCAAGAAGGAGGTCAACAAGCTCATGGCGCCGCTCATGGCCAAGCTTAAGGGCCGCTTCCCCGGCAAGGATGTGAAGCCCCTCGTCGAGTCCATTCTCCCCGAATAGCCCCTGCTGCTATCGCGTGAAGGTCCGCGGCGAGCCCTGCAGCTCGTAGGGCAGGCCGCCGCAGCTCGTCGCGTCGATGGCGTAACTGCGGATCGTGTGGGTGCCGGCTCCCAGCACCGCAAGCACCGCAGGGTCGTGGTCGTAGGCGTAGCCGTGCAGCGCCGTTCCGCCGCAGACCCCTGCAGTGACCAGGTCGGTCCGGCTCTGGTCAGCGTTAACGGTACGGTAGATCGGAGCGCCGCCGCCGTTGGCGAAGTAGGCGACCCGAATCTGCAGCGGGGTGCTCCAGCTATCGGGGTCGCAGCTCCAGCCGCCGAACCCGACCGAGGTGGTGTTGTCGAGGTAGCCATCCGGAATCGTCGGCGTCGTCGAGATGCGCACCGCGTCGATGGTGTACCCGTCGTCAATGACGCTGAAGTCGCTGGTGAAGTTGAAGCCCAGGCGGGTGGTGGCGCTCAGGCAGCTCGAGGGGATGCTCTGCGTAAAGGTAGTCCCCGAACCGTAGGATCCCGAGATGAGTGAACCTACAGCGTTCCAGGTCCCACCCGTCGGTCGACACTGCACGGTGATGCCATCGTAGTTCGACTCGGTGTAACCGCGAACCTTGAAACTCAGGCTCACGTTGCAACTGCCACATTGGGAGGCATCGACATCCGCGCTCCAGCGCGCACGGGCACTGGCACCGTTGGTGTAGCCGTAGGTGCCGAGTTCGAAGTCATACTGGTCGGGAAGATAGGAGAGCCCCCACGATCCGGTTGAAGCGTAGGTGGTGGAACGGCGCCAGTCGGCATCAAGCGCCCACCCGTCGGTGTTCGACTCAAAGCTCCAGAAGGGGGCACCCGCCAGCGCGGCAAAGCCGCTGCCACAGGAGCCGCAGGAGGCCGCGCCACCGGTGACCGAGCAGCCGCCGCCACAGTCGGTCGCAACCTCGGCGTAAGTGCAGCCGCTCGCCCCGCAGGCGCCCACCGCGGCGTAGTTCACGGCCCGGTTGGCGTCGCAGCGGGCCGGCGGCGGCGCGTCGCAGCGGTCGCAGTAGGCAGAGGTCCCGTCGACCGTGCAGGAGGCGTCGGTGCCGCAGACCTCGAGGTCGCTCCAAGCGCTCGTCTGCGGGCCGCAGTTTCCACCCGTGCAGAGCGGGCTGGTCACCTGCTGCTGTGCACGCGCACCGCAGCCGGCGCCATCGCAACGGAAGACGGTGGTCGCTGCACCGCATGCCGTGCCGTCCGCTGCATCGCGGGGCGAGCAGAGACCCGTTCCGTCGCAGCTGTCTGCAGCGGTGCAGGCTGTGTTCGTGGACGAGCCACAAGCCGTCCCGGCCGTCGCGAAGGCGTCGTTCGGGCAGCTTCCCGCGCCGTCACAGCGCTCCGTTGAATCGCAGCCAGTGACAGCGTCGCGACAGACGACGGTCGCCGGCTTGGGACGGCTGTTGCAGCTCCCCACACCGTCGCAGCTGTCTGCATCATCGCAGACCCCCGCCAGGTTGCTCCCGCAGCTCGCGCCCTCGTCCGTGAAGTTTGGCGAGCACTGCCCGCTCGCATCGCAGAGGTCACTCCCGTCGCACGGTCCGGCCGCCAGTGCGCCACACCCCGAGCCGACGACCCTGTGGTTGGGCTGGCAGTCGCCGAGCGCGTTGCAGCTGTCGGCGTTGTCGCATTCGCTCACCGCGCTGGAGCCGCAGAGTGTGCCGGGAGGCAGCAGCGGTCCGCCGCCGCAGGCGCCAATGCCGTCGCAGAAGCCAGCTCCCTCACAGGGGCTGCTGGCGACCAGGCAGGTCGTTCCCGCGGCGAGGGGGTTGCTGAGACAGCGGCCCGCACTGTCGCAGCTGTCGGGTGCATCACACTCCGCCGCCGCTCCATCGCCGCAGGCCGTCCCCCCGGGTTGCAGCTCATCTGCGCCGCAGCCTCCGCGGCCATCACAGAGGTCGGCCACATCGCAGTCGCTCGCTGCAGGGCGACAGACCGCCGTGGTTGGCGCCAGGTTGGCAACGCAGCGTCCGAAGAGATCGCAGCTGTCCGGCGCATCACAGGCCGACGCGCTCGCCGCGCCGCAGGCGCTCCCCACAGGGGCCAATTGCGTCGAACAGCCACCCGTACCGTCGCAGACATCAGCCGCATTGCACTCGGTCGCGACACTCGAACCGCAGGAGACGCCGGCCGGCGAGACACGTGGAAGACAGCTGCCTACGCCATCACAGCTGTCGCGCCGGTCACAGGGCGAACTGGTCGGGTCGCCGCAGGCGGTGAAGGCAGGCAGCGGGTTGGCGATGCAGGCACCCTCGCCGTCGCAGCTGTCGGGCCTATCGCATTCCGAACTTCCGCCGTCGCCGCAGCTCGCCCCAACCGGCACATGGCGCGCTTCGCATCCACCGAGCCCGTCGCACCGGTCGGGCGCGTCGCAGGGCGAACTCCCCGGGTCCCCGCAGGTGGCGGTGTCGGGCGCAAAGTTCGGCAGGCACTCACCGCCGCTGTTGCAACTGTCGGGCGCGTCGCAGGCGCTGCTGGTCGTCTCGCCGCAGGGCGTCCCCGGGGGCTGCTGGCCGGCGCTCGCGCAGACACCGAAGCCGTCGCACCGCTCGCCGAGCAGGCAGGCCCCGTCGCCACCGCCACAGGTTGTATCGAAGGGCTCAAAGTTCGCATCGCAGTTTCCAAACCCGTCGCAGCTGTCGGGTGCGTCGCAGAGTGTCGAATCAGTCGAGCCGCAGCTTGTCCCGGCGCCCGCAAACCGGTCGGCGGGACAGGCCGCCGAGAGCCCGTCGCAGACCTCTGCCGCATCGCAGAGGTTCGACCCCTCGCGGCAGGTCGTACCGGCATCGAGGGGGGTGCAGATGCCCTCTCGCCCCGGCAGGTCACACCGCGCGCAGCCCTCGTTGCAGGCCACATTGCAGCAGAAGCCGTCGAAGCAGGCGTTCGCGTCGCCACAGACCGTCGCCGCGGTCGCCGGCGTGCAGGCCGCGGGGCCGCCCGCATCGGCAGCGGTATCCGCAGCGGTGTCTGCTGAGCTGTCCACGGCACTATCTGCGGCAGTGTCGACCGCGGTGTCTTCGCTCCCCGTGTCAGCTGCGCCCGTGTCGACCCTGCCGGTGTCGCGTACGGTCCCTGTCTCCTCGTCTGCGGCTATCCCGAGCGTCTCACCACCCGCGCAGCCCGTCGCGGTCAAGAGAAGCAGTGTGAGGAGACGGCAGGCGAAGCGAATTGTCATGGGATTCCGTGTTTTCGTTGGCATCAACGCGTCACCGTGTTGGCTACCACGAAGCCGCGCGCCTTTACAGTAACAATGGGCCTCGGTAATCCGCCTGCCGCAGCCCAACGCTCCGAGCGCAGGCTGCATCACGGGAGGTCGAAGTGGAAGAGTACAAGCCGGGCATGAAGATTCGACGCAAGGCAGACGAGGCTGAGGTTCCCGCAGGTGCGGAAGAAGCGGTCGAGGCCTCCTCCCACGCCGCGCCCCTGGCCGCTGCCCCGATCGTCACTCCTGCTGAGGTCGCGCCCCACGCTCCTGCCCCCGCCGCACCTGCACAGCGCGCTGCCGAGGCTGCTCCCGCGCACGAGCCCCGTCGCGACCCCTCGCCGCCCGACCAGAAGATTCCGACAACCGACGACTTCGCCGCCATGTTCGGCGCCACCGACACCACCGTCGCCTACTTCAGCAACGGCGACCGGGTGAAGGCCCGCATCGTCTCCATCGCGCGCGGCACCATCTTCGTCAGCCTCGGCGCCAAGACCGAGGGCACCATCGATGCCTCCGAGTTCGTCGATGACGAAGGCAACATCACTGTGAAGGTCGGCGACGAGGTCGAGTCCTTCGTCGTCAACACCCGCGGCGGCATCAAGCTCTCCACCGCGCTCGGCAAGAACATCAAGTCTGTCGAGATGCTCGAAGAGGCCAAGAACCAGGGCATCCCCGTTGAGGGCAAGGTCCTGTCGCACAACAAGGGTGGCTTCGAGATCCAGCTTCCCGGCGTGAAGGGCTTCTGCCCCTTCTCGCAGATCGATTTTGAGAGCGGCGGCGAGCCCGACAAGCATGTCGGCCAGAACTACCGATTCCTCATCACCCGCATCGAAGAGGGCGGCCGCAATGTGGTCGTCTCGCGCACGCAGCTCATCCGCGACGAGCGCCGCCGTGCGGCTGACGAGACCATGTCGAAGATCGAAGAGGGCAGCGAGCTCGACGGCACCGTCACCCGCATCACCGAGTTTGGCGCCTTCGTCGACCTCGGCGGCATCGAGGGCATGGTGCATGTCTCCGAGCTTGGCTGGTCGCGCG
>JABMMX010000379.1 GCA_013205435.1 Deltaproteobacteria bacterium
CGCAGGTGCCACCGCAGCCGCGCGTGCCCGCCGCATCGACGCCGATTGTGAGATCGTGCTCGTCGAGCGCGGCCCCTACATCTCCTACGCCAACTGCGGGTTGCCCTACTTCCTGAGCGGCGACATCAAGGAGCGCTCGAGCCTCCTGCTCCAGACGCCGGAAGGGTTCGGCCACAAGTATGGCGTCGATGTGCGGGTCGAGACCGAGGCGGTCGAAATCGACCGCGCGGGCCATCGCGTTCGGCTCGAGAGCGCGAGCGGGTCCATCTGGCTGGGCTACGACAAGCTGATTCTCGCGCAGGGTGGACTGCCGATCATGCCGGTCATTCCTGGCTCGGACTGGGAGCAGGTCTTCCGGCTCTGGACCGTGCCCGACATGGACCGGCTGGAGGCTGCGCTGCAGACGGGAAGAGCGAAGACAGCCGTGATTGTGGGCGGAGGCTTCATCGGCATCGAGATGGCGGAGGCCTTTGCGGCGCGCGGTCTTCGGACGACGGTCGTCGAGATGGCGCCTGCGCTCATGTCGATGATGGATGCGCCCTTCGGCAGGCTGGTGGAGGAGGAGCTCGCGCGCCACGGCGTGGAGGTGGTCACGGGGACCGCGGTGGTCGCGATTGACCCTGCGAAGCACGAGGCCGAGCTTCGTGACGGGCGCCGCATCCCGGCCGACCTGGTGCTTTTTGCGGTGGGCGTCCGGCCCGAGTTGGAGCTCGCCAAGCAGGCGGGCCTAGAGCTCGGCGCGACCGGCGCGCTCGCGGTTTCGGAGTCGCTCGTGACCTCCGACCCAGACATCCTCGCGGCAGGCGATATGGTTGAGGTGACGCATCGGGTTCACGGGCGAAAGGTCCGTGTTCCGCTTGCAGGCCCCGCAAACCGCCAGGGCCGCATTGCGGCGACCGTCGCGGCGGGGCTCGAGGCAACCTACAACGGCGTGCTCGGCACCTCGATTGTGAAGGTGGTCGACCGCACCGCTGGCTCGACGGGACTCTCCGAACGGGCGGCGCTCGCCGCCGGCTTCGATGCGGCGCTCGCAGTCATCCACAAGGAGCATCACGCGAGCTACTTCCCCGGCGCCAAAGAGATGACGCTCGCGCTCGTCTACGACCGGGCGACGCATCGTCTGCTGGGCGCGCAGGCCTTCGGCGAGGCCGGCATCGAGTCGCGCATCAACACGCTCGCGGTTGCGCTCGCGGCGGGGCAGACCGTCGAGGAGATCGCAGAGCTCGACCTCGTCTACGCGCCTCCCTACTCGTCGGCCAACGACCCGGTGAACCTCGCGGCCTTTGTGGCAGTGAACGACCTCACGGGCTTCTCTCCGCTTGTGACCGCGGCGGCGCTCCGCGCAGAACTGGCGACCGAAGCGGCGCCGCTGGTGGTCGATGTTCGGTCGGCGTCGGAGTGGGCTGCGGGCCACGTCGCGGGAAGCCGGCATCTGCCGCTGGATGAGATGATTGCGCGAGCGTCAGAGCTGCCGCGCGACCGTCGCATCGTGGTGACCTGTCGTGCTGGCTACCGCGGCCATCTGGCGCTGCGAACGCTTCGCGGGCTCGGATTTGAGCATGTTCGCAATCTGACGGGCGGTTTCGTCAGTGTGGTTCAATACGGCGGGTTTGCCGTGGAGGTGTCTCGATGAGTGGAAACAATCTTTGGATTCTTGCCGTGGTCGGCGTCGTGGCGGTGGTCGCCATGCGGATGCTGGGCGGCGGCGGTGCAGCAGGTGGCAGCATGGTGATGGAGAAAATCAAAGCAGGCGCAGTCATCATCGATGTTCGGAGCCCGGAAGAGTTCGCAGGCGGCTCCTACCCCGGCGCAAAGAACATCCCCGTGCAGGTCATCGGCTCGCGTCTGAGCGAGATCCCGAAGGACAAGCCGGTGGTGGTGTTCTGTCGCTCCGGCGCGCGCAGTTCCTCCGCTGCAGCGACGCTCAAGCAGGCTGGCTACACCGACGTGACCAACGCCGGCGGCCTGGGCGACATGCCCCGCTAGAGGCCGTTACTTGTAGGCGATGACCACAGCCGAGATCTGGTAGTTCGGCTCGGTGTGGGAGGAGTCGTTGTAGGCGCAACCGGTGCCGAGCGTGCAGCCGGCGCAGGGGTTGGCCTCGGGGCGGCAGCTGTTCTCGAAGGCCTGCACATCGTAGCCGATGTTGAGCGTGGGCCCGGACACTGCGCCCAGGTCGATGGTCCAATCGTAGGTCTTGGCGCCGGGGCACCAACCGGCGCGGGCATACTGCCAGCTACCCTGCTGGTTGGGGGCTGCGGTGGTGCGGCAGTCGTCGCGCCAGATGTTTTCCGTGTAGGGCACGGCGTTGACCAGGAAGGTGTGGTCGCGCGGGCAGAACTCGGCGCAGTTGTCGGCGTTGCCCTGACCGTGGCCGGTGATGAAGGTGCGGAGTGCGGCGCTCGTGGTGCCTTCGGGGAGCGCGACGTCGACCAAGGGCAGCTGCGACCGGATGGAGCGAGCGGGGTCGCCGTAGACGAGGCGGCGGTTCTCGTTGGCACCCTGCCAGACGGGGATGGCGGCGAGGACCTCGCGGGCTGGAGTTCCGCCGACGAACTCGAAGGTGGCGGTCACGCTCCAGCCGTTGCCGAAGCCGCTGCCGGGCCCAACCCAGGTGTCGATGAAGACCCGGCTGGTCTGCTCGCCCGTCAGCAACGGGCGGAGGTCGGTCACATCCACATCCCACTCCGCGCCCACGCCGTAGGGGGTGATGAAGCGCGAGAGTTCGAGGTAGGTCGGGCTCTCGGAGCCATTGGCAAGCACGATGCCGTAGCTGCCGACGCGGTCCCAGGGGTCGCAGGAGCCGGCGGGGCAGGAGAGGGCGAAGTGGAGGTTGATGGAGGAGAAGGTCTCGTTGGCGGGCGGGAAGGTGACAGGCTGCTCGACCTGGCGCCGGTTCTCGCTGCCGGTGAAGAAGACATCCACGCCCTGCATGGCGCGGACGGCCTGGTTGGCACCCGGGACGGTTGCCGGCGCGGTATCTTCGACGGCCGTGTCGGCAGTTGCGTCGGCGCTGCCGTTTGCGCCGGTGTCTGTGGCACCGGTATCGGCGCTGCCGTTCGAAGCGGTGTCGGTCGCTGCGTTGCCGTCGCGGGTCGGGACAGTGTCGCCGCAGGCAGCGAGCGTGAAGAGGAGCAGGAGAGGCGCGCAAGATTTCATTTTCATCCACCGTGGTTGGAGCAGGGTTGGAGGAGAGTCCTACACGCCGTGCGTCGGTCGCGGTAGCGGGAAGGTGTGCAGATTCGCTTCCCCGATCGCGGGGTTCTGGAACGGCTCCTTTACCCGACGCTATGTGCAGTTCGGGTGACCGTCCCGTGCAGGTCGCACCCGTGCAGATCGGCTTGCCGCGGGCGCCTGTAGCGGACTAGAAGCCTTGACACGCTGCGGCAGAGGCCACAGCGCTCGCTCCGAAACCGCCGCCGTCGCGCGCCCTCCATCGAGTGACTCCATGAGCCAGAATCCGACCATCATCTACACCTACACCGACGAAGCGCCTGCGCTTGCCACCTACTCTTTCCTGCCGATGGTTCAGGCCTTCGCAAAGAAGGTGGGTGTTGATGTTGAGCTTCGCGACATCTCGCTCGCCGGTCGTATCATCGCCAACTTCTCGGAGTGGCTGACGCCCGAGCAGCAGACGGGCGACGCCCTCGCCGAGCTCGGTGACCTCGCGCTCCGCCCCGAGGCCAACATCATCAAGCTGCCCAACATCAGCGCCTCCATCCCCCAGCTCCAGGCCACCATCAAGGAGCTGCAGGAGAAGGGCTACGACATCCCCGACTTCCCCGAGGAGCCCAAGACCGACGAGGAGAAGGCCCTGCGTGAGCGCTTCGCCGTGGCCCTGGGATCCGCCGTTAACCCCGTCCTGCGTATGGGCAAC
>JABMMX010000041.1 GCA_013205435.1 Deltaproteobacteria bacterium
GCGGCGCGGAGAGTACCTCGGCTCCACCGTCCAGGTCATCCCCCACATCACCGACGAGATCAAAGCGCGCATTATTGACGCATCTGAAGGCACCGACATCCTCATCACCGAGGTCGGCGGAACCGTCGGCGACATCGAGAGCCTGCCCTTCCTCGAGGCCATCCGACAGATGCGCTCCGACTTTGGCAGCTCCAACACCTGCTACATCCACGTCACGCTCATCCCCTACATCGCCGCTGCGGGAGAACTGAAGAGCAAGCCCACGCAACACTCTGTCCGCGAGCTCCGCGAGATTGGCGTGCAGCCCGATGTGCTCGTCTGCCGGTCCGACCGCGAAGTCTCCGAAGACATGAAGCGCAAAATCGCGCTCTTCTGCAACGTCGAGGTCCCCTGCGTCATCTCCCTCCCCGATGTCGCCAACATCTACGAGGTGCCCGAACGGCTCCACACTGACGGACTCGACAGCCGCGTCCTCGAGCGGCTCCGCATGACACCTGCCGAGCCCGACCTCAGCACCTGGAGCAACCTCGTCCGCGCCATTCACAACCCCACGCGCGAGGTCACCATCGGCATCGTCGGCAAGTATGTCGATCTGACCGACGCCTACAAGTCGCTCAACGAGTCGCTCCGCCACGCAGGCTACGCCCACCACGCCAATGTCAACCTCAAGTTCGTCGACTCCGAGGAGCTCGAGCGCACCGGCGCCGAGGCGATGCTCAGCGACGTCGACGGTGTCCTGGTTCCCGGTGGCTTCGGCAGGCGCGGAATCGAGGGCAAGGTCCTCGCCGTTACCTATGCCCGGACCCACAAGAAGCCCTACTTCGGCATCTGCCTCGGCATGCAGGTCGCGGTCATCGAGTATGCCCGCAACGTGGGCGGCCTTGCAGGCGCCCACAGCCAGGAGTTCGAGCCCGAGGCGCCGCACAAGGTCATCGACATCATGGCCCACCAGCGCGACCTTGTCGACATGGGCGCCAGCATGCGGCTCGGCGCCTATCCCTGCCTTCTCCAGGCCGGCTCCCTCGCTGAGAAGGCCTACGGCTCCGCCGAAATCGCCGAGCGCCACCGCCACCGGTATGAGTTCGCCACCGAATACCGCGACCGCCTCACCGAGGCCGGCCTGATCCTCTCTGGGACCAGCCCCGACGACGCACTGGTCGAGATCGTCGAGCTCGCCGACCACCCCTGGTTCCTCGGCTGCCAGTTCCACCCCGAGTTCAAGTCGCGCCCCACCGAGCCGCACCCGCTCTTTGTCGCCTTCATCGACGCCACGCTGCGCAACTCCGCACAATCCTAGGTCATTTTGCGGTTGGCATAATTCGTGCAATTCACTAGGGTGAGGGCTCGCAGGCGTCCCAACTTGGGGCCCGCCACGAACTCCCGCGAGACCGGCACTTCATGGGCGCGAACCTCCGACAGACACAGCGACAAACGCAGGATCTGCGCTTCACGCTGCAGCTCCAGCAGGCCATCAAGCTGCTGCAGCTCAACCTGCCCGAGATGCTCGAACTGGTGCAACAGGAGCTCGTCGAGAACCCCTTTCTCGAAGAGTCGACCGAGGGCGGCGATGCCCCTGCCGGCGGAGAAGCTTCGACCATCGACCAGGTCTCCGATGCAGGAGAGCCCGACGCGCCCGAGCCACTCAAGGCCGACAACCTCGAGAAGGCCATCGCCGAGATCGACTGGGACTCCTACGTAGACGACTTCTCCGCGCCGCTGCCGGGTGGCGCCTCCGCGAGCACCTCGGACGACGAGCAGCAGCCCTTCGAACGGGCCAACGACAACGCCGAGTCGCTCACCGCGCGGCTCCTCTTTCAGCTGCAGACCTCGGGCGCCTCCGCCGAGGTCAAGCTCGCCGCTGCTGCCGTCATTCATAACCTCGACGAGAACGGCTACCTCGTCGACGTGACCATCGAGGAGCTGGCCGAGGAGCAGAGCGTCTCCACCGACGCCGTCGAAGAGGGCCTCACCCTCGTCCAGAGCTTCGACCCCGCCGGCGTCGCCGCACGCGACCTGCGCGAGTGCCTCATGCTCCAGGCCAAGGCTGAGGGAGAGACCGACATCGTCCTCCTCGAGATCATCGAACACCACCTCCACGACATCGAGCGGCAGAACTACGCAGCCATCAGCCGCGCCCTCGCGGTGCCGCGCGACCGCGTCGCCACGGCCCACAAACGGCTCCTCAAGTTCGACCCCAAGCCCGGCCGTCAGTTCACCCCGGACGACGGCGGAAACTACATCATCCCCGACATCTTCATCGAGAAGATTGGCGCCGTCTGGCACGCCCGACTGAACGAGGAGGGGCTCCCCCGCCTCCGTGTCTCCGACGACTACCGGCGCCAGATGGGCCGCAACGCGCCCAAGGAAGACAAGAACTACGCGGCCGAGCGCATCCACAGCGCCCGCTGGCTCATCAAGTCCATTGACCAGCGACAGCGCACCATCCGCAGGGTCACAGAGGCCATCCTCAAGTTCCAGCGCGGCTTCCTCGACCACGGCGTAGACCACCTCCGCCCGCTCGTCCTCAAGGATGTGGCGGAAGAGATCGGCGTGCACGAGTCGACCGTCAGCCGCGTCACCAGCAACAAGTATGTCGAGACGCCTCGCGGCACCTTCGAACTCAAGTACTTCTTCGACAGCTCCGTCCGGCAGAGCGGCGGCGATGACGTGGCCGCCGAGGCCGTCAAGCACCATATCCGGGCCCTCATCCAGCAAGAGCCCAACGCCAAGCCGCTCAGCGACGACAAGCTCGCCGACCTGCTCCTCGCCAAGTTCAACATCGAGGTCGCGCGGCGCACCGTCGCCAAGTACCGCGAGGCCATGGGAATCCTTCCCAGCGCGAGACGAAAGCGGCGCGGGTGATGCTGCGCACTTTCCTTGACGGGCGGGGCTACCCACTGCACGCTGTAGCCTTGCATCTGTTACACCGTCGCCCCCTTCGGCCCGCATGAGCGAAGTCGTCATCGTCACCGGCATGTCCGGCTCGGGAAAGACCACCGCCCTCCGGTCGCTCGAAGACCTCGGCTACTTCTGCATGGACAACCTCCCCGTTGTCCTGCTCCCCAAGGTCGTCGACCTCGCGGGCGCCTCCATCGGTAAACTCAATCGCATCGCCGCCTGCATCGATGTGCGTGACCAGACCTTCATCGCCGACGCGGGCGTGGTCATCGATGAGCTCCGCAGCCACGGCGTCACGGTCCGCATCCTCTTCCTCGACGCCTCTGACGACAGCATCATCCGACGGTTCAGCGAGACACGCCGCCCGCACCCGCTCAACCTTGACGGCGACCTCCGCGCCGCGGTCCGCGCCGAGCGCAATCTGCTCGACGACATCCGCCACCGCGCCGAGATCGTCGCTGATTCGACGGCGCTCTCTACCCACGAACTCCGTGCCCTCGTCCAGACCAGCTTTGCCGAGGCGGGACGCCCCAACCTCGCCATCCGCATCATGTCGTTCGGCTTCAAGTATGGCGCGCCGACCGAAGCCGACCTCCTCTTTGATGTCCGCTTCCTGCCCAACCCCTACTTCATCCCTGAGCTCCGGCAGCACTCGGGCTCCCATCCCAGCGTCGCCCAGTTTCTCCTCGAGCAGAGCGATACGACCGCCTTCCTCGACCACCTCGAACAGTTCCTCCTCTTTCTGCTGCCCCGCTACCAAGCCGAGGGAAAAGCCTACCTCACCATCGGAATCGGTTGTACGGGAGGGAGGCACCGCTCCGTAGCGATCGCAGAAGCACTGCAGGCCCGCCTCGCAGCCCACCTCCACAACGCGACCATCCACCACCGCGATCGAGCGCTGACCTAACCCATGGACCCTTCCGAATTCCGCGTCATTCTCGACGACCGGCTCCTCCACGAGACCGCCGCTGCAGCCTGGTGTGACGCAGGCGACATCGATGTCGTCTGGTGGTGCACCACCGCGCACCAGACAGACGCAGAGACCCTCGACAGCCTACCTGCGCCCGCCCTGCTCATGTCGCCCATCGATGTAGCAGCCGCCAGCCGCGAGGCGCCCTCCGACGGGCTCCGCGTCCTCATTCTCATCGACGATATCGCCCTGCTCTTGCAGGCCATCAGGCTCGGCCTGCCGCCCATGCGTCTCGTCGTCGCCAACTACAGCTCCGACACCAACGGGCGACGCCTCTCGCCGGAGGTCTCCCTCGACCCCGACGACCATCGCAACCTCGCAAACCTCTTCGCCCAAGGCTTCGAACTGATCCTGCAGTCACGTCCCAATGTGACCGCGCGCCCGCTCCCGCATCCAGAGGCAGGTTGAATGGCGAAGCGCTCCTCACTAAGGAACCGTTCCTTTCCGTGCCCGGTGCAACCATGAAGCATTCTCTGTTTGGATTCGCGCTGGCTCTCTGCCTCGTCGTTGCATCGACGGCCCACGCCGGCGCCAAGGACTTCGACCTCAAGCTCGGCGTCCGTGGCGGCCCCAACTTCAGCCTGTTGCTCGAGCCAACCGATAGCAACGACTACAAAACCGTCCCCTACCCCAACGTCATGTTCGACCTTGGATGGAACTTTGGCGGGGCCCTCAACATGCGCGCATGGGACCTTATCGGACTGGAGATCGGCGCCATCTACGGCATCGACTCCCTCAAGGGCAGCAGCTTCATCGACAACGTCATCGACCAGGGCACCAGAGCCAAGATCAAGAACAACATCTCCTTCTCACAGAGCACGCTCCACATCCCCATCGTCGCGCAGATGACCCTGCCCTTCACCGTCATCCGCCCCTTTGGAAGCCTCGGCATCGACCTCGTCGTGAACCGCTCCTCCCGTACCTATGAACAGAACTTCGAGACCTTCGTTGTCCCCGATGAGGCCGACATCGCAGACCCCGACCAGGCTGAGTTCTACCGCAGCGCGCTCGCGCAGGGCGCCTACCGCTCCGCACTCAACGAAGACGACCAGCAGATCTATGGCGGCTTCATCCTCGGTGCCGGTGTCACCATCACCGCGCCGCGCGTCGAGATCCCCCTCGAGGCCCGCATCGTCTACTACCCGACCACCGGCTGGGACACGACCGACCGCCTCGGCGACCCTGCCGCGAACGGCCTCGGCAAGTGCGACACCACCGATGTCAACCAAGAGACCTCGTGTGCGGCGCTCGCGCCCGGCTCCGCGCCGGCGCTGCTACGCTACAACGACAGACCCCAGTTCCAGATTCTGATCACTGCAGGATTCGATTACCTCCTGCTCTAACGACAAGGACCCGAAAATGACTCCCTTTCCCGGTGAAGGCCAACTCTACGCCACCCTCGAGACCACCATGGGCTCGATGACCGTCAAGCTATTCGAGACGCTTGTGCCCAAGACCGTCGCAAACTTTGTGGGCCTCGCCACCGGCGAAAAGCCCTACACCGACCCGCGCACCCGTCAGCCCGGCTCCGGCCCCTACTACGACAACACGGTCTTCCATCGCGTCATCCCCAAGTTCATGATCCAGGCCGGCGACCCCACCGCCACCGGCACGGGCGGCCCCGGCTTCCGCTTTGAGGATGAGTTCCACCCCACCCTCCGCCACAACAAGCCTGGCATCCTCTCCATGGCCAATGCCGGCCCGGGCACCAACGGCAGCCAGTTCTTCATCACCGAAGTCCCCACGCCCCACCTCGATAACCGCCACTCCGTCTTCGGCGAGGTTGTCGAAGGCCTTGAGATCATCGCCCAAGTCACGGGCGTCCCCCGCGACGGCCGCGACCGCCCCCGCACCGATGTGACCCTCAAGGCGGTCACCATCTACCGCAAGTAGGCGAAAGCCCGGGCGCCGCTCCGCTTGGGAGCCGCTGCCCGGGCCTTCCGCTACCCACGCCGCCGCTGCTTCGCCTACTTGGCGTTGCCGAGCGCGGTGAGCGACTCCACCAACCGCTTCATGAAGCCGTCTGCAGAGGCGCCGTCGATGATGCGGTGGTCGAAGGAGAGGCACATCATGCACATCGACCGCACCAGGATGTTGTCGTTGTCGTCTGCGACCACACGCTTCTTGATGCCGCCAATGTTCAGGATGGCCGCCTGGCCCGGCACCAGAATCGGGATGCCGTAGAGGCTCCCGAAGATGCCCGAGTTGGTGATCGTGAAGGTCCCGTCGGTCACGTCGGCCGGCTTGAGCTGCCGGTTCTTGGAGCGGAAGGAGAGGTCGTTCACCGCGCGGGCCACGCCGAGCAGGTTGAGCGAATCAGCCTCCTTCAGCACCGGCACAATCAGCCCCTCTTCGATGGCCGAGGCGATGCCAAGGTTGATGGAGCCGCGGAAGATGATGTTGTCGCCGTCCATGGTGGCGTTGAGGATGGGGAAGGCCTTGAGCGCCTCCACCACGGCCGCGACGAAGAAGGCGGTCAGCGTGAGATTCACGCCCTTGGCCTCAAACTCCGGGACCAGCTTCTTGCGCGCCTTCATGATGGGCGTGACGTCGGCCTCCCAGACGGTGTGGGCGTGGGCCGTTGCGCGGCGCGACTGCAGCATGTTCTCTGCGATGCTCGCCCGCATGCGGCCCATCGGCTCTACACGGTCGTTCGCGTAGAGGTGGATGCGCGGCGTCTTCACAAACGCCGGCTCATACCCGGTCGGGATGGCGAACCCGCCGGCGACGGCCGCCTTGCGGCCACCCATCGGAGCGACTGGCGCAGAGGTACCGGCCTTCTCGATGAAGCTGAGTAGGTCGCTCTTGGTCACGCGACCCGAGACGCCCGAGCCGGTGATGCGCGCCAAGTCGGAGATACCGGCGGCGGCCGCCATCTTGCGCACAAGCGGTGTGGAGCGGGTGCGGCGAAGCTCCTCCAGACCCACAGACGAGGCCTTGGCGGGCGCGGCAGCCTGCGCGGTGGGGGCTGCAGCGGGCGCGGCTGCTGCCGGCGCTGAAGCTGCCTTCGGGGCGCCCGACGCGACGGCCGTAGTAGCCGCCGCTTCGTCGGTCTCGAGCCAGGCCACGATCGCGCCAACGACGAGCGTCTGACCGACGCTCGCAAGCAGCTCAACCAGCACGCCATCCGACGGGCTCGGAATCTCCGCATCGACCTTGTCGGTCGAGATGGTGAAGATGTCTTCGTCACGGCGGACCTTGTCGCCCACCTTCTTCTTCCAGGCAACGACCGTCCCTTCGACAATCGACTCGCCCATCTGGGGCATGATGACCTGTACGCGCATCGACGCTCTCCGGATTAGGCGTTGAGGGGGGCGCCAAGGAAGGCCGCGGCTGCGGCCTCACCCATGGCTTCGGCGAGCGTCGGATGCGGGTGCATCGCGTGGAAGAGCTCCTCCACCGTCGACTCAAGCTCAAGCGCGAGGACGGCCTCGGAGATGAGCTCCGTCGCCTTCGGCCCGACGATGTGCACGCCGAGCAGCTCGTCGTGCTTCTTGTCGGCAACAATCTTGATGAAGCCGCCTTCCGAACCCATGATGCGGGCCTTGCCGTTGGCTGCGAAGGGGAACATGCCCACCTTTACGTCGTAGCCCTTCGCCCGGGCTGCCTTCTCGGTCAGACCGACCGAGGCAACCTCCGGGTCGGAGTAGGTGCAGTTGGGGACCCGGTCGTACCGGATCGGGTGCGGGTGCTTTCCGGCAATGTGCTCGGCAACCAGCACGGCCTCGTGGCTCGCGACGTGGGCAAGCCATGGGGTCTTGATGATGTCGCCGATGGCATAGACGCCCGGCTCGCCCGTCTGACAGAACTCATTCACATCGACGAAGCCGCGCTCATCGACCTTCACGCCGGTGCCTTCGGCTCCCATGTCGCCCGTAACCGCGGCACGACCGGCTGCCACGAGCAGCATCTCCGCCTCGATGACGACACTCTCGCCGCCGGCCTTCGGGGTCAGCGTGATCTTCACCACGTCGCCTGCAACCTCCGCCTTGGAGATGGAGGTCGCGGTGCGAACATCGATGCCCCGCTTCTTGTAGATCTTCTCGAGCTCCTTCGAGACCTCTTCGTCCTCTATCGGCAGGATGACGTCGGCATACTCGACCAGCGTGACCTTGGCGCCGAAGCTGGCGTAGACCGAGGCGAACTCCGAGCCCACAGCGCCCGCGCCCAGGATAACAAGCGACTTCGGGACCGTCTTGATCTCGAGGATGTCGTCCGAGTTGACGATCTGCTTGTGGTCGATCGTGATGCCGGGGAAGTCCTTGCACTTCGAGCCCGTCGCCAGGATCACATGCTTGGCGGCGACCGTGGTGACGGTGCCGTCGGCTGCGGTCACTGAGACCTTGCCCTTGCCGGCGAGGCGGCCGTGCCCCGAGAGCACCTCCACCTTGTTCTTCCGCATCAGGAACTGCACGCCCTTGGAGTTGGTCGCGACCGTCTTCTCGCGGTAGCCCTGCACGGCAGCGAAATCGAGCGAGACGCCGGTCGTGATGACACCATACTTGGCCGACTCACGGGCCTTGTCGTACACATGGGCGCACTCAAGCAGCGCCTTGGTGGGGATGCAGCCGCGCAGCAGGCAGGTGCCGCCCAGCCGCGTGTCGCGCTCTACGATCGCAGCCTTGAGGCCCAGCTGCGAGCAGCGCACGGCAGCCACATATCCGCCGGGACCGGCGCCGATGATGATCACATCGTAATTCGCTTCAGACACAGCAAACCTCGCACATGCAGGAATCTTCGGGAACGCGTCGAGCGCCTTCTAGTGACCGTCTAGGAGATGCGTCAATGAAGGCAACGCTTCACTGTCCTCTCACGGCCCAACGCGGATTCGGCTGTCTTAACGGCCCTGAAGCACGAACTCGACACGGTTGTTACGGCGCCGATTGCGGTCCGAGAGGTTCGGGTACTTGGGCTCCGCGTCGCCCACGCCCTCGGCCCGCAGACGGCTCGCATCAATCCCCTTCGAGGTCAGGTAGGTGATGATATCCTTGGCCCGCTTCTGCGTCAGCTCCACCGCCTTCGACGAATCGCCCTGCTCATCGGTGTGGGCCCGGACGATGAAGCGGAGCGCGCCATCCGCCTGCAGGAGCTTCACCACCTCGTCGAGGATGGTGCGGCTGTCGGCCGTGAGCCTGTCGCCCTCAAACGAGACCTGCGCGTCGGCGGCATCGACCTCGTAGGCGTCGCCTGTGAGACGAATCCGCGTGCCGGCATCGAGCGGGCGAAGCTGGAAGCTGTTCTCTTGGCGGCCGTTGAGAATCGAGATGTTCTCGCTCACCGAGATGTGGCCGGGTGCCGAGACCACCATGCGGTAGTCACCGGGCTTGACGTCAATCTGGAAGGCGCCCGTTGCAGGGTCGACCTTCACCCGCTTCTCCTCCTCGCCCGAGAGCCAGACGCTCGCCTCTGCGGCACCCGCGCCCTCGGCGGTCACGCGACCTGCAAGCCGGCCGCCGATGATGGCCTGCTGCATCTCGATGGTTCCGGCGATGGGCGCCTCGCTGACCGTCATCCGCATGGAGCGGTTGGTGTAGCCTGGCGCGCTCAGCTGAATGGTCACTTTCGTGCCGGGCGCAAAGTCGATGCTCCGGAACTTGCCGTCGGCGCTGCCCACCTGGTCGGAGAACTCGGTCTCGAGATACTTGATGCGCACATCGGCGATCGGGCGCTTCGTCGCGGCATCGACAACCGTTCCGCTCACATGGGAGAGCACAGCCGCTGCCGGTGCGGCGGCCACGGGCGCAACCTCAACCTCGACCTCAACCACCCGTTCGACGATGATGGGCTTGGGGTTGAGCGCGTAGCTCGCGCCAAAGACAAGGTTCCAGGCAGGCACCGCAGGCGTCCCCTGCGACTCCTTCGTCGTCACGCCCAGCTCGGCGCCAAGGTCGAGCGAGACGCCCTCCGCAGGCGCAGCCTTGAGGCCGATTGTCAGCGTGCTCGGAAAGGCCGAAAAGCCCACGTCGTCGACGCAGGGGATGAAATCGGCCTTGTTGCAGGGCGCGCCCACGGGCAGGTTGAGTGCCCACTCGATGCTCGGCGTGAAGAACTCGATTGGCAGGTCGGCTCCCAGCCCGATGCGCGCAACATCGTAGCCGCGCACGCCGTGACCGAACCGCTCAATCTTGGTCAGTTCGCTGTTGAAGAGCGACTCCTCGCCGTCCGCCGTGTAGCCAACGAGGAGGTGGGCGCGGAGCGGAGCCAGCTCCTGTTCGCGGAGGTCAAAGGTGGCGAGGCCGAGGATGTCGATGGCCGAGGCGCCGAAGTCCACGCCGACATCGGCCGCCGCGGCGGGAAGCCCAATGCCGAGCTGCGCGCCGACGCGCAGGCCATCGCCGAGGTCCTGGTGATACTTGGCGCCGAAGTTCAGGTTGCCGACGCTCTGAATCAGCGTCGGAGCAGGTGGCAGCGTCGCAGAGTTGAAGTTGGAGTGGGCGCCCATTCCAGCGGTCAGCTCCACATTGTCGGTGGCGCCGTAGGAGAGCGCGATGCGGCCGCCGAAGCGGCGGTCCTCGTCGCCCAGGATGATGACATCCTTGCCGCTGAAGAATTCGCCGTGGGCCGAGAGCAGGAAGATGCCCGCGTCAACGCCATTGGCCACCGGCATGGAGAAGAGGCCCGTGCCGCCGTCGAAGGCCGCAGACCGCTCGTTGCCTGCCGTCGAGGCCGTCGCCTCCTCCGAAAGCTCCGTCATCATCTCTGCCGTGGCCTCCTCCTGCGCCCCAGCCTTAGCGGGCAAGAGCACCAGTGCAGCAAGCGAAACAACCCCGACAGAACCGATTCCAGCAAGCTTCATGACCAACCCTTGGGCGAACATCGACAGGAGAATGCGGCGGACGCCACACCGTAGAACCTCACACGCAAACATCTGTTCGCATGAAGGCGGCAAAATCGTGTCGCAGATAGGGGCGAGCGCCGTCAAGCGCCGCGAAACCTCAGCGCGCCGTCACGGGTGCGAGATCGAACGGAAGGTCGACCCAACCTTCCCCGCTCCCGTAAAGCCAATGGTAGACCCAGTAGGAGGTCGTCACCCGCTTCACATACTCGCGCGTCTGGGCAAACGGTATCTCCTCAACCCAGAGGTCAAGCGGCATCCGGCTCCGGTCTTTGAGCCACTTGTCGATGTTGCCGCGGCCGCCATTGTAGCCGCCGATGATCAGCGCCGCGTGGCCGTCGTAGGACTCCGAGAGCACCTTCATAAACATCGTGCCGAGCTCGATGTTGACCGATGGCTGGAAGAGATCCCGCGGCGCAACCGTGCCGCGCCCCGTCTTCTTGGCCATGTCATTGGCGGTCGGGAGCATGAGCTGCAGCAGCCCGTAGGCGTTCGCGTAGGACTCGATCCCCGCGTTGAAGCCCGACTCCTCACGCATGATGGCGTAGATGATCGCAGGATTGAGCCCCCGCTCCCGCGCCCGCTTCGTCACCTCGTCGAGATAGGGCTGCGGAAAGGCAATCTTCCACCGCTCCACATTGGAGCCCGCGGGATAGGCGAGGTGCATGTCGAGCCGAGGCCCCGGCACCGCGTGGCTCCGCTGGTAGTTCCCCGACCGGTCGAACAGTTTGGCCACCAGCCAGCCAACCTCATCGCGGTTCGGAAACTCAGCCCGCAGCGCGCCAAACTCCTGTGCCGCCAGTTTGAACAGCGACAGCCGCAGCAGCAGCACGCCCGCCACAAAGTGACGGTTCTCTGCCACCTCCGGCACCATCTCGATGAACCCTTCCGTCTTCTCCGTCGGCCGCTTGAGCTCTGCCACCAGCGACCGCGTCCCCTCTTTGTCCATCGCTGCCAGCCGGTTGAGCGACAGCAGCGTGTAGAAGCCCATCGGGTGGTTCCGAACCACCGCAGTGTAGGCCGCCTTCGCATCGCTTGGCTGCCGCATCTCCTCGAGCGACCGGGCGCGGAAGTAGGAAATCCGTCCGCGCGTGTAGATGTCGTCCTCGCCCGAAGTCCCGCTCACCCGATCGGCCAGCGCAACCGCCCCGCGGTAGTCCCGCGCCGCATACCGCTCGAACATCATTGCCCAGAGCGCATCGGGCACCATGTCGCCCTTCGGATAGCTCTCGAGCTGACGCTGAAACATCGCCTGCGACTCGGCCTTCTTGCCCTGCCCGTCGAGCACCTGCGCCGCGTAGTTCATGGCGTCGTCGGCCAAGTTGCTTGCCGGGAAGCGGGTCCAGACCTTCTCGAAAGCCGCGATGGCCTTCGCGTCCTCGTCCACGGTCCACATGCCCTTGCCGAGGTGGTAGAGCGCCTTGGACACAAGGACGGGGTCACTACAATCCGCAACGATCGCCTCGTAGTGCGGCGCTGCCTCGCGATGGACGCGCAACTTGGTGTGGCTCTGACCGGTATAGAGATGGGCCGTGCAGGCGGTGGCCGAACCCTTCGCCATCTCGGGGATGACCTGTTCCAGCATCGCGATGACCTGGTCGCTCCGATGACGCCCGAAGAGCACGCCGGCCCTGTCAACCTTCTCCGCCAGACTCTGGCTCCCAACCTCGCGGCGAACCGCTTCGCTCACCCGCGGCCGCAGCTGCGCCAGCTTCCGCTCCGCCGACTTCTCCACGGTGTCGCCCGGGTGGAGAACGGAGATGCGGTGGTAGAGCCGGGCTGCATCGTCGAGGTCGCCCGTCTCTTCGTAGGCTCGGCCGAGCATCATCTCCACGTCATCGCGGTAGGTCGCCTGCGGGTTGGCGGTGAGAAAGGCCTCGAGCTGCTTCACCGCGCCCGCCGCATCTCCCCCCTCCAACGTCGCCCGCGCCCGCAGCCAGTCCGACCGGTCTGCAAAGACGCTCGCACGCGCCACCGCCGAGGCCAGCGTCGCAGCCTGTCCGAACCGGCCCCGCTTGAGCGCGATCTCGGCCTGCCAGAAGGTGCAGTGGTCGGCGAGCGGATGGGCGGACGAGGCGCAGCGTGTGAGCGGCGCCATCGCATCATCGAAGCGCCCCTCCACATAGAGGCCGTAGCCCAGCGCAAAGTTGGCAGCGAGCGCGGCTGGGTCGTTCGGGTGCTCCGACAGCCAGAAGCCGAGCGCATCGATGGCCGGACCTCCATCTCCCGACTCCAGCGCCTTCAGGCTGCGCGTCACGCCAGCGTCGAACAGCGGCCCGAGCTCCTCGGAGCCCACGCCCACCGGCCCGGCCTCCTCCGTCTCGCGCGAAAGCACGCGACGGCCGTCGCTCTCTGCGCAGGCAATTGCTGCACCGCCGAACGCGAGTCCGAACACCGTCACCGTACGCAAAACCGCTGCTCTCATCGACGCTCCCCAAAACTTCCATAGGCTACCGCAGTTCTACCCACCCCCACCTCTGCCGCTAGTTTTTCGCCTTCCCGTCTGCCACTTCGCGACTACGATAAAGGCCTCGTCGTCCCTGTCGGAAAAAATCGACCTACCTCGCTGCAACAATCCGCCAGCAACGACGAGAAGTGGGTATCACCCACGCTCGGAGCGAACATGTTTCAGATTGGTTCCATCATCGACAACTCCTACCGCCTCAACCGTGAGCTCGGCCGAGGAGGGTTCGGCGTCGTCTATGCCGCCGACGAACTCGGCAACGCCGAAATCCTCGGGCCCCGCGACACGGGAGAGAGCCAGTCGGTCCTCCGTACTGTCGCGCTCAAGTTGCTGTCGCTCGACCCCTCGCAGTGGCGCCGGTTCCGCACCGAGGTCCACGCCCTCTGCCGGCTCAACCACCCCAACATCGTCCAAGTCTACACCTACGGTCGCGCCGGCGTCCCCTACATCGTCATGGAGCTCGTCGAGGGGCGCGGCTGGAATGAAATCCTCAAAGAGCCCGGCCGCACCATCCACCCGCAGCAGACCCTGCGTACCCTCATCCAGGTCGCCGAGGCGCTCAAGCATGCGCATGAGCGCGAGGTCATCCACCGCGACCTCAAGCCTCACAACATCCTCATCACGCCCGACCGCGAGCCCAAGATCGTAGACTTCGGTCTCTCGCTCCTGATGGAGCGCGAAGCCGGCGCGACCCAGCGCATCGGCACACCCGGCTACCTCGCACCGGAGATCATCGAGGCCGACCCCACCGCCTGCGACCACCGCGCTGATATCTACAGCCTCGGCGCACTCATCCACGCTGCCTTTGCGGGCAGCAGCCCCTTCTCAGGCGGCAACGCGCACGCCATCGTCCGTGCACAGTCCGAGGGCAACATCACCCTCAGCAACCTGCTGCCCGCCGCCCTCCATCCCCTCGTCCGCCAGTGCCTTGAGCGCGACCGCGCCGCCCGACCGCGCACCGCCTCGCTCGTCGCCGACGAGCTACGCCGCATCCTCGCTACCACCGGAATCGTCCGCATCCCGCGCGAGAGCGGAGACCCGCTCGCTGCGGTCTCCCTCCGCTCCGATACCGCTACGGACCGCAAAGACCTCATCAACCTCCGCATCGGCTTCATCGAAGACATCGAGCATGCCCAGCGCGGCGCCGGCGTCCGTGGCGAACTCATCGGCAGCGCTGAGGAGGGCAGCCAGCGCTTCTTCGCCTACGAGGCCGAGTTCAGCCGCATGCCTGGCGACATCTACGACCAGCTCCGGCGCCTCTCGCCCGGTACCGAGGTCTCCATCCTCGGCGCCGTCACCCGCCACAACCAGAAGGGCGACACCTTCTACTCCGTCGACACCCGCTCGGTCCTCGTCGTGGAGCCCTACTTCCCCCTCACCGTCACCAACATCATCAAGGTCGAGGGGGTGCGTGCAGGTGCCTGCCCCAGCCGCCACTTCGTCGACCTCCGCCAGCAGGAAGACATCGGCAAGCCCATCGTCGTCGGAAACCTCGTCCACCAGCTGCTGAGCGACCTCTTCGAACGCAACATCGACCCGGGCAACAGCCGTGCGCTCCACCAGCGCATGGAGATCGTCATCGCCTCGCAGCGTCTCGAACTCGTCGCTGCCGGCATCTCCGATGCTCGGCTCCCCGACCTCCGCAACGAGATCCTCGGCCACCTCGCCGCGCTCGCCGAGTGGGCCTCGCCGCAGCACACCCTCCGCTCCGGAAACCTCACCGAGGCACGCCGCTTCTCGCCGCGTTACGGCCTCGACGGCAAGTTCGACATCATGCTCGAGGGCGAAAAGCACCTCCGCATCCTCGAACTCAAGACCGGCAAGCATGCTATGCCGGATCATGAGCGCCAGCTCCGCGCCTACATGCTCATCTGGCAAGCCTACGCCGAGGCCCGCGACAAAGAGGTCGAAGGCCGGCTGCTCTACTCCGGCTCCAAGAAGGAGCTCGCCATCACCCGCGTCACCGACGACGACATCCGCCAGCTCGCCTCGTCGCGCAACGAGATTGTCCTGCTCCGCAAGCGGCTCGCGGAGGTCGGCACCGAGGCCGAGATGCCCCGCTACGACCAGCACCCCGCCCTCTGCCGCGACGACGTCTGCCGCTACCGCGCCACCACCTGCAAAGACCAGCAGGCCGCACTGCCGCCCGCATCGCGCATCACCGGCGCCGTCACGCTGCTCGCCGCGCGCTACTACAGCCACTTCGTCAAACTGCTCGAGCGCGAGCACTGGGCCATCTCCAAGCGGCGCGGCGACATCTTCCGCGAACACTGGGCCGACCAGGAGCCCGGCGACGTCCGCGCACTCCGCGACGTCCCCCTCAAGAGCGTCAACGAGAAGACCGGCGAACTCACCTTCGACCTCGCCGATGAGGGCCTCTTCAACCCCGAAGACACCCTCCTGCTCCACCAGCGCGACTTCGCCTCCGAACCCATGGTCCTCGGCCGTGTCCGCAGCTCCGAAGGCGCCTCGCTGGTTGTCTCCGTCGACTCCGTCCGCCCCTTCCTGCAGTCGGGCCACAAGGCCTGGAGCATCAGCCGCGACGAACGGCCACCCAGCGACAAGGTCACCCACGGCTCGCTCTTCGCCTTCGTCGCCGCAAACGACCCTGCCCGACGCGACGCCATCCTCTCGCCGGGCAAGCCCAAGCCCCTCATTGGCGCCGATGCGCTGAGCGCCGAGCTGCAAAGCCTTCTTAACAAGGAGCAGGCCATCGCCGTCGCCAACACCCTGCGCGAAGACCTCCCCGTCTTCCGCATCGAGGGGCCGCCCGGCACGGGCAAGTCGCAGGTCGTCGCCACCGCGATCGCCGCACTCGTCGCCTCCGGCAAGCGCGTGCTCCTCACCGCCAACACCCACACCGCCGTCGACAACATTCTGCCACGGCTCGTACGGCTCGGGGTACCGGGCCTCTTGCGTGTCGGTAGCCGCACTGCACCCAGCGCGGAACTCGCCCAGGCCCTCCACGACAAGGGGCTCCCGGACGATGCACTCACCCTGGAACTGCTCGCAGACGACGCCTCCGGCCTCGACGACCTCCGCGCCAAAATCCTCGCCAGCCGCGTCATCGCCTGCACCACGCATGCCTGCGCGAAGCACCCCGTCTTCTCCGTCCTCCGCGCGCAAGACGGGCCGCCGCAACAGCGCGGCGCAGCACGCCAGCCCATCTTCGACGTCGCCATCATCGACGAGGCCTCACAGCTCATCGAGCCCCTCTCCCTCGCGGCCATCAACCTCGCGCGCCGAACGGTCCTCGTCGGCGACCAGCAGCAGCTCCCGCCCGTCGTCACCGCCGACGACGCCCTCTCCTCAGCCTTCACGGACGACGAAACCTCAATCACCCGCGACCTCGCCGCCATCGGCGTCGCAGGCCTCGACCGCTCCCTCTTCGCACGCCTCGCAGGCCGCGTCCCATCCGTCATGCTGCGCACGCAGTACCGCATGAACAACGCCATACAGGCCTTCCCCAGCCGCTCCTTCTACAGCGGCCTCCTGCAGCCCGACGCCAAGGTCGCTGAGCGCAATCTCCCCGTTCCGGCCGAGGCCCTCGCAGCGCTCGACCCCGAACTCCGCAGACGCCTCGACCCCGAGCGCCCCCTCGTCTGGGTCGACGATCCCGGAAAGCCCAAGGCCCGCTCCTGCCGGCAGCAGGCAGCCGAGGTTGCCCGCACCGCTGCGGCGCTCTGGCGCCTCTGGCAGCATCGCACCGAAGAGGTCCCCCGCGACGCCTGGCTCGGCATCGTCACCCCCTTCCGGAACCAGTGCACAGCCATCCGCAACGCGCTCGTCGCCGAGCTCGGCGAAGAGGCCGCCCTCATCGAGGTCGACACCACAGACAAGTTCCAGGGCCGCGAGAAGGAGGCCATCCTCTTCAGCCTCGTCCGCAACACCTGGTCCGACTTCGTCTTCGATGAGCGCCGCATCAACGTCTCGCTCACGCGGGCCCGCTCCAAACTCATCGTCTTCGGACCCAAGGAGCTCGGCCGCCGCATGCACGAGGTCTTCGCTCCTGCCGACCCGCCCGGAGAAGACCTCCAAGACTGAAGGCAGGCCCGACGCGGCGCCCGACGCAACGTGATGCCCGCTTCGCTTGCCCATCTGTGTGCCGCGGCCTAAACTACGGCCTAGATTCCAGCAAACGACCCAGCGCGGTCCCTCGCCCACGGCACACAGCATGACCCAGTCCGTAGACCATCGCCTGCTCCTTCAGCAGTTCCACGCACGCGTCCGCCAGCACCCCAACCGGGTCTACCTCACGCAGCCGATCGGCGGCGGGCAGGTCAAGGACTACACTTGGGCTGATGTGTCGAAAGAGGCACGCACCATGGCGGCGCACCTCCAGTCGCTCGGCTACCCGGCCGGCTCCTGCATCGCGATGATCACCAAGAACTGCGCCCACTTCATCATCGCCGAGCTCGCGATCTGGATGGCCGGCTACACCTCGGTCGCACTCTTCCCCACCTTCAACGCCGAGAACATCAAGTTCATCCTCGCACACAGCGAGGCCAAGCTCCTCTTCATCGGCAAGCTCGACAGCATGGCCGACGTTGACGCCGGCACGCCCGCCGACCTCCCCCGCATCGTCTTCCCCCTCGCCCCCAAGTCGCCTGGCGAGTCCTGGGACGCCATCATCGGCCGTACCGCACCGCTCGAGGGCGAGCCGGTCCGCGGCGCCGACGAACTCTCCATCATCATCTACACCTCCGGCTCCACGGGCCAGCCGAAGGGGGTCATGCACTCCTTCCGCACCATCGCGCTCGGCGCGGAGACCTTCGTCGAGGTCATCAAGCTCGGCTCCGACGAGCGCATCCTGAGCTACCTCCCGCTCGCCCACGCCTTTGAGCGTGCCGTCGTCGAGGCCACCTCCTTCATTTCGGGCTTCCACATCTACTTCGCCGAGTCGCTCGAGACCTTCATCTCGGACATCAAGCGCGCCCGCCCGACCGTCTTCATCTCGGTCCCCCGCCTCTGGCTCAAGTTCCAGCTCGGCGTCTTCGCGAAGAAGCCCCAGAAGAAGCTCGACCTTCTCCTCAAGATCCCCATCCTCGGCAAGATCGTCTCCAAGAAGGTCCTCACCGGCCTCGGCCTCGAGCATGTCCGCATCGCCGCCAGCGGCTCGGCGCCCATCCCGCCCGGCCTCATCACTTGGTACCAAAGCCTCGGCCTCGAGCTCCTCGAAGGTTACGGCATGAGCGAGAACTTCTGCGCCTCGCACATCTCCGTCCCGGGCAAGACCCGCGCCGGCTACGTCGGCAACACCTCGCCCGGTGTCCGCTGCCGCATCTCGCCCGAGGGCGAAATCCTTGTTCACAGCCCTGGCAGCATGCTCGGCTACTACAAGGAGCCCGAGATGTCGGCAGAGAGCTTCACCGAAGACGGCTTCCTCAAGACTGGCGACCGCGGAGAACTCGACGACCAGGGCCGCCTCAAGATCACGGGCCGCGTCAAGGAGCTCTTCAAGACCAGCAAGGGCAAATATGTCGCGCCCGCGCCCATCGAGAACCTCATCAACGCCGACAACAACATCGAGCTCTCCTGCGTCGCAGGCTCAGGCTACTCCGACGCGCACGCCCTGATCCAGGTCGCAGAGTCGCTGGTCGACAAGCTCAAGACCGCCGAAGGCCGCGCCGAGTATGAGCCCCACTTCGCCGCGCTGCTCAAGCAGGTGAACAGCCAGCTCGAGGACTGGGAGCAGCTCGGCTTCGTCGCCATCGTCTCCGAGCGCTGGCTCATTGAGAACGGCTTCCTGACGCCGACCATGAAGATCAAGCGCTCCACCATCGAGGCCCACTACAAGCCGCAGCTCGATGCCTGGTATGCCTCCAAGAAGAAGGTCATCTGGGGCTAGCCCCCGGCGGTGAATCCTAGCGGCGCAGCGCCTTCAGACACTTGCGGGTCCAGATGGAGTCCAGCACGAAGGCGACCCCCAGAAAGCTCCCGCTGCAGGCAAACACAACCCGTTGGTCGGGCGTGCAGTCGGCAGCCAGCAGGTTGCTGAACACCAGGTAGGAGCTCCAGCTCCAGAAAGGCGCACGCCACAGCACCAGCGTGGCCAGCCGCGCCCACATGCCGCGACGCACCCACACGGGGCTCCCCGCCAACTCGGCCCACGAGACGACGCCTGTTGTCATCGGCATCATCTCGGTGGTGAACATGATGAGAAAGAGCGGTGCCGCGATGGGGTAGAAGAGCACCAGCGACGTCGCCAAGAGCCCCGTGATGTGATGCGCGACCAGGTCCTTGCGCGTCGAGTCCAGCCCACGCCGCGCCGCGAAGATCATCAGCAACAGGTCGCCCGCAAAATGGCCCATCGCGATGCCCGCCAACACCATCGCCAGTCGGTCTACCTCGCCCGTCACATACCCATCCTTCGCAATGGCCCACCAGTGAAACAGGGCGAAGAAGCCAAGCAGGGTGAGCACCAGCGATACGGCGCCGCGCATCAGCCGGAAGGCCTGCGGGTAGCCGCTCCCCTGCCGGTGCGCGATGGTCACCAGCGCCACCGACACGGCGATCGTCGCTCCTGCAGCCGCTGCTGTCAGACCGTAGGGAACCTCGCCGCTCATCGGCGACCACCCATCCGCCGCGCCATCGCCAGCACGGGGTTTGGACGAAACAGGGCAACCGTCTCCACATGCTTTGTCATCGGGAACATCTCCACCGGTTGCACCTCTTCCAACTGCATTCCCCCCTGCGTTAGCACCGCCACATCGCGCGACAACGCATCGAGGTCACACGAAACATAGACCAGCCGCTCGGGCGCAAGTTCGCTCGTCAGCATCTCGGCTACCTCGGCCGACAGACCACTCCGCGGCGGGTCGGCGATGACCGTCGTGGCCTGTTCGCCGCTCCGCAGAAAGGCGCGCAACGACGACTCCACGCGGCCCTCGCGAAACGAGATGTTCCGAACGCTCGAACCGGCCGCGCTCGCAATCCCATCCTCCGTTGCAGCATGGCTCTCCTCCATCGCCACCACCTCGCGAAAGCGCGACGCCAGCGGCAACCCAAAGAAGCCAAGGCCCGAATAGAGGTCGAGCAACCTCCCCTCCGGCGCGCTCCCAGCCCACAACCTCACCTGCTTCGACAGCGCCTCGGCACCAAACTTCGAGGTCTGAAAGAAGGCGCCCGCAGAAACCAGGTAGGACTGCCCGCAGACCTCCGCACGGATGCGCGCAGCTCCGCCCGCGTGAACCAGCCGAGAGCCCGCAAGCTGCTTGCCATCCTCGGCATGAAAGTTCAGCGCGACAGAGAGCGCACCGGCCTCCAGCGCCGCCGCCGTCAGCGCAGGCTCATACTGCTGCGACCGCGCCGATAGCACCCAGGTCACCTGCAGTTCACCCGTGCCGTGACCAACCCGAACCACCACTGCGCGCAGCAGCCCGCGACCGCTCTCATCCTCGAAGGGAGGAACGCCCAACCTCGAGGCGAGCGCCACAAGCCGCAGCGCGAAGGCCGTGCCCGCTGCGTCCTGCACCTCGCACTCCGAGATCGCCACCACCTCGCGCGTATGAGGCGCAAACAGCCCCGCCGTCAGCGCGCCGGTTGCGCCTCCTATGCGCAGCCCAATCTTGGTCCGGTGACCGCGCGGCTCGTCGGGCGCAAGCAGCTCCGCCACCTGAAACGACCGGCCAAGCCCCGTCCGAACTGCCCGCATCACCTCGTCCCGCTTCCACGCCAGCTGCGACCGGTAGGCCATATGCTGAAGGTCGCAGCCACCGCACTGCGACGCAACCGCACACGAAGGCTCGCACCGCGATTGCGACCGGCGAACCCAAGACACCACCTCGCCGCGCCACCGTCCGCGACCGCCACGCAGGCGAACACGGAGCCGCTCGCCCGGCAGCGCGCCCCGCACATAGAGCCGCCCGCCTGACCACTCCGCTACGGCGTCCAGACCACTGCCCCACGCCACAACGGTCGCATCGACGAGGTCACCCTCGCGCGGCTCCTCGCCGCCATTGCGCTGCTCTTCCGCTCTCCGTGCCAACGCTCTCTCCGCAACACAGGAGGCCAATCCATGATGACACCCAAGCCCATCGGCTGCTAACCGACCCTCACCCATCGGTCACACCTTTTCTTACGGCGCAGCATGCTCACCCAGTCCGACCTCCTCGGCATGTCTCAGGCAGAGCTCGCAGCGATTGTCGCCAAGGCTCATCCCATCGACCATGCCGCTGTCGCAGGTCACCAGTACCTCGGCATCGACCTCTCCCTCCCCGCCTTCGTCAACAAACTGCTCTGGAAGACCTTCCGCAAGACCTTCTACGCGGACCCCGAACAGAACCTCGTCCGGGGCTGGAATGTGAAGCTCGAGCAGCACGGCATCGACGGCCCCCGCATCCCGCTCCGCGACAGCAAAGGCCGCGAAAAATCCTTCGGACACTACCACCTGCTCAAGCGCACCAACGAGCGCTTCCCCGGCGGCTGGGCCGGCCCCGACTTCCTCCACTACGGCGTCGCTGGCAACCACTGGTATGACCCCGGAGCGCCCGGCTACTGCCCGCTCGTCGCCGTCAACGAGGGCTCCACCGACCTCCTCCTCGGCTGGGAGGTCTTCAAGCTCGGCCCCCTCATGATCCCCCTGCCCGACTACTGGCTCCTCGTCCGCGAAGGACCGATCGAGACCATCGTCCCCGTCCCCGTCCCCAAGCGGTAACCCCATGGCAACCTCCAAGAAGGGCGGCTGGTCCGACGCCCCTGCGCAGGCCCCACTCTCCAACCCCTTCGCTGCCCTCGCCGCACTCCGTGCCGTCGATGCCGCGCCTGCAGCAGCCCCCGCAGCAACGTCCGCCACGAAGCCAGCCGCAGACCCCAAGCTCCCGGCCCGCGCAGTCGTCGCCGTCGAGCGCAAAGGCCGCGGCGGAAAGACCGTTACACTCGTCACCCACCTCGGCCTCTCCACCGATGCGCTCGACGCCTGGGTCACAGAGATGAAGCGCTCGCTCGGCTGCGGAGGCACCCGCGAAGACGATGCCATCGCCCTGCAAGGCGACCAGCGCGAGCGGGCCATCGACTGGCTCACCCGCAGGGGCGTCCGCAAGGTCTCCGGCTAGAGCGTCTTCAGGTAGGCAATCAGGTCGAGCCGCTCCTGCGCCGTCAGCAGGTCGCTCCCGTCAGCCTTCGTAAGCCAACTGTCGTGGCCCATGTTCGACATGCCGCTCCGCGCCGTGTCGTACTCCGCCCGCGGCTCCTCCTTCCAGGCGGCCGGGATGGCATCGCCAATCGGGTAACCCACGCAGGCCGCATCGAAGTCGGTCGCAGGGTCGCTCGCAGGCCCATTCCAGAAGAGGGCCGTCCGTCGCGCCGATGGCGTCAGCATGTCGCACAGCGTCGGCACGCTCCCGTTGTGCAGGTAGGGATAGCGCGCCCAGATGCCCTCCAGCGGAGGCGGAACATAGCCGGCCTGCACCTCCACGACCGTCCCCATCGCCTTCGAAATCTCCAGCCCGTTCAGCCGCTCCGCAAAGTCGGCCATGCCACGCGCACGCAGCGGATCGCTCCCCACATCATGCACCGGCGTCTCTTCAAAGTAGGTCACTTGGGTGGTCGCAACCAGCTGCGTCACCGTCATGGTCGCCGCATCGGCCGCCTGCCAGCCCTTCTCGTAGCTGCCGTGGCAGCGCGCGCAGTTCGCATCAAACAGCACCTGGCCCCGCTCCGCAGCCGCCACATCCAGCGACCCTTCGCCGAACCAGTCCACCCACTTCGGAGGCTGCGACGCAAAGACCGCAACCGTCAGTTCATCCACCACCTTCTGGTTCCGCGCCAGCCACTCCTCGAGCTCATGCAGGTCGGTCCCGCGACCGATCTCGTTCCAGAGAAAGTTCGTGTAGATCGGGTTGCCCGAGACAATCGAACCATCGCTCAACCAGCGGTTCTTGTACTTCGCGTTCCAGAAGACCGCCGGCTTGCTGTCGGCCACCTCGGTCGCCAGCGCTGCCACCCGCGGCGCCCGCTCCAGCGCACGGTCCTTGGTCGAGTATCCATCCTCCGCGCGACGAGCGAGGCTCAGCGACACCTGCGCCAGCGAGGTATCCAGCCCCAGCACCTGCGGCTCCTTCGTCCCCACCGAACCCAGGTTCAGCTTCGTCCGCTCAAACAGCGCCAGTTCATCCTCCGTCGCATCCGTTGCGCTCCGGAATGCCGTCGTCGTGAGCGACGGAAAGAACCGCTTCGCCACATGAAAAAACTCGTTCGCACGCGCACGCCGGTTCGTCAGCCCGAACACCGTCTTCCCAAACAGGTCTGCCGTGTGACAGGTCGCGCAGGAGAAGGTCAGCGCCGGACCCTGCTCGGTTGGCACCTGACCAACACCCAAGAAGTCACCCTCCTGCGCGTACGACGGCCACGCGACACCGGGCATCGCCTCGGCCGAGCCGTCGAGGCGGGTCAGCCCGAGCCAACCATACATCTCCGTCGTCGTACCGAACCCAAGGAGCCCGCGCGCGCCGTTCTGAAGCGCCCGCAGACCGGGGTCGGTCGTCTCGGGGTCGAGCATCCGGGTGAGCGCACCCCACGGCAGCAGCACGCCCGACACATCGACCGGCCAGATCAGCGCATGCCCCACCCCGTTCGACGCCACTGCAGGCAGCGCGGCTCCCAGTTCATAGATATCCGTTCGCGGCAGTCCGCCCACGACCAACGCACCACGCGACCAGTCCGCTACGTCGTGGTCGCAGACGCCATCATTGTTGAGGTCGTAGCCACCGCCACAGGGCGGAAGGGGCGCCTCGCCGCTGCCCGAGCCTCCTCCGCTACCAGAGCCTTCGCCGCTGCCGGAGCCCTCGTCGCTGCCAGCGTCCACGCCCGCGTCGACCGCCAGCGGCCCCGCTGCCTCCTCTGAGCAACCTACAACCAGCAACAAACACCAGACCAGGCTCAGGTTCCGCATCGACCGCTCCTCAGCTCAACGAACTCCCGCAATCTTCACAGTACTTCGTCGTGGCGGTGTTCGCAGCACCGCAGTTTCCGCACACCTTCACCTCGCCCTTCGCCGTCGCCTCATCCTCTGCGTAGAGAATGTGGCTCACCTCCGAAGGCGTCGTCACACCCTGCACCAGCAGCTCGCGACAGTAGTCTCGGAAGGTCACCATGCCTGCGGCGATGGCCACCTCCTTGAGCTCCGTCATGGGCGCATTCGCCGCAATCGCCGCCCGAAGCTCCTCGTTCATCCGCATCACCTCGACCACCGCAGCACGCCCACGGTAGCCGGTGTTGTTGCACCGCGCGCACCCCGCGCCCCGGTAGAGCGGCGGCACAGGCTCACCGGCATCAAACACCCGCGACAGCAGCGACGCGGGATAGTTATGCGGCTGACGACAGTCGGTGCAGATCTTCCGAACCAGCCGCTGCGCCACCACGCCGCCAATCGCGTTGCCGAGCAGGAACGACTCGATGCCCATATCCTTTAGCCGGTAGATGGTGCTGAGCGCCGAGTTCGTATGCAGCGAGGTCAGCACGAGGTGGCCCGACAGCGCAGCCTGAATGGCATAGCCGGCCGTCCGCGCATCACGCGTCTCTCCGATGAGCATCACATCGGTATCCTGACGCAGAAAGGCCTTTATGGCCTGCGCATAACCGAGGTCGACCGCATCGTTGTACTGCACCTGCGTGATGCCCGGGATCGTGTACTCAATCGGGTCTTCCACCGTGTTGATGTTGATACCCTCGCCCCGCCGCTCGAGAATCGCCGAGTACATCGTCGTCGTCTTTCCGCTTCCCGTAGGCCCCGTGATCAGCACAATCCCGTGCGGCTGGAAGATGAGGCTCCGAACGATGTCACGCACCCGCGGCAACCCGATGATCCGGTCGAGCCCGATCAGCGATGCCGACCGGTCCAGCACCCGCATGACCACCTTCTCGCCAAACCGCGTCGGCACCGACGAGATACGCAACGAGATCTCTCGCTCGTTGAAGACGCAGCCCAGCCGACCATCCTGCGGCTTCCGCCGCTCCGTGATGTTCATACTCGCCAGCGCCTTCAGGCGGCTCACCACCGCGCCGTGATACCGCATCGGGATCGGGTCGGGCCGCCGAAGCAGCTTGCCCTCGATGCGATACCGAACCTGGCAATCAGCCTCGTAGGGCTCGATGTGGATGTCGCTGCACTCCAGCGCCAGCCCGTCGCCGATGATCTGGTTGAGCATCGCCACCACCTGCTCGCCCGTCACCTGCGCCTTCCGCTCCTCCTCCGAGATGTTCTCGTTCCCCTCCTGGGTGAACTTCATCTGGTAGGCCTTGTTCGGAAGCTTCGGAATCAGGTGCGCGTCGGCCGTGGCCTCCACCACCCCGTCCAGTGCGGGCAGCACATACCGCGTCACATAACGATCAAACTCAGCCTCCGAGACCGCGACCGCCTCCACATTCGCACCGCCGAACGCCCGCCGCGCCTCATCGA
>JABMMX010000380.1 GCA_013205435.1 Deltaproteobacteria bacterium
AGGCCACACAGAGCGCCCCCGACGGGCAGGCAGCCGCCGCCGCATTGCACCGTGCGCCAACCTGCCCCGCGACCTCTATGGCCTCACAGCTGCCGGGCTGCCCGGCCACCAGCGGCGCAGGATCGGCCTCAAAACAGCCCGCAACGCAGGCAAGCAGCGCCGGCGCGCAGAGCGCACCGAGCAGCCGCATCGTGCTAGCGCGCAAGGCAGATGCTGACGCCCGCGATCGCCACGCAGCTAAGACCCGCCGGGCAGTCGGCTACCGTCGTGCAATCGATGGAGCAGCCGTTCTGCTCCGTGCCGTCGGCCGCCTGAAGGGTCAGGTTGCAGGTGGCCTCCACCCCGCTGAAGGTGCCGCACGAAGCGCCCGGGGTCGTGCAGGTAGGCGTGCAGTTTGCAGCCGTCTCATCGCCAACGCACTGCTGATCATCGGGGCAGTTGCCGGTGGCGGGCGTGCCGCACAGAGCGAAGGCCTGCACCACGGGGAAGCAGCCACCCACCTCATCCTCGATGCCGTCGCCATCAAGATCCCGCAGGGCAGGATTGCTGTTCGTATCCACAAGCCCCGAGCAGACGCCCTGAGCGCCGCAAATCTCGGAGCACTGCCCGGGCGTGCAGATCTGGAGGCACTGGACTGCCGGCGCGGCGCCCACGCCGATGCAGCCAGCACCGGTAGCGCAAGCGGGAGCAGCTTGGTCGCAGGTCTCGCCTGAGGCAGCGCCAATGGGAATCGCAGCGCAATCGACCGGGTTCGGTGGGGTGGTGTCGGGCGTCGTGTCTGCAGCAGTGTCGGCGGCGGTATCCGCGGCCGTGTCTCCGGCTGTGTCTGCGGCCGTGTCAGCCGGCGCATCCGTCTCCACATCAAGCGCAGGCGAACCCGTGTCGGAGGCGCCGCTACCCGAGCCGCTCGTCGTATCCGTCGTGACCGTCGTGTCGGTCCCGGCATCGTCACGCGTGCGATCGCCGCCCGAGCTGGAGCCGCCGCTGTTCTCTTCGGCGTCAGAGGAGCAGCCCGCAGCAAGCGCGAGAAGCGAAAGGAAGAGGGGACGAACGAACAGGGTGCGAAGGTTCATGGCGGCATGCTCCGATGGCGGCAGGGAAAACATAGTGTAACGGAAAGATGCCGACCTGCAAGCGCGCAGTGCCAAAAACGGCGAAGGCGCCGAGCGAACCCGACGCCATCGAAGCGAGCCTTCTGGCTGTTCTACCGCTTAGAGGCAGATACCCAGGAAGACGGGGACCACGTCGGGGTTGAGCCTGCCCACGCTGCAGGTGGTGCCGGGGTCGTTGGCGCAGTCATCGAAGCCCTCGCGGCAGGCGAGGACGCAGGTGGGGCCAGCGCCGGTGTCGAGGCAGAGGGTGCCAGCCGCCTCGCAGGTAATGCCCTCCGCGGTGCAGCGACCGCCGATGGCGCCCGCGTTGAACTCCTGGGTGCAGATGCCGAAGCCAAGGTTGCCGGTGAGCGGGAAGATGGCGCTGCAGGTAGCGTCAGCGCCGCAGACGTCGCCCTGCTCGAACGGCGCGCAGAGCGCGTTGCAGGTCGGGTTTTCGGCGCCGTCGTCGTTGGTGAAGTCGAGGCAGACGGCGAAGTCTGCGCACTCGCCGATCGTGCCGTCGTCAGCGCAGGGCTCGAAGGGCCCGACGGTGCCAGCGTTGGCATCGCAGATACCGACAGGAGCGCTCGCCTCGTCCTCGGTCAGAACGACCGGGAAGCAGAGGTCGCCCGCGGTCGTGCAGCCGTAGTCGGAGCCGGGGTCGCGCGGGAAGGGCTCGCAGGACTCCTGGCAGAAGCCAAGGCCGGCGACAGCGCTGCGGGCGCAGATCGAGTTCGAGGTGCCCGGGAGGTTGATGCTCACGGCTCCAACACCGTCGGCGGCGTGGATGACGCGGACCGAGCCCTGGCCGGCAGCCGGAGCAACGATGGAGTCGCTGATGGCGATGGCGGTGAACCCAGCGCCGTCATCTGCGACGATGGCGGTGAGGAGACCCGAGAGGGTGAAGGGGGCGACGAAGGCGGGTGCCGACGAAGCTGCAGCGCCGGCGCCACGAAGGACAGCAACGTAGCTAGCAGCGGGGAGCGCGATGTAGGCAGAGGTGTCGCCTTCGACAGACTCGCCGAACGCAACGCCGCTGGCGATGGGCGTGGTCGACTCAAGCGCCGTGCCGATCTCAGCCGACGAGAAGTTGTGGAGACGGATGGTCGCCGTACCAGCGGTCAGAGCCGTGGTGCTGTCGGTGAGGAGAGCAACGTTGGTGCCCCCAATGTCGTTCGCGACGGCGGTGTAGCGGCCACCCTCGGAGAGCGCGATGGGGCCAACGGTCAGCAGGGCCGACGCGGTGGTCGGGTCGGCGCCGGCGGCGGCGAGGTAGAAGGTGTGCGTGTCTGCGGCGACGGCCACGTAGCCCGAGACATCGCCGAAGGCGAAGTCGGACGTAACCAGATTGTCGGCCGTGCAGCCGCTGAAGTCGGTCGGGCAGTCGGCGTAGACATCAACGTTGCCGGCGGCGCTGGAGCCGTGGACAAGGCGGACGAGCGCGCCCGTGACGGTGGCGCCGGCGGTGTAGGAGGCGGCGGCGGTGTTGCCGTCGAAGTAGAAGATGTCGTTGGCCTCGCCCGCGACGAGCGAGAAGGCGCCCGCGACGTCGTCCTGCCAGAGGTTGTAGGAGCCGGCAGCGGCCTCAACGGCACCCGACGAGTCGCCCGACGCGAGCGTCTCAAGCGCGGACGCAACGTAGACGTCGACATCAGGAGCCGAGGCAGCAGCGTGGATGAGGCGCACGCCGTTCCGCGGGAGGGTCTCGCCGGCGCGGAGGTCGACGTAGGTGAAGCGGGTGAAGTCGCCAGCGGCGTCAAGCGTCGCAAGCTCGGTGTGAACCTCACCGGCCGCAACAGCAACCGACAGGTCGGTCACGAGCGAGCCCGAGGTAACGTCGCGCACCTGCACATCATACGAACCGGCAGGGAAGGAGAGGAAGCCCGACGCCTCGCCGAAGGCAATGCTCGTGATGAGCGCGGGGCCAGCGCCAGCCGAACCGCAGGGGCTCTCGCCAGCAAGCTCAGCATCGGTGTCGCAAAGCTGGAGGCAGCGGCTGATGGTGTTGCCACCGGCGTCGGTCTCGGAGCCAACGCAGAGGAAGCCCTCTTCGCAGCTGCCCGTTGCATCGCAGATCTCGTCGGCGCCAAAGGTGGTGCCGCCCGTGGAGGCAACGCAGGCCCAGATGTTGACGCCGCGGCGGCCGAAGAAGGGCTGGCAGGTCTCATCCGTGGGGCACTGGCCAACCGAGAAGGCGTCGCAAGCCGTGCCGCAGAGGCCCGGACGGTTCCGCGGGGTGAAGTCGAAGGCCGCGAGGCAGGTAAGCCCGTCCGTGCAGTCGGCGTTGCCGTTGGTGCGGTTGCAAGGAGCAACGCAGACGTTGTTCGAGCAGAGCAGACCGGGCGCGCAGGTGTCGGTGTCCGGAGGCGTCGTCGAAGCATCGAGACCACAGGGCTCGTCCTCGATGGCCGTGCCGCCAGAAATGCAGAAGCTCGCGCCATGACCGACCGGGAAGCAGGTGCCCGTGCCGCCGCAGGCAGCCTCGTCGAAGATGTTGGTGTCGCAATCACCCGGGGTGCAGGCACCCGTGAGGCCGCTCGCGCTGGTCGCGCTTACGTCGAAGCAGTAGGTGTTCAGAGGGCAGTCTTCAGAGCCCGTGTCATCGGCCGTATCGGAGTTGCAAAGCTGACGGCAGACAGCCGGACCACCTGCGGTATCCGAAACGCAGACAAATTCGTCGGTCTCTTGGGCCGCCGCGTCCGTACACTCCTGACCGTCTGCAGCGCAGGGGTCGGGGAGCAGCTGCTCTACGCAGACGCCGTTCTCACAGATGAAGCCAGCGCCCAACTGCGCCGCGCAGTCGGCCGTCCGCGTGCAGGCAATCGCGCCGCCCGTGTCGGTCGTGTCGAGTTCAATGGTGTCCGGAGCCGTATCTGCGGTGCCCGTGTCGGCCGTCGTGTCGGCCGTCGTGTCCGAACCCGAATCGGTATCCGTGTTCTTCACTTCATCGTCGCCGCAGCCAACCAAGGCCGTCAGAAACAACCCGCTTGCCAACATCTTTATCCACGCATTGCCAACGATCTTCATGTTCTCCAACTCCTGCCGTTGCGAAAAAGCCAACGCCTTTTCGAGAGATTTAAACCTTCGTGCCGACAAAAACCCTGTCGAAACCACATTTTCAACGGGGCCAACTAGGCGGGGCAAGGCACCCTGTCAAGTTGAGGCCCTAGACACCCTCTTCGTCATCCTCTGTGTCGAACGCCACAATGCCTGCCCCGTCTTCGGCCGCGCGACGCACAAACAGAGCAGCGCCCAAGCCGGTTACGAGGTAGACCGTGTGTACCAGCGACAGCGAGATCATGAACCCCTGCCACAGACCGACCGCCACGACCGCCGCCAATGTCGCCCCGATCATCGCCTTCACCCGGCCCGTCATCCGAACATCCTTGAAGGTCCGGAACGGGACCTCGCTCACCATCAGCACCGCTAGCAACACCGCGTAGGCCGCCAGGTATGGGCGCTCATGATCAAGCGCCGAACCGCGATCAAACACCTCAATCTGAAAGGCGATGATCGCCGCGATCCCCATCCCGCCCATCGGAGCAGGCAGCCCGGTGAAGTACCGGTTTCCCCGCGCAGGGTCGTCCGCCTGCACATTGAACCTCGCCAACCGAACCATCGCTGCCGCTGCAAATGCAAAGGCCACAAACAGGCCTCCCAGCTCATAGGGCTTCAGCGCCCATGCGTAGAGCAGGAACCCAGGCGCCACGCCGAAGGTGATGGCATCGCTCAGGCTATCGAGCTCCATGCCAAACTTGGTCTCGCCATTCAGCATCCGCGCCACCCGGCCATCAAGACCGTCGAGGAAGCAGGCCAAAGGGATGAGCGTCGTCGCGAGGTAGAAGTCGTCCGCGCTCTTGGCTTCGAAGGCCAACCAAAGCGCAGAGATGCCGCAAAAAGTGGCGCCAAGCGTGAACAGGTTCGGCACCACCACGCGCGTGCTGGGAATCTTCATACGTCTCTTCCTCTCTCCTCGCGCGCTCTCAGCGGCGGGACAAGGTGGCTACCACGCTGACGGCATGCGGGCAACCTAACCAAAGGAGCCGATGCCGCGTGACGATTCGGTGCCAGAATAGGGGTAATCCGGATGAAAGACCCGAACCAGTGTCAATCCTGAGGCAGGCGCAGTCATACCAGCAGCCCTCCGGCTCCTCGCCTCGAGCACCTCTTTGACCCACTCCGGCTTCTGGCGCTCGTGGCCCACCTCGATCAGCGTGCCGACCAGAATGCGCACCATATACTTGAGAAAGGCCGTCCCCGAAACCACCACGCGAACCCGACCCTCGCCCATCCGACGCACGCTCACCACGAACAGCCTGCGGACAGTCCCCTGTGCCGCGCAGTCCGGACCCCGAAAGCTCGCAAAGTCGTGCTCGCCCACCAGGTACTGTGCCGCCTCTGCCATTGCCTCCACATTCAGCGGACGGTGCAGGTGGTAGGCGGAGTGAAGGTCGAGCGGCAGCGCATGGAACCCCTCCACGATGTCGTACCGATAGACCTTGCCGCGCGCATCGTGACGCGGATGAAACGAGCCCCGCACTCGGTCGGCACCCATCACTACAAGCCCATCCGCCGTCAGACGGTTGAGCACGCGGTACCAGACCTCCGGCCCATACCGACCCGTATCATTGAAGGCGGCAACCTGACCCACCGCATGCACGCCCGCGTCGGTACGGCTCGCACCCCACACCTTCAGCTTCTCGCCCGAAAGCGAGGCCACCACACGGGTCAGCTCACCCTCGACGCTCGGCTTCGAAGTCTGAATCTGCCAACCGTGAAACTGGGCGCCGTCGTAGGCTACCCGGAGCCGGATCCGAAACTCTGGGTCACATCTCAAACCCAATCCCGAACAGCGTGGTGGTGTCGCTCAGCGACCAGCTTGTCTTGCTCCCGAAATCGTCTGCCTCGGTCTGCATGTAGTTCACGAACAGGTAGCTGTTGTTCACCCCTGAGTCCGCGTCGAAGTTCATCGCCATCCCGGGAGCAAAAATGTCGAGCAGCAGGTAGGCCGTCGCCCCCGCGTGCCAGCCGTGCGTCTCGCCCGAACCCACCGAGCGAGCACCGGCTTCGGTCTCAAAGTCCGAGATGCCGCCCTCCGATGAGGTCCACCACTGAATGCTCGTGAGCCCTGCCTCACCAGACACCACCACCGGCACGCCGAACCTCTCCTGCAGCCAGTCGAAGCGATAGAAGGCACCCAACCGGAGCGGGACCATTCGGAAGGTGGTCGTATCGCCCGAGGTAGCGCCATCGAGGTCGAGCGACTTGCCCGCTACGCCGCCATATCCGAGCGAGAGATTGAGTCCCAAACTCCCAACACCACGCAGCAGCTCCCGACCGTAGACACCCTCGAGATAGAAGAGGTCGTCGCCATCGAAAATCTGCGCAAAGGGTCTGGCTGCGCCGAGCGACGCCTCCTTGTCGATCGCAGGCTTCCAACTGCCGAACCGGAGGTCGAGCGTCGAATCAACCGGCGAAGAAGGCCGCGCGGCATGGGCCTCGCCCGCACCGGCCACCATGAGCGCCACCAGCGATCCGCCAACCAGCACCCGACGACGGCGACGGATCAGCCACATTGCGACGCCCAGCGACGCCATCGTCATCCAGCCAGCAGCAGGCGTCGAGGTCGAGCACTGTCCGCCCTCCTCCAGGCCGCCAGCAGCCTTGTAGCTCTCAAAGAAATCTGCCGTTGGCGCCGTCGCTCCCGTCACCTCTTCGGAAACCGGGCTCAGGTTGCCAGCCTCATCGAGCGCGAGCACCACGATGAAGTAGGTCA
>JABMMX010000381.1 GCA_013205435.1 Deltaproteobacteria bacterium
CCTGTAGCCGCTCCGGCTCCCGCGAAGGCCCCTGCCAAGGCCGCTGCGGCTCCTGCGGCCCCTGCAAAGGCCCCTGCGGCCCCCGCCAAGGCCCCTGCGGCCCCCGCGAAGGCATCGGCCCCCGCGAAGGCTCCTGCGGCCCCCGCGAAGGCTCCTGCGGCCCCCGCGAAGGCCCCTGCGGCCCCCGCGAAGGCCCCTGCGGCTGCTGCCCCGGCGAAGGCTCCTGCGGCCCCCGCGAAGGCCCCCGCGAAGGCCCCGGCGAAGGCTCCTGCAGCCCCCGCGAAGGCTGCTGCGGCCCCTGCGAAGGCTCCTGCCAAGGCTGCGGCCCCCGCGAAGGCGTCGGCTCCTGCCAAGGCTGCGGCCCCCGCGAAGGCTCCTGCGGCCCCTGCAAAGGCACCTGCGGCCCCTGCCAAGGCCGCAGCCCCTGCGAAGGCATCGGCCCCCGCGAAGGCAGCGACCCCCGCGAAGGCTCCTGCCAAGGCCGCAGCCCCTGCGAAGGCATCGGCCCCCGCAAAGGCTCCTGCAGCCCCCGCTAAGGCCCCCGCAAAGGTTGCGAAGGCTCCTGCGAAGTCCGAGAAGACCTCCGCGCCCGCTCCTGCATCCAAGGCAAAGCGGAAGTAGGCCTCTGCCCTCCGCGCCGAACCTCAGCCCCTGCATCGGCCCATGTTCAACCCGAACGCAACCGACATCGACGGCCCGATCCTCTTCTCGCCCGAAAACGAGAAGGAGCTCGATACGCTTCTCCAGCGCTACCCCTACAAGCGGGCCGCGCTCCTCCCCGTGCTCTACATGGCGCAGGCCCAGTTCGGCTGGCTCTCGCCCGGCGTGATGGCCTACGTGGCGCAGCGGCTCGAGCTGCCGGAAGGCAAGGTGCTGCAGGTCGCCTCTTTCTACACCATGTTCGACAAGAAGCCGGCGGGTCGCCACAAGATCGAGGTCTGCACCAGCGTGCCCTGCTGTATGATGGGCGGCTTCGCTGTGGTCCGTCACATCTCGGAACAGCTGGGCATAGGCGTGGGCGAGACCACGGCCGACGGCCGCGTGACCCTGCTCGAAGCCGAGTGCCTCGCAGGCTGCGGTTATGCGCCGCTGCTGCAGGTCAACGGTGAGTTCCACGAGAACCTCACGCCCGAGCGCATCGACGCGCTGCTCGCTACCCTTCGCTGAACCCTCCAGGCCCCGTTATCATCATGGAACGAGTCATCACCGCCAATTGGCATGTAGAGCAGGCCTATACGCTGTCGGTCTACCAGCAGCACGGTGGCTTCAAGAGTCTGAAGAAGGTCTTCGGAATGGAGCGCGGCGCAGTGGTGCCGGAGCTCATCAAGTCGAACCTCCGCGGTCGCGGAGGCGCTGGCTTCCCCGTGGGCGCCAAATGGTCCTTCCTGCCCAAGGGGACCGATGTGCCCAAGTACCTCGTCGTCAACGCTGACGAGGGCGAGCCGGGCACCTTCAAGGACCGCTTCATCATGGAGCGCGACCCCCATCGCCTCATGGAGGGCTGCATCATCGCCGGCTTCACGCTCGGCCTCAAGGCAGCCTACATCTATGTGCGCGGCGAGCTGGTGCTGGCGACGCGGCGCATGGAGGCGGCGATCGCCGAGCTCTATGCGACCGGCCTGCTCGGCAAGAACATTCTGGGCAGCGGCCTAGACTTCGACATCTACGTGCACCGCGGCGCGGGCGCCTACATCTGCGGCGAAGAGACGGCGCTCATCGAGTCGCTCGAAGGCAAGACGGGCCAGCCCCGCCTCAAGCCCCCGTTCCCCGCTGTTGTCGGCGTCTTCGGATGCCCCACCGTGGTGAACAACGTGGAGAGCATCGCCTGCGTGCCGCTCGTCATCGAGCGTGGCGCGGAGTGGTGGTCGGCGCAGGGCTCCGAAAAGAATGGAGGCCCCAAGATCGTGCAGGTCTCGGGCAAGGTGAAGCGTCCGGGCACCTACGAGGTCCCCAACGGCATCTCGCTCCGCGACGTCGTCTTCAGCGACCTCTATGGCGGCGGCCCGCTCGACGGCCGCACCATCCGTGGGGTCATCCCCGGCGGCACCTCCTGCCCCGTGCTCAGGGCCGACCAGCTCGACGTGAAGCACGACTTCGACGCGCTCAAAGAGAAGCCCTTCGAGACGATGGCCGGCACGAGCGGCGTCATCGTCATGGACGACACCGTCTGCGTGGTCCGCATCGCGGCCCGCATCGCCCGGTTCTACCACCACGAGTCCTGCGGCCAGTGCACCCCCTGCCGCGAAGGCATGGGCTGGGTCTCGAAGATCCTCGACCGCATCGAGGCCGGCGGCGCCAAGCGTGCCGAGGTCGACCAGCTGCTCGACATCGTGAACAACATCCGCGGCAACACCATCTGCCCCTTCGGCGACGCGGTGGGCATGTCGATCGGCGCCTACCTGCGCCAGTTCCCCGAAGAGTTCATCGCCCATGTTGAGCAGGGGCGATGCACCTACCCCGCCTGGTGAGAGGTCTGCCCGCATGACCGTGGAACAAGTCCTCTTCTATCTGTTTGCGGTTGGTGCGATCGCCGGCTGCTCCGGCGTGGTGCTGAGCCGCAACCCCATCAACAGCGCGGTGTCGCTGGTCGCGGCCTTCTTCTTTCTGGCCGGCAACTATGTGCTGCTGCACGCCAATTTCATGGCCATCGTGCAGATCCTGGTCTACGCGGGCGCCATCATGGTGCTCTTCCTCTTCGTGCTCATGCTGCTCAACCAGCGCGACGAGGAGCTCGGCCCCCGCAAGGTCAGCATCGCGCCGCTGTTGGGCATGTTTGCTGCTGCGGTCGTCTCGGTATCGATTGGCGCCGGCTTCATGAGCTACCGCAACGCGACCGCCAACTTCCCAACCGATGTTCCCCTCTCGTTCGGCACCGCTGAACAGATTGGCCGGTCGCTGATGACCACCCACCTGCTCCCCTTTGAGCTGGTCTCGCTCCTGCTGCTCATCGGCATCGTGAGCGCGGTCGTCGTGGCGAAGCGGAGGCTCTGATGTCGCTTACCCTCGAACACTACCTGCTGCTCAGCGCAGCCCTCTTCACCATCGGTGCGGTGGGGCTGGTCACGCGTCGCAATGTCATCGTGCTCTTCATGTGTGTGGAGATCATGCTGAACGCGGCCAACCTGGCGCTCATCGCCTTCTCGCGCTTTCACTTGGTGGCCGACGGCCAGATGTTTGCCTTCACCGTGATGGCAGTCGCGGCTGCCGAGGCGGGCATTGGCCTGGCGATCATGGTCAACATCTTCCGGCACAAGAAGTCGCTGCTCGTGGATGACCTCAATGTCTTCAAGAACTAGGCGCACGGGAGCATCCTCATGAACACCGTCGCAACCGGACTGCTCGCACCGCTGCTGCTCCTGCCCCTGGCGGGCGCGGCGCTCAACGGAGCCGTCGGTCGCTTCCTCCCCAAGCCGCTCTCTGCGGCCATCGGGCTTGTGCCCATTGCGGTCTCCTTCGTGCTGGCGCTTGTGGCTGCGCTGCAGCTCCACGGGCTTGGTGGTGCCGAGGCCTACGGCGCGGCCGCCCTCACGCAGGACCTCGGAGAGTGGCTCAACGTGGGCCCGCTCGTGGCCAACTGGGCGCTCCACTTCGACGCGGTGACGGCGGTGATGGCGCTGGTCATCACGGGCGTCGGCTTCCTCATTCATCTTTACTCGGTCGGCTACATGCACGACGACGAAGGGTTCGCGAAGTACTTCGCCTACCTCAACCTCTTCGTCGCGGCGATGCTCAGCCTCGTGCTGGCCGATAACCTCATCCTGCTCTTCTTGGGCTGGGAGGGCGTGGGCCTGGTCTCGTGGCTGCTCATCGGCTTCTGGTACAAGGATGCCGAGAAGGTGGATGCGGCCAACAAGGCCTTCATCGCCAACCGGGTGGGCGACCTCGCGCTGATGCTCGGCGTCTTCCTGCTTTTTGGGCTGGCGGGCACGGTGCACGTCGGCGAGCTGCGCGAGTGGGTGTCGCACCTGTCGCCTGCGCAGATCACGGCGGGCGGCACGCTGCTCACCACCTCGACCATGCTGCTCTTCATCGGCTGCACCGGTAAGTCGGCGCAGATCCCGCTCTATGTCTGGCTCCCCGACGCCATGGCCGGCCCGACGCCCGTTTCGGCGCTCATCCACGCGGCGACCATGGTCACCGCCGGCATCTACCTCATGGTCCGGCTCAACTTCCTCTTCGTGCTCACCCCGGTGACGCTCGCGGTGGTTGCCGTGATTGGCCTGGCGACGGCGATCATGGCCGGCACGATCGGCCTCATGCAGAACGACATCAAGAAGGTGCTTGCCTACTCGACCATCTCTCAGCTCGGTTTCATGTTCCTAGCGGTCGGTGTGGCCGCGCCCGCAGCGGCCATGTTCCACCTGGTCACCCACGCCTTCTTCAAGGCGCTGCTCTTCCTCGGCTCGGGCTCGGTCATCCACGCCCTCTCCGGCGAGCAGGATATCCGCCGCATGGGCGGACTCGGCAAGGTGCTGCCCTCCACGAGCAAGACCTTCCTCATCGGCTGCCTGGCGATCGCCGGCTTCCCGCTCACCGCCGGCTTCTTCTCCAAGGATGAGATCCTCTGGAGCATCATGAACAACCAGCAGGTGCTCGGCGGTCCGGCGCTGTCATCCGTGCTCTTCCCGCTCGCCCTGTTCGCCGCCTTCCTGACGGCGCTCTACATGTTCCGCCTCTACTTCGTGGTCTTCGCGGGCGAGCAGCGGCTCACCGATGAGGCCAAGTCGCACCTCCACGAGTCGCCTGCCGTCATGACGGGGCCGCTCTGGGTGCTTGCGATCCTGAGCCTGGTGGCCGGCTTTGCGGGGCTGCCGCATTTCACTGGCCTGCCGAATCTCTTCCATCACTTCATTGCGCCTGTCATCGCCCCCACCGAGGCGCTCGTACGGAGCGTCTACAGCCACGATTCGGGCGCCATCTGGGGCTGCGTCGGCGCGGGCACGGTCGCGGGCCTCTCGGGCATGGGGCTGGCCTTCGTGCTCTGGGGTCGTGGCGGCGAGAGACCCGCTCGTCTGGCGGCCTCTTGGCCCCGCCTCCACGCGCTGGTGCTGAACAAGTACTACATCGACGAGCTCTATGAATTCACCTTCGGCAAGGCGCTTCGGATCAAGTCGCGGGTCTATGACCTCTTCGTCGACAACCTCGTTATCGACACCGTCGCGGTCGGCGGCGCCGGCTGGCTCTCCACCTTCTCGGGCCAGCTCATCGGCCGGCTCCAGAACGGCAACCTGCAGCGCTATCTGACCATCGCCTTCATCGGGCTGGCGATCGTGCTCTTCCTGATCGCACGCGGCGGAGTGACCCCATGAGTGCCTCCATGCCCTGGCTCACCCTCATTGTCTTTTCGCCGCTGGCCGGCGCGCTGCTCTTGGCCTTCGTGCCGAGCGAGCACAAGGAGGCCCACCGGATGGTGGGTGGCTTCTTCGCGCTGCTCTCCCTCCTCTTCTTCCTGCCCGTGGCGGCCGGCTTCGACGCCTCGCAGGCCGGCCTGCAGTTCACCACCGCGGCGGAGAACGCGGCCTGGATCCCCTCCATCGGCGCCCGGTATCACCTGGGCATCGACGGCTTGTCGCTCTGGCTCGTCGGCCTCACCACTGTGCTCGGCGTGGTCGCTGCGATGGCCGGCGTCACCTCCATTCAGACCGCCTCGCGCACCTACTACGCCGGCCTCCTCACGCTGCTCACCGCCGTCCTCGGTGCGCTCTGCTCGGTCGACCTGCTGCTCTTCGCCCTCTTCTGGGAGCTCATGCTCCTGCCGCTCGCGCTGCTCGTCGGCAGCTGGGGCGACCGCCAGCGGGTGGCTGCTGCGACCAAGCTCTTTGTGGTCACCCTCGTCTGCTCCATGCCGATGATGGCTGCCATCTTCTACCTCTGGGTGAAGGGCGGGTCGACCTCCTTCGACTTGGCCGATATCGCCGCGACGGCGCAGGGGCTGCCCGTCGGCGTGCAGCAGGCGCTCTTCCTCGCCTTCTGCCTCGCCTTCTTTGTGAAGCTGCCCATCCCGCCGCTCCACACATGGCTCCCTGAGGCCCACGCCCAGACCTCGACCGCCGGCTCCTTCGTGCTCGGCGCCATCGTCTTCCAGGCCGGCACCTACGGCCTCGTCCGCTTCGCGATGCCCCTCTTTCCCGATGCTGTCTACTGGGCCGCGCCCGCCATCGGCATCCTCTCGGTCATCGCCATCGTTTACGGCGCCATCATCGCCGTCACCCAGCGCGACATGAAGAAGATGATCGCCTTCTCGTCGGTGAGCCACCTTGGCTTCATCACGCTCGGCCTCTTCGCCATCAACCAGGTGGGTGTGACCGGCGCGCTTGTGCAGAGCCTCGCCCACAGCGTGACCGCCGGCGCCCTCTTCCTGCTCGCGGGCGTGCTCATCGACCGGTACGAGAGCCGCTCGGTGGACGACTACGGTGGTCTCGCTGCCAAGATGCCCGTCTTCGCGCTGCTCTTCGTCTTCCTCATCATGGCCTACGCCGGCGTGCCTGGCCTCATCGGCTTTGTGGGCGAGTTCCTCGTCCTCGCGGCGACGGCCGGCTCCTGGGCCTTCTCGCTCAACCCGGGCAACGCCCACTTCGGCAGCCTTCCGACCGGCCCCGACACCACCGCGCTCATCCTCGCCTCTCTGGCCGGCCTGCGCGTCGTCGTCGGCGCCATCTATCTGCTTGGCCTGACCAAGCGGCTCATGCTCGGCAGCATCACCGGCAGCCGCTTCTCGAAGGCCACCGATGTGACCTGGGCCGAGGCTGCGCCGCTCCTGCCGCTCGTGCTGCTCTCGCTCTGGGTTGGGCTTCAGCCCGGCTTCTTCACCTCGCGCATGGATGCCAGCGTGAAGGGGCTCCTCTCCGGTCTCGCCGAACATGCGACGCTCGCCAAGGAGACCGCCGAGACCATGGCGGGCCAGCAGAGCGATGTAGAGAGCTGGAACCGTGACGGCCGCTCGCCTGAGGCCTGGCCGCTGCAGCGCAAGCAGGCCGCCGCCAACGGCGAGGCCCCTGCCGCGGAGGGCAGCGCCGCCCAACCGGGCGCGGCCCACCAAGGAGGTCACCCATGATTGGCTTTACGAGCGCCGACCTCCTCGGCCTCCTCCCCGCGCTGCTCCTCGTGCTTGCGGGCATGGCGGTGCTTTTGCTCGAGGTCTTCCAGCGGGCCTCCTTCCCTCGCACCCACCTCGCCTATGTGACTGCGCTCGCTGCGCTGCTCGCCGCCGGCGTCTCCTACCTCATCGCGCCCGCCGAGCCGCAGACCCTCTGGGGCGGCATGGTCCGCTTCGATGCGCTCGGCTGCGTCATCACCGCCTTCACCGCCGTGGCCTGCGCCATCACTGCGCTCGGCTCCACCCGCTACCTCGAGCAGCTCGAGATCGACCGCGGCGAGTACTACGCGCTCCTGCTCTTCGCCACGGCCGGCATGTCGGTCATGGTCTCGGCCAACGACTTCATCGTGCTCTTCCTCGGCCTCGAGATGGGCGCCGTCGCGATGTATGCGCTCACCGCCTACCAGCGCCGCTCCAACCTCTCCTCCGAAGCCGGCTTCAAGTACTTCCTGCTCGGTGCGCTCGGCAGCGCCCTGCTCGTCTACGGCGTCGCCTTCCTGACGGGCCTCACCGGCAGCACGGGCTACGACCAGATCGGCGCCGCGCTCCGCGCCCCCGACGCGGCCCGCCACTTCGCTAACCCGACCGGCGTCGTCCCCTTCCTCCCGCTCCCGCTTGTAGGCATGGCGCTCGTCTTCGTCGCCTTCCTCATCAAGATGGCCGCCGCCCCCTTCCACATGTGGGCCCCCGACGCCTACTCGGGCGCGCCGACGCCGACGACCGGCTTCCTCTCGGGCGCCGGCAAGATCGCGGGCGTTGCGGCCCTCTTCCGCCTCTTCGCAGGCCCCTTTGCCACGCCCGAACTCTCGGGCGGCGTCGCCGGCTGGACCACGATCGCCTTCTTCGCCGCGCTGGCCTCCATCGTCGTCGGAAACCTGGTCGCGCTCACGCAGAAGCGGGTGCGGCGCATGCTCGCCTGGTCGTCGGTGGCCCACGCCGGCTACCTGCTGCTCGCGCTCTGTGCGCTCGGCGTTCAGGAGGCCGCGGCCGGTTCGATCCGCGCGGTCATCCTCTACGGCGCCGCCTACTCTGTGGCCACGGCCGGCGCCTTTGTGGTGCTCGGCGCCTTCGGCCGCGACCAGGCCGAGGTGGATACGCTCGACGAGCTCTCCGGGCTGGGCCGCAAGCACCCCGCGATGGGTCTGGCGCTCAGCCTCTTCCTGATCTCCGCGGCGGGCCTTCCGCCTGCGGCCGGCTTCGTGGCCAAGCTGTCGCTCTTCTCCACCGCTTTTGCGGCCGGTGAAGGTTCTGCGATCCCCGCCTCCTTCGCCGAGATGTTGCAGTGGCTCGCGGTCGGCGGCCTGGTGCTCAGCGTGGCCGGCGGCCTCGCCTACCTCCGCGTCATCGCCCACCTCTATGGCCGCGACGCCCATGTGCGCGTCGACTACCGCCCCCACACCGCCACCACGCTGGCGGTTGGGCTTGCGGCCTTCCTCACGCTCTGGATGGGTCTGCTGCCCGGCCGTGTGCTGGTCTGGGGCGACAATGTCGCCAAGCAGCTCCTTACCGCGCCCGCTGTGGCCGCCGCGCCGTCTGAGCCGGCACCTGCCGCACCCGCTGACGCAGGCCCCTCGGCACCGCCCTCCGAGGCCCTGAAGGCCATCGAGGTTGTGCCGCTGCCGAACGCTGAGCTGCCCCGGTAGCGAGCGGAGGTCCGCGCCTTAGCGGCCCAGCTGCGTGACGGTTGCCGCTGCCGCGATGTTGAGCAGCAGCGACTGGGCGAGGCGCGCCTCGGAGAGCGCCGCCGGGTCGAGGTCGTCGAAGAAGGCGGCGAGCTGCCGCGTGACGACCACCGTCTCGTCGCCGCCACCTGCGGTGCTGATGGGTCGCTCCAAGTCGATGTAGCTGCCGGTGTTGAGCTCGGTGTGGATGGCGAGCGGCGTCTGCGTCTCGCTGCCGGCGGCCGACCACCAGCCGTCGAGATGGAGCGTGACCCGGTCCATCGGCACCTCGGCAGCGCTGGTGTCGAGGTTGGTGTCGGCCCGGGCCACCAGGTAGTGGATGCTGCAGTAGGAGGCCTCGTCGGGGAGCACGACGGTCCGTTCGAAGCCAGCGGTGAGCGGCACGAGCGGCTCGACCAGGCCGTAGATGTAGCTCTGGTCGCCCATGCCGCCGTGGCCGGCCCAGGCGAGCGGCACGGGGCGGAGCCAGTCGAGGATCCGCGAAGCGGTGCTCGCTGTTGTCTCGCAGGCGCGGAGCTGAAGGCCGTAGGTGACGAGGTAGCCGCGGGTCACGTGGAAGGTGACGCCGAGGTTGTTCGTGACCTCCCAGCCGTCCGATGTCGTCGCGACGCCGGTGGTATCCCAGTCGACCTTCCAGCGGAGCGAGAGGTCGCTCTCGGGCTGGAGGTCGGGGTCGCTGTCGCAGCCTGCCAGCAGCGCCAAGCTGAGCCAGACGGCTGCCTTCATCGGGCGGGGACGCAGAGGCCGGCGGCGGAGCAGGTGAAGGTGCGGCCGGTCACGACCGGGCAGTCGGCCGCGGTGTTGCAGGTGGGGATGCAGGCCTGGCCCATGGGGGTGGTGGTGCATTCACAGCCCAGGGCGCCCGCGCAGGCGCCGGCCACCTCGCAGTCAGCCTGTGCCGTGCAGGCAGTCGGGACACCCGTGCCACCGCCGCCGCCATCGCCGCCGCCACCGGTCACGACGCTCGGGCCGGGTACGCCGTGGTAGCAGCCGATGGTGTAGGGGAAGGTCGCCGTCGCGTAGTAGCCGTAGCTGCCGCCGGGGCCGATGCGGCCGTTGCACTGGTCGAGCTTGGTGGGGTCGCTGTTGGGCGTGAAGGTGTGGTTGTCCCAGGCGAGTTCGCTCGGGTCGCCCGTCGTCTCCCAGCTGCTCGAGAAGGTGACGACCTCGGTGCAGGCCGCATCAAGGCAGCCGTTCGGGCCGTAGATGGGGAAGCCGTCGAGCGCAAAACCGATGATGGGGGAGGGCACGCCTTCGAGGGCGGCTTGGGCGAGGCACTCCTGCACGATCGCGTGGTAGTGGTAGTCGCCCTCGGGGCCGGTGTGGCCTTTGCAGAAGTCGACGATGGCGTTGTAGACGGGGTCGCCAAAGTTGTCGGGCATGGCGGCCTCATTGGCGCCGTAGATGGGGATGCCGTTGATGGCGACCGCGACCACGCCGAGCAGCGGGATGGTGGTGAGGGTGTCGGAGAACTCGGGGACCAGCGGCACCTGCCAGGCGTTGGTCTGGGCCCGAAGCGCGTTGGGCGTGATGGGGACGAACTGGTAGCCGATGATGCCGTTCGACTCGATGTTGAGGTAGTCGGCGTCGCAGTAGGCGCGGAGCAACGGGTCGGGGTAGGCGCTGTTCTCGGGCGCCGGCTCTGACTGAATGAAGAGCTCGTCGGGGCAGTTGTCGGTGCTGGTGTCTGCCGTTGTATCGGCGGTGGTGTCTGTCGAGGGGTCCGTGTCGGCAGTGGTGTCTGCCGAGGGGTCCGTGTCGGCGGTGGTGTCAGCCGAGCCGCCGGCGTCGGTCTCCGTGTCGGTCGTTGCGTCAGCCTCCGCGCCCGTGTCGGTCACGCCACTGTCTTCGGTTCCTGAGCCAGCGCCTGTATCGGCACCGGAGCCCGTCGAGGTATCTGAGCTGTTATCGCCGGTTGCGCCCCGTGCGGCGGTGTCGCTGGAGCAGGCGGCGAGGAACAGGAGGGGAAGCAGTGCGAGGCGGTGGTTCATGGGTCGGCGTCCGAAGTGGGTAGGGTGGAACTGTCAGCAGCGAAGACAACTCACCTGACGATTCGGGTTACACCCGCGCGATTTTGCACGCTCCCCGCCAACTTTTTCCGTGACAGGAACCGCTATCCGTCTTCGCCGACCACGCCATCTTCGCCGACCACCGCGCGGGGTCCGAGCGCGCCATCGTTGCCGACCAGCCCATCTTCGCCGACCACCGAGCGGGCGCCGCCCAGCAGCGAGGGGATCCGCGTCGGCGCGACATCAAAGGTCACACTGTTGATGGCACCCTGACGGAGCAGGTTGTCGCGGCTCACGATGCGGGGCTCGAGCCTGGGCGCAAAGTCGGCCACGCCTCCTACATCCGCTCCCGCTGCAACGCCGAATCCGCTCCAGGTGCAGCGCCGGCCCTCGGCGGTGGCCTCGCAGCTCCAGCCTGTGCCGCCTGCTGCGGTCGGGTTGTCGAGCGACTGCCCATCGAAGTCGCTGGCGTCTTGCCTGCAGGTGCGGGTGGCTGCGCTCGTGGTGCAGCTCCAGTCGTAGGATGCGGTCACAGGCGGCGTCCAACCTGGCGTTGCGCCCGCCACGGCGAGGCCGGACGAGGCCACGAGCCTGTTTCCATCGATCACCTGTGTGAGCGCGTCGCCGCAGAAATCGGAAATGCCGGTGGCGCTGTTGGTCGGGCGCTGCGGCGTTGCAGCGAGGAGCGCCGCCTCGGTGGTGGTGCAGGTGGTGCCATCTGCGCCGTCTGCGCAGCTCCAGCCCGTATCGACGAGGGGGCCGCTGGTGCGGAGGCACTGCTGCTCGCCCTCTGCCGTCTCGCTGCAGCTCCAGTTGGCGAGCGTTTCGCCCTGGCCGCAGATGAAGAGTGAGTCGCTACCCGTTGCTTCGAGCGAGCTGTTGGCATTCTCTGCCGCGATGCCCGCGCGACCGTTGCCAAGGAAGACGGAGCCGGCCGTGGTAAGCTGGTTGCCGATGCCGCCTGCGCCGCCGAGCTGGATGGCGTCGCCGACCACACCGGAGCCGCCGAGCCCGCCGAAGACGGGGGCGGTGCGGGTGCCGGCGATGAGGCCGTTCTGGAAGACGAGTCCGCCGCCGTCGAGCACCTGGATGCCGGCGCCACGGTTGCCCATGATGACCGACTGGTCGAGCAGCAGCTCCGGGTCGATGCTGTCTGTTGCGAGGCTGTCCTGCACCCAGATGCCGCGGCTGTCGTTGCCGACGATGCGGGCGCCGAGGTGCTGCGACCTGGAGGCCGACTGGAAGAGGCCGATGCCCTTGATGGAGGCGATCTCGAGGTCGGTGGTGTTGAGGCTGCTGCTCTCTGTGGCGATGACGCCGAAGCCGGTGACGAAGGCGCCGCTGTTGGAGGCGGAGCGACCGTTTGCGACGGTCACGCCCTGCCAGCTGTGGGCCGATCGCGAGAGGTAGATGCCGGTGCCGGCGCAGCCTTCAACGCGGCCGCCGGTCCAGTTTGTGATGCTGTCGATGAAGGTGGCGCCGAAGCCGGCGACGTTGCGCACGGTGAGGTCGGTGATGGTGGCGTTGGCGCGGACGATGCCGTCGCCTGCCGCGACGATGAGGCCTGCGATGGAGACCTCGTTGGCGCTCACAGGGGTGGACTGTGCTGCCAGCTCCGCGAAGGAGGCGTCGGTGAGCTGGCCGTCGATGGTGACGCGCTCGACGGTGAGGTTGGCGACACCTTGGACGATGATGCCGGCGCCCGTGGGGGCGATGACGGTGAGGTCGCGGAGCTCGAGGGTGTCGCCGCCAACGGCGGTGATGGCCGCGACGGCCCTGTCTGTGACGGCTGGCGTGAGGATGGTGATCCCCTCGATCCGGGTGGGCTGGGTGGCGCTGCCACCTGCGATGCGGAGCGCAGCGCCGCCCTCTGCCACGAGGATGGTCGCGTTGCCACGTAGGGTAACGCCCGCGGGCACGATGAAGCTGCCGGAGAAGGTGCCGGCGTCGAGCGTGAGTGTATCGCCCGGCTGAAGCGTGGAGAGCTCCGAGACGAGCTGCTCGCTGGTCAGCGAACCGGTGGGCTCAACCAGACACCCCGACGTTGCGAGGAGGGTAAGGAGGGAGAGTCGGATGAGCATCGAACGGCTTGCGACGAGAGACATCGGCGTTGCTCCGAAGGGAAGACAGCATCGCAAGTAACAGAGGTTTGGTCAGATGGCGACAATCGGAAGTGCAATATACGACACCACTGGCGCAAATCAGCAGCGGCCCTGTTAGCGGCCTGTGACTGCCCGCCAGAGGCGGGGCGCCTCGTTGGCGTCGGCGAGGCGGACGGCGGCGCTACTCTGCCGGTTGGGTGCTCAGCGGGTTGTCTTCGATGGCCGCCGCGGTGCAGGCGGCCGATGCGGTCACGCTGTACTAGGGGTCGAGGCTGTCGCGCCGGTCGAGCCGCTGCGAGTCTGGCGTGAGCACCGCGCAGGCGTCGGTGGAGTCGAGCCGCTCGAGCGACTGCCAGGGTACAAAGCCGAGCTCCTCTTCGCAGCGCGGAGCAAGCCCGAAGGCGATGCCGGCGAGCTGAAGGAGGTCGGAGGTGACGAGGATGGGCCGGTCCATCGGCACGCCCACGCCCTGCAGGATGCGGGCTGCGTTGCGGAGGTTGGTCGTGGTGTGGCGGGCGTAGGGGTCAACGACGATGGCCGAGGCCGGGATGCCGAGCTCGTCGATGAGGTAGCGGCGCATCTCGATCGCCTCGCAGAAGGGTGTCTTGTCGGGATGCACATGGCCGCCCGAGACGAGGAGCAGCGGGGCCAGGCCGGCCCGCCAGCGGGCAACGGCTGTGTTGATCCGGTTGATGCCGGCCGGGTTGAGCGGGGTGGTGTCGTCGGTCGGGCCTTGGCCGGGCACGAGGATGGCGGTGTAGGGGTAGGCTGCGAAGTCGATGCTGGCGATGACCGCGATGGCCGCCTGGTTCTCGAGGGAGGCGTCGGGGCCGTAGCGGAAGGCCTCGTCGCGGCCGGCTGCGCGAAGCAGGGCAGCAGTGACCAGCCCGCTGTCGGCATCCACCGTGGCTCCAACGCCAGCGATCTCGGCCAGAGCCGCTGCGATCGCCGCAGGATCAGCCTCGCCCACCGCGCGCGAGATGGCCTGGTTCTGCAGCGTTACCTCCAGCGCGACGAGCTCGGCGAGGAGGGTCTCCTCTGGTGGCACCGCGAGGCCGAACGGATAGCCCGTCGCCAACAGCGTGGCGCGGAGCGTTGTAACGCCTGCTTGAGCGGGTGCGACGAGGGCGCTGAGCCGGTCGCTCTCTTCGACAGACCAGGAGAGCCCTGTACGCAGACAGTCGAGGTCTGCGCCGCAGCTCTCGATCGCTGTGGCTCTGCGCGCACGCCGGTCGGCCAGCAGCGCATCATGCTCCGGCGTCGCGAAGATGTCGGCCACACCCCGGTCGAGCGCCACCGACGACAGCGGGCTGTAGCGCCGCGCGCCGGCGAAGGCCTCGTCGCGCGGGAGCGGGCTCCAGCTCAGAGGCTCCGCGACCAGACAGGGGGCAGGGTCGAGCAGGGCCCGCAACCGCTCCTCCTCGGTGAGGGCGGGTTGTCCGCTTCCGCTTCCGTCTGTGGCATCGTCTGCGTCTGCCGCTGCGTCCGCCGTAGCGTCTGCGCCGGTGTCTGCTGCGCCCGATCCATCGGAGCTCCCTTCGTCCGAAATGTCTGCGGTATCGACGGTCTTGGAGGTGTCGGCGCTGCAGGCTGCAAGCAGGAGGAGGAGGGGAAGGTGGCGCATGCGAACTCCGGCGGTGGGTGGCGGCAACGGAGCGGCGCGAGGGGGCTGCGTCAACCCCGATCCGCTCTGTGTCACCGCCGCTACATCATCCCGCGGCGGTGCGCCTTACTCGTCGTCGCACTGGCTTGTGAACCAGGTCTGCGTGGGCGCAGAGCGCAGGAGCATGAGCTCGACGCGCCGGCTTCGCTCGTCCTGAATGTTGCCGCGCGAGTCGCGGATGGGCTTGGTCTCGCCGGCCGCCACCGTCTCAATCTGTGCGTCGGGCACGCCGAGCCGCTGGAGGAGGGAGGCGACGCCCTCGGCGCGGTCTGCAGAGAGGGTCAGGTTCTTGTCCGAGTCGCCCCGTTTGTCGGCGTGACCTTCCACCCGAATCATGAGCGCAGGGTCCTTCTTTGCCCGCTCTGCGATCTCCGAGAGGAAGGGCATGATCCGGTTGTTCGGCGTCGCCGACGCGGTGTCGAAGAAGGCCTTGGTCGAGGGAACCTCACGGGCCTCGACCCGGTCTGCGCGGAGGAACTGCCTGCCGGCCAGCGCGAAGAGTTTGCCGCGATAGATGGCCGGGTGGGTCGCCGAGGCGCCGGCGAGCCCGCCGACCTCTGCCCAGCTCATCCCGTCATCCTCGGAGCAGCTCATCTGGTTCATGTTGCTGGCGCAGACAATGCCGTCGTCCGAGAGCACCACCATTGGGTGACCCGCGCCCGGGAGCCGGAGCGTCGTGGCCCAGCTCCGCCCGCCATCGATGCTCCGCATCAGGGCGCCCTCGTCCGTCGTCAGGAGCTGGAGCGGGCGCCCGCTCCCCATGCCGGCAAACCGCGTGCGTGCGATGCCGGCGCCTGTCGCCAGCCCCTGCACGGGCTCCGTCACCCAGGCCGTCTCCTTGGACCCACGACAGCGCCGCGAGAGGCCATCGGCCGTGTAGCAGAGGCGCGAACCCGGTCCTTTGGGGAGGTTGAGTACCAGCACGGGCGGCACCACTCCGGGCTCGAGCGGGAGCAGGCCTGCGATAACGCCCTCAGCGTTGATCGAGGCAAAGGCCTGCACGCCCTCGAAGCTCCCCTCCGCCCAGACACCACCATCGCCGTCGGCGTAGATGGAGGTGATGTTGTGGTCTGCGACCGTCGCTATGACGGTGTCGGAGGGCCAGCCACGGATGGTGAGCAGGTGATCGCTCGAGAGGTGAAATTCGGCGCTGTCGGTGAGGACGACGCTGTCGATGTTGGCGCCTGCCTCGGTGAGCTCCCCCACAGCCTCCCACTGCGCGCCGCACTGGGTTGTGCGGTAGCGGGTGGCGTTGCCGGCGATCGCGGGGGCCGCGGGGCAGGTGAGATCGCCGCCGACGTGGAGGGCGCGGGTGCGATCGGCAGCGAGCGTTGCGACCGTCCGGAGCAGGCTCTCGGGGTGCACCACGACGTTCAGCTTCGAGAGGTCGATCGGGTCGGGCGAGCTCCGTTTGAAGGTGATCACATACTGCGAGCTGAGCCGGTCTGCGATGTCGAGGAGTGCTGCCGTGTAGGGCGCCTCGCTGGTGGTGTCGTCGGGCACCTCGTAGGCCTTACCGCCGAGCTCTGCGCCGAGCCTGTGGAAGGTCTCGGGACCTTCGGAGACGATGAAGAAGGCGCGGGTTCCACTCTTGGTGAGATCTGCCGCGATCTCGTCGACGATGGGCGACCAGGCGGGGATGGGCTCCGCGCACTGCTGGGCGGCCTGTGCCAGTTCATTCGCGACGGCCGACTGGCACTGGCGCACACCGGCGCGAGCCATGCACTGCTGCACGGCACGCTCCATCTTGTGGCCAGGATCGGCGCGATCCACCTGCGCGGCGCAGCGGCTCATGCCACTGGCAGAGGTCGCCTTCTGGAAGCAGCTCGAGGCCTGTTGCAACGTCAAACAGGGGTCGGCCGACGGCTTGTGCTTGAGCAGCGAGCGTCCCGTCCGATTGGCCTGCAGCGCCTCGTCCGTCATCACGATGACCACCCGCTCAGCCCGGCTGCTGAAGAGGCGGCTCGACTCGACCAGTGCGCCGACGCTGTCTTCTCCGTTGCCGCCCGAGGTGCGGGTCATGCCGCTCAGCCAGCGCTGAAAGGTCGCTTCGCTGGGCTGCGGCCGCTGCTTGGAGACCAGCTCCTCGTTGAAGGTGATGAGGCCCAGCGAGAGGTGCCGCATGCGGAAGGGGAACTGGTCTGCGAACTGCTGCACCGAGCTGCGAACGGCGTCCTGTTCGGTCGACATGGAGCCCGAGAGATCGATGGCGAACATGATGTCGAGGGGCCTGTCGTCATTGACGCCAAGGAAGGCGCTGATGGGCCGCGCGACCGACCCCTCATAGAGGCGGAAGGCCTCCTTGCTCAGACCGGAGACCCGCTCTTGGCGACAGTCGGTCACGTTGACGTAGAGGTCGACGCTCTCCTTCCTGACTACGGTGTGGGTCACCTGTGCACTCACGCCCCGCTTGCTGGCGCTGGCGATGTCGCGGAGTGCGATGAACCGGGCCTCGGCCTCTCCGCGACGCGGCTTCGGTGGCGCCAGCGTCAGATAGCTCTCCCAGGCCGGAACCGTGTCGGCCTCGATCGCCTCATCCCAGAGCGCCGTCTCGAGGTCGGTCGCCTCGGTGGCGTCGAGCGGGCAGGGCGAGGCGAGCAGGTATAGCAGGAGCAGCCCGCCGGAGTCCTTTCGCTCCCCCGCCGCAGCCGCAAAGGCCTCTCGCTTGGCCTCGAATGCCTCGGGCAGCCCTGGCCGATGGCCGAACGAGCTCCAGAGCTCGAGCACGTCGTCGTGACTGAGCGGATGGCCCGCCAGATAGCCGCCGATGGGCACCAGCAGGATCGTGTTGATGGCGGTCATCACCCGCGTCGTCCAAGGCTCGCTCGAGTGCGCAGCGCCGAACCGCTCGAGCGCTTCGATGCCGGCCCGCACTGCCTCTGCGAAGTTCAGCTCAACGATGGCCTCTTCGGCCGCCGCCACCTTGGGCGCCGCGCCTGGCCAGCCGCGGTAGGTGGCGATGAACCGCACCCACTTCGTCTCCGTCGGCGACTGCTGCGCCTCGGTGTAGGCTAGCTCGAGCTCGAGCTTCCGCGTCGACAGATCGGCCTCCGAACCATCTACGGGGCGGTAGCGCTCACGGAAGGCGCGCAGGCTTGCGACGCGTCGGCTTTCGAGCGCCTCACGCAGCGCCAGCTTGAACTCCATCACCCCGGCCTCCGCGACGAATCGCTCGGTCCCCGGGAAGCTGGCGTACTGCGCCCGATAGTCCCGCAGCGCCTCCACCGACGGGTTGGCCGCCACCTCATCGAGCGCCTTCGCCGCAGCAAGCACACGCGCCTGTCCAGCCGCCGAGGTCGTCGGATAGAAGGCGGCAAACTTGAGCAGGATTTCGGGTGTCGGTCTCGGCATCACCGCGTCCCGAAGTGTCGCGGCGGCCTCGGCCTCGTAGGCACGGTCGCGGAGCTGTTTCGCCCAGCGATCGTTGCGGTAGCGGAGCTGGAACTCGCGGTAGGCGTCGTCGGTATCCGCCTTCGCGGCCTCGCGGAAGCGGGCCTCTGCGATGAGCAGCATGACTGCGAGCCGCTCGTCGCTTGTCGCCTCGCTGGGAGCCCCGGCGATCCAGGCCTCGCCCATCACGATGGCCTGCTCCGACTGGTCGGCGTCGATCGCCTCGCGCATGCCCTGGGTGATGTGGGTGCAGCCCGTCGCGATGATGGCAATGCAAA
>JABMMX010000382.1 GCA_013205435.1 Deltaproteobacteria bacterium
CTGACGGCCTCACCGACGAGCTCGACAACGACTGCTCCGAAGGCAGCGGCTCCGATGAGCTCCCCGGCGACGCCCCCACCGCACCCGCCGCGACGGGCACCAACGCCTGCGCCGACGGCCTCGACAACGACGGCGACGGCGCCATCGACTGGCCACAGGATGGCGGCTGCCGCAGCGCCGACGCCACCACCGAGGAGCCCGCAAAGGCCTGCGCCGACGGCCTCGACAACGACGGCGACGGAGCCACAGACTGGCCCGAAGACGCCGACTGCTACGGCCCCAACGACACCGTCGAATCCCGCGGCCGCGCGGCTCTCCTGGGCCCGATGACGCTCACCAACGACGACCGCGTCCTCGTCGTCAGTGACCAGCTCGCCCGCGGCCTCCTCTTCTTCGACACGCTCCACCTCTCCCGCCTCGACGGCAGCGCGGGCGACCCCAACCGGCGCCAGCTCGGCCTCGCCCATCCCGCCGCCGGCGTCGTCACGGCGCTTGTCTCCATCCGCGAGGAGGACCGCGACGGCAGTGGCGCAACCCTACGGGAGCGTTTCAGCCTCCATGTCGCGCTCTCCAGCAGCGCCGGATACTCCCTCTACACCCACGCCCGCGACCTCGAGCGGAACATCACCTTCCCCCTCTTCTCGCTCTTCGACAGCAACGACAACACGGCCATCATCAGCAGTTTGCAGTGCGGCCTCGGTGAAGACGCGCCTGGTGAGAACACCGCCTCCTTCACGACCTGCAGCGCCGCGTCGGCCCCTGTGAGCTGGTCCGCAGAGGAAGCAACCATCTCCCTCCCCGAGCGTTGGCGCTACCAGGCCACCACCGATGGCCTGGATACGGTCTCCTTCACGGCCGAGCGCGACGACGCCCGCATGCCCGACACTGCGCTCTCCGGCCTCGCCTGGAGGTTCACCTTTGCAGGTGCGCTCCCCTGGACGGCGCGCGACGACGGCCACTTCATCGACGACGCTGCCACTGACCGCTGGGCCATCCTCGCAGGCAACGACGCCTGCGGCCTCCCCGACCTCTGCGGCGCCTTCGAGACCGGCCTCTGTCCGGCCCTCGACAACCGCTGCGCCAGCAGCCCGGAGACCGCACAAGCCGACCTCTGCGGCAGCCCCACCTTCGACTTCTGCCGCGCCTGCCCCGCGCTCTGCAGCGGCTCGGTCTCCCTCTGCGACGCCGGCGTGCAACCCGGCGACACGCTCGTCCTGGGCCGCATCCCCATCCTCGACACCCGCGCGACACTCCCCGAGTGCGCGCCCTATCTCGGCCGCACGCTCACCGCGACCTCGGCGCCATCCGACCTCCGTTTTACGGTGACTCAGATTGCCGGCGGCCGGCTTGCCCTCTCGCCCGTCTCCAGCGGCACGGCGCTTCCGCCTGCGACCTGCTACCCGACCGGCTTCGCCTTCAACATCTTTGCCTCAGACGCCTGGGTCTCCCGCCTCGACGACATCGCAGGTCGCCCTGCAGCGCTTGGCAGCCCATCCGCAGCCGCTGAGCTCGACGGCTCATGCGTGGCGCGCCCCGCCTACCAGGCCTCTCGCACCCGGTTCGCGCCGGGCGAGCGCCTCCGCCACCTCAGCGGTCTCGGAATCTCACTGCCCGGCACGAAGGCGCCAGGCACCGAGATCCGATTCGGGTTGACCTCCTACGCTCTCTCGTTCCAATTCGCCGTGGGCGCCGCAACCGTGGCACTCACCTATCTCCCCGAGCAGAACCTGCTGTTTGTAACCGACGCCGCGACCATCACGGTCCAGGCCCGCTACGGACTTCAGGTCGCCGGCTACACCAACTTCGAGCCACTGGACTACGCACTCCCATGAAGAAACACCTCGCTCTCGCCCTCCTCGCCCTCACCGTCACGACGGGCTGCTCCAAGAAGACCGACGCCGGCGATAACGACAATGGTTCAGGCTCTGGCTCCGGAGCCACGGCGGCCCCGCTCGAGGGCTCTGCCTTCGCAGCGGCCTCGCCGCGGCAGGAAGAGCTCCAGAAGCTGGCCTTCCAGGCCCTCCAGAGCAACAACAAGGATGCTGCCACAGCGGCACTCCTCGGCATCGCCGAGACCGAGCCGCTCTCCGAGCTCAAGGCCGTCAGCATGCTCATGCTCTCCGAACTCTACTCGGAAGAGGGCAACAAGGACAAAGCGCTCTCCACCCTCCTCGACCTCCGCAAGAAGGCACCCGCCTACGCGCAGCTCGAGTTCGTCCTTGGCAGCCTCTACCTCGAGATGAAGAAGTACCCCGAGTCTGAGGAGGCCCTCAAGCGGGCCATCCAGATCCAGGCCGACTTCCTCCCTGCCTACGCCTCGCTGCAGACGAACTACAACGAGACCAACCGACCCAAGGATGCACAGGAGATGGCCGTCCGCTTCGAGCGCCAGGCAGCGGCCGTTGGCGAGAAGCTCAACAGCACCATCCCCGACCCTGAGAAGATCCAGGTCATCCAGAGCCTCGCCTTCGCCGGCTCCAGCGCCGCTGTGACCAGAGCGCTCATCCAGGCCCTCGACGACAAGACTGTCGATGTGCGGGGCAACGCCGCCGCAGCCCTCGCCCAGGTGGGCACAGAAGAGGCCATCCCGCAGCTCGTCGCCATGGCGCAGCTTGCCGAGATTCCCGAACTCAAGCAGGTCGCCGAAATGGCGGTCAGCATGATCAAGGCGCGGGCTGCGGGCCCCGCCGACGGCTCCGGTTCAGGCGCTGGCGCTGACGCGAAGCCGGCCAACCACGCCGATCACGAAGACCACACCGGTCACAATCATCCGCCGCTGGCACCCGCCGCGAAGCCGGCCCAGCATGGCGATCATGGCGATCACGGCGACCACACCGGTCACAACCACCCACCGCTGCCACCCAGCAAGCCGTAGCAGCCGGCCGCGGGGCAAAGTGGTTGCTCCCCTCCAGCGGCAGCGGCACCAAAAATGGGCAGCAGTTAGCCCTTCAGCTTGGCCCAGTTCGGCCCGGAAGCCAGGTCCACCACCAGCGGCACCGACAGCGCCATCACCTGCTCCATACCCTCCTTCACGAGCGCCATCGCCCTCTCCAGCTCCTCGGGCGGCGCCTCGAAGACCAGTTCGTCGTGCACCTGCAGCAGCATGGTGGTCGAGAGGCCTTCGGCGCGTAGACGCGCATCGATGTCGATCATCGCCATCTTGATCAGGTCGGCCGCGGTCCCCTGCACGGGCGTATTCACCGCCAGCCGCTCGCCCATCGCGTAGTCGCGACCCTTGTCGCCCTGCAGCTCCGGGATCGGCCGGCGGCGCCCGATGAGCGTCTCGGCGAAACCCGTCTCGCGCGCCTGCGAAATCAACCCATCAAAGAAGGGCTTCACCCGCTCGATGCGCGCAAAGTAGCGCTCGATGTAGTCGCTCGCCTTCGCCCGCGGGATGTTCAGTTCTGCAGCCAGCCGCTGAGCTCCCATGCCGTAAATGACCCCGAAGTTGATCGCCTTGGCCGCCGACCGCTGTTCCCGCGTCACAGCGCCGAGCTCCACCTCGAACACCTCCGAAGCGGTGCGTGCGTGGATGTCTTCGCCAAGCTGGAAGGCCTCAATCATGACCGGGTCGCCGCTCATGTGGGCCACCAGCCGGAGCTCAATCTGCGAATAGTCGCCGCCGAAAAGCACCCAGCCCTCCCGGGGGATGAAGGCCTCGCGAATGCGCCGCCCCTCGTGGGTCCGAATCGGGATATTCTGCAGGTTCGGGTGCGAACTCGACAGCCGCCCCGTCGCGGCCACCGTCTGCTGGTAATCGGTATGCACGCGCCCCGTGTCGGCCCGCACCAGCAGCGGCAGCGAGTCCACGTAGGTCGAGATCAGCTTGGTCAGCTGCCGGTACTCCAAGACGAGCGCAGGCAGCGGATGCATGGGCGCCAGCGCCTCCAGCACATCGACATCGGTCGAGGGGCCCGTCTTCGTCTTCTTCACGACGGGCAGCCCCAGCTTCTCGAAGAGAATGACGCCGAGCTGCTTGGGAGAGCCGATGGAGAAGGTGCCGCCGGCAGCCTCGTAGATCTGTGTCTCCAGCACCGCTGCCCGCGCCGTAAACTCCACCGACAGCTCCTTGAGCAGCCCCACATCGAGGCGGATGCCGGTCGACTCCATCCGCGCCAGCACCCGCGACAGCGGAACCTCCACCTCGTCATGCAGCTTGCGCAGCCCGTTCGCCTCCAGCCGCTCCTCCAGCACATCCGCGCAACGCAGCGTCACATCGGCATCCTCCGCCGCGTAGGGCGTCGCCTCGGCCACCGAGACCTCATCAAACCGTCGCTGCTTCGCGCCCACACCGGCCACCTGCTCATAGGTGATGGTCTCGTGGCCCAGCAGGTCATGCGCCAGCCCGTCGAGGTTGTATCGCCGGCGGTTCGCATCGAGCAGGTAGGCCGCCAGCATCGTGTCGCAACCGATCGGCGCCAGCTCAATCCCCTGCCTGCGCAGGATCGACATCTCATACTTGGTGTGCTGCCCCACCTTCACAATCGCCGCGTCGGTCAGCATGGGCCGGAGCAGCGCCATCACCTCGTCGCGGTCGAGCTGCCGCGGCGCGAGCAGGTCCTGATGGGCGACCGGGATGTAGACCCCCTCGTTGGGGCGCCAGGCGAGCGCGATGCCCACAATCTCCGCATCGAGCGGCTCAATCGAGGTCGTCTCCAGGTCAAACGCGACCCGACCCGCAGCCTTGATCTCCGCGAGGCAGTCCACCAGCTCCTGACGGTCGAAGATGGCACGGTAGGCCTGGTCTGCGGCCGACGACTTCACCACCGCCACCGGCGCCTGCGGGAAGAGCTCGCGTACCATCCCAGACAGCCGACTCAGCTCCAGCTCTCGCGCGAAGGCATCCACCGCCGCGTAGTCCGGCGCGCACATCACGATGTCCTCCAGCGTCACCGAAAGCGGCACCTGGGTGAAGATGGTCGCAAGCTCGCGGCAGAGCCGCGCCTGGTCGGCAAAGGCCCGCAGGTTCTCCTTCCGCTTCACGCCCGACACCTTGTCGATGTTCGCCAGCAGCGTCTCCATGTCGCCAAACTCTTTGATGAGCTGCCCAGCCGTCAGCTCGCCGATGCCCGGCACGCCCGGGATGTTGTCCGAGGTATCGCCGGCCAGTCCCAGCACATCGGCAACGCGATCCGGCATCACGGCAAAGCGCTCCACCACTGCAGCGATATCGACCCGCTTCGCCCGCATCGAGTCGAACAGCGTCGTCCGCTCATCCACAAGCTGCGACAGGTCCTTGTCGCCCGTCAGCACCACCACATCAAAGCCTTCGCGGAGCTTCGACTTGACCAACGTGCCGATGACATCATCCGCCTCGTATCCCGACACTTCCAGCACCGGGATCCGCATCGCCTCCACGAACTTCCGGAAGTAGGGCATCTGCGGCACGAGGTCGGCCGGCATCTCGCTCCGATTCGCCTTGTAGGCCGCATACATCTCGTTGCGGAAGGTGCCGCCCGGCGGGTCGAAAGCCACCGCAAAGTGGGTCGGTCGAACCTCACGCAGAAAGCTCAGCACCATGTTTGTGAAGGCGAAGAGTCCGTTCGTCGGCATCCCCTTCGAGGTCCGCAGCTCACGCATGCCGTGGAAGGCGCGGAAGATGTAGTAGGTGCCATCGAGCAGGTAGAGGGTCTTGTCGTCGCGCATCGGGCACTCGCTTCCATGGGAGGCCGTCGCTTTGCCACCGTCACAGCGCGGCCGCAAGTGCGGCCAAACTTGCGCAGCCGCGCAACTCTTCTAGAACAGGTTCGTCCCATTCTGAGAGAGTCCAAATGAAGCCCGTCCGCAAAGCCGTCATTCCTGTCGCAGGACTCGGTACACGCTTCCTTCCGGCCACCAAGTCGGTGCCCAAAGAGCTCCTGCCCATCGTCGACGTCCCGGCCATCCAGGTCATCATCCAGGAGGTCCTCGCCTCGGGTATCGAAGAGGTCATCTTCGTTACCGGCCGCGGCAAGGGCGCCATCATGGACCACTTCGACCACTCCTACGAGCTCGAAGACACCCTCCGCCGTCGCGGCCAGACCGACCTGATCAACCAGATTGAGGCCATCTCCCGCATGGTCCGCGCCGTCTCCGTCCGCCAGAAGGCACCGCTCGGCCTCGGCCACGCCGTCCTCTGCGCCCGCAGCGTCATCGGCGACGAGCCCTTCGCCGTGCTTCTCCCCGACGACATCATCGACGCCAAGATCCCCGCCACCAAGCAGCTCGTCGAACAGGCGGAGCGCTACGGCTCCGGCGCCGTCGCTGTCATGGAGGTCCCCGAGAACGATGTCAGCATGTATGGCATCATCGCCTCCGAGCGCATGACCGAGCGCTCCCACCGCATCTACGCCATGGTCGAAAAGCCCAAGCGTGACCTCGCACCGTCGCGCCTCGCGGTCATCGGACGCTACGTCCTGCCCCCCGAGATCTTCGACTACCTCGAGAAGACCAAGCCGGGCCACGGCGGCGAAATCCA
>JABMMX010000383.1 GCA_013205435.1 Deltaproteobacteria bacterium
AACTGCATGGGCGTTCCGACCGTGGGCGGTGAGGTCTTCTTCGACCCCAGCTACAACGGCAACATCCTCGTCAACGCCTTCACCGCCGGCATCTGCCGTCACGACGAGATCTTCAAGGGCGTCGCCTCGGGCATCGGCAACCCCATCCTCTACGTGGGCGCCAAGACGGGCCGCGACGGCATCAACGGCGCCAAGATGGCCTCTGCCGGCTTCTCTAGCGATGGCGACGACCAGCGCCCCACCGTGCAGGTCGGCGACCCCTTCCGCGAGAAGCTGCTGCTCGAGGCCTGCCTCGAACTCTTCAAGGAAGATGCGGTCATCGGCATCCAGGACATGGGCGCCGCCGGCCTCACCAGCTCGAGCACCGAGATGGCCGGCCGCGGCGGCTGCGGCATCTTCATCGACCTCGACCTGGTGCCGACGCGTGAGAGCGCGATGACCGCCTACGAGATGCTGCTGTCCGAGAGCCAGGAGCGCATGCTCATGGTGGTCAAGGATGGCCGCGAGCATGTGGTCAAGGCCATCTTCGACAAGTGGGACCTCGACAGCGCTGTCATCGGTCGCGTGACCGACACCGGCCGCTGGGTGGTCTCGCGCAACGGTGAGATTGCCGCCGACATGCCGGTCGACTTCCTCACCGACGAGGCGCCCGTCTACGACCGTCCCCGTTCGGAGCCGGCCCGCTTCACCAACCGCAAGCCGCTCGACCGCGCCTCGCTCCCGGCCCTCACCGATGCCGGTGCCACGCTCCTCACGCTGCTCGGCTCGCCCAACATCTGCAGCCGCCGCAGCATCTACGAGCAGTACGACCACATGGTCGGCGCCGGCACCGTGCAGCGCCCAGGTGGCGATGCCGCCGTCGTCCGCATCACCGGCACCGACAGGGCCATCGCGCTGGCCGTCGACTGCAACCCGCGCCAGGTCTTCCTCGACCCCTACCAGGGCGCCGCACGCGCAGTCGCCGAGTGTTCGCGCAATGTTGCCTGCACGGGCTCCCGCCCGCTCGGCCTCACCGACTGCCTCAACTTCGGCAACGTGAAGGACCCTGAAATCATGTGGGAGTTCGCCGAGGCGGTCCGCGGCCTGGGCGTCGCCTGTCGCGCGCTCGACGTGCCCATCGTCTCGGGCAACGTCTCGCTCTACAACGCCACGGGTGGCGCCTCCATCAAGCCGACGCCGTCGGTGGCCGTGGTCGGCTCCTTCGACGGCCCCTTCGACGACACCAAGGTGGTCCGCCACCGTGTGACGGCCCCTGGGCTCGAGCTCTGGCTCGTAGGTTCGCAGCAGGGCACCCTCGACGGCTCGGAGTTCGCCGCGATGGCCGGCTTCGGCGACCAGGGGATGCTCGCGCCCATCGACCTCGACCTCGAGGCGCGGCTGCAGAAGTTCCTCATCGCGGGTGCCGAACAACGGCTCTTTGCGGCTGCCCACGACCTCTCCGAAGGCGGCCTCGCGGTTGCCGTCGCTGAGATGTTCCTCGGCCAGACGGCTGTGGGTGCGTCGCTGTCGGCAACGCTGGAGGGCGACCTTGCCACGGCCCTCTTTCACGAGGGCCCGTCGCGCGTGGTCTTGGCGGTCACGCCTGAGAACCGCGCCTCCTTTGTCGCTGCCGCAGAGGCTGCCTCGTTGCCCCTGCTCCCGCTCGGCCATTCGGTTGCCGGCGACCGGCTCGACTGGGCCGGCCTCTTCTCCGTCTCGCTCGCCGAGGCCACGGCCCGCTTCGACACGGGTCTCGACCCCATCCGCCGCGGCCGCGGCTAGAGGGTAGGGCGGGCCGAAGAGGCACCGCGCGCATTGGTTGTCGCCGCCTGCCGAATCGCATAGCCATTCGGGATGCTGGAGGTGTCGATGCGCGTAGGTAGCCCTGTTTGGACGGTCTTGTTGGCCTCGGTCTGGTTCGTCTGCGGTCTGGCCGCGTTGGCGCAAGCGGCAGAGACGGAGCCACCGCGCTTCGCGAAGCACTTTATGCTGCTGGACCTGAAGGCCCGCTCCGCGCCGGTAGGGCTCATGGCGGAGGGCTCCCTCATCGCTCGAACAACCCGCTCCGCGCCGGACTCCCTCCTGCTCGACCAAACCTACCGGGAGGTTGGCATCGACTTCGTGGTCTCACCGGCGATTGCCGAGGCCGGCCTACACGCTGAGTGGATGCCGCTGCGCATCTTCCGGCTCCGCGCCGAGGCCCACGCGCTCTCCTCGTTCGGGACGCTCGGCTACACGCTCTCCTTTCCGACCGCAGATGAGGCC
>JABMMX010000395.1 GCA_013205435.1 Deltaproteobacteria bacterium
CACTTCAAGTATGCACAAAAAGGCATTGAAATTGATGACTCAGGCAAAATCTTGTTGAACATGCTGTCAGCCATCAAAGACACGTTTCCCATGCAGGAAGAGATTGATCAGGGTGTGTACATTGGCTTGTATGAACTGCATCGCATCTCTGGAACCAGTGCCAACACCAAGCTGCCTGCAGGTTGGATGAAGTCTGTGCTGGAAACCATCAAGCCCACATTCAAGAGTTCCAGTTTGATACATGCCAAAGGCAAAGTGCAATGGGAACATGTGAACCCAGGCAGTACTTGGAGTGCGCCCAGTGCAATGGCTAACTTTTTGCGGGAGTTGTATTTGCGCAACGGTGGCACAATAAACTTGCCCTATCACGGAGAAGGTGCTAAAATGGGCATTGAAGCTGGCAATATTGCCCCTGGCCTTTTTCCTGAGGAGAATTGAAATGAGCAATGCATTAACACAAACACTCTTTGGCAACGAGCTGTTGACAACCATGTCCCTTGAAAGTGCTATTAATCTCTTGCTTTCTAAGAATTTGATAAATGTAGGAGAATTAGCCGAACAGGCAATTAGCAAAAAATCTGGGGTGGCAATGTGCAGTAAAAATACTGCCAACATTGATTTGGTGTCGGGAGTGCAAATCAAATATGCCACTGTAAAAAAGTCTGCGAGTTCTGAATATTACCGGGCATATATCACTATCAATACCACTGCCCCTATACTGTGTGTGATTACTAATCCTGTTTTAAACGAGCAGTATTTTCTTCATATTCCTTATCAGGCATTTAGACATCTTAGTGGTAATTGTATTAGTATTTTGTTTGGAAAAAACGGTGAGTCAGGGTCAAGTCAGTGGTGGCACTATCAAGTTGATTCTTTTGAAGAATTGTGTGAGTTGGCAAAATGAATTTGAAAGAATCGCTTGAACAATTCACCGCACCTGTTTACGGTAAAACCAAACGCACTGCGGAAACTTACCAAACTGTGGCCAGTTATTGTACTCTTAACTTGACTCGTCTTGTTGCAGAGTACAATGCCATTCAAAATGATCAACAGCTCATGCGTGAAACACGCAATGACATTGATACTTACTTGCGCAGGTACCATGAGTATTGCATCAAACAACGTGATGGCATGATGGCACACTATCACGAAATTGACGCAGATGAGGAATGTGACTTTGAGCATTTGATTCCAGCCGCAAGAATTCGAGACCTGTTGTTGTCCAGCACCATTACAGTTGAACAGGCCTTGAATGCACCCACAGTGCGGCTCAGCAGAATCAAACACGAATTGCTGAAAGACGCTGGTTGGGCAAGTATCACTCCTGACATGTGGTTGCCGTTTCAGCGATACACACAAGTGTTTGTGGCCCAGTTTGAAACACATGATGGCACTGCAATTGATCCTGGGAATTGGACTTTGCAAAATCATTATGATTACTTTGGACATTTGGTAATTAAAGGAATAACATGAGCGTTTTACATTTCAAATCTAGACCCTGGACAGTGTTTGATGCCAGCAACAAGGATCACCGACGATGGTACAGTCAATTTGTCACTCATGGTGGGTGGGGACGGTGTCCTTACCGATTTATTGTGCCAGACTCACATGGTGATTTGATTTCCATGTGCCAACGTGCCATGGTAAAATGGTATGTGGCACATGAGTTTCAAAAGAAACCTGCACAGAAATCTAAAAAGTAATACTCAAGTATTACCTTTAGAAACCCTGCTACACGCAGGGTTTCTCTTGACTGAATATTGCCAAAATGCTATAATATGGACATATTGTAACAACAAGGAGCCACTAATGAAAGCACTCAACGCACTGATCAAACAAGAGAACGCCTGGGCCAGCATATTCAACAACCACACAGCCTACGAAGTTGCCACAGTGGCAGGCCGTCGTCGTGTGGCAGAAATGATTGACGCCAAACTTAGTCCTGAAAATTTGAGTTGCGACGGCGAACTGCCCATGACTCAAGTTCGTGCTAGATATCGCGCACTAACCAGCGCCGCACAAGATCTGGTCCGACTGGACCCCAGCATGGCACAATTCATGTATGAGTTTGGAGAATAACATGTGGACCATTGCTGTTATCTTTGCCAGCTCTGTGCAGAACATGGGGCAGTTCCAAAATCAAGCCGACTGTGCCCGTGCTCTGGCACAGTTCCAAAAGCCCGGCGTGGTAGCGGGTTGCATCCAACAACCCACACCTGAGCAGAGCATGGAGCAGGCACAACGCATGATGAATGCCTTTATCAACAGCATGGAAAAGTAATACTTAGGTAGTACTTGACCAATAATGGCCGAAATGC
>JABMMX010000384.1 GCA_013205435.1 Deltaproteobacteria bacterium
CAGCGCGACAGCCGCCCCGTTGGCCGCACCTCCCTCGGCGGCTACTTCACCGCCCGGGTCGGCATCCCGCTCCAGCGCAAAGTCGGCCTCGAACTCAACGTGGAGCGTGGCGCAGGCGTCCGGCTCGGACTCAGCCTACGTTGGCTCCCGGATGCAGCGCTGCCCGCCTCGGCGCCACAGCAGTAGCACCTCAAAACCGCCGGTCGCCCGTTCCTTGCGACACCCCCCGCGGGTTGGTATCCCACCACCATTCTCCGTCGCAGTGAGCACGCCATGCATAGTCACCTCTCCCTCCTTCTGGCGCAGGCCGCACCCGAGGCCGCCGAACAGGTGAGCATCATCGGGTTGCTCGGTGGGGCCTCTGGTATCGTCCTCTCCGTCCTCGCCCTGCTCATCTTCTCCTCCGTCGCGAGCTGGTTCGTCATCGGCTTCAAGACCTTCCAGCTGATACGTGCCAATCGCCAGACGCGCGCCTTCCTCGCCATCTTCTGGGACAGCAAACGGCTCGACGCCATCTACGCCGAGGCCGAACGGCTGCCCCACTCCCCCGTCAGCCAGGTCTTCCAGGCCGGCTTCGTCGAGCTCCGTAAGCTCCGCAGCCAGCAAGAGGCCGACAGCAACATGGGCGCGCAGCTTGGCGCCATCGAGAATGTCGAGCGGGCGCTCCGGCGGGCAGCAGCCTCCGAGATTGCCTACCTCGAGCGGCTCATCACCGCCCTGGCCACCATCGGCTCCGCAGCCCCCTTCGTCGGCCTCTTCGGCACCGTCTGGGGAATCATGTTGGCCTTCGTCAACCTCTCCAACCACTCCGACGGCTCCCAGCTCGGCATCAACGTGGTCGCAGGCCCCATCGCCGAGGCGCTCGTCGCGACGGCCATCGGACTCGGTGCCGCCATCCCCGCCGTCGTCGCCTACAACTTCCTCAACGCCAAGATTCAAGACCTCTCGGTGGAGATGGAGAGCTTCACCAACGACTTCCTGAACATCGTCAAGCGCAACTTCCTCAAGTGAGGGCAGGGCGGCTGCTCCGGCAGCAAGGGAGGTAGCACCATGGGAATGAACCCGGTTGGAAGAAAGCGCGGCGCGGTGGCCGAAATCAACGTTACGCCGCTGGTCGACGTCATGCTCGTGCTGCTGGTCATCTTCATGATCTCCACGCCCCTCATGGCCCCCCAGAACCAGATGAAGCTGGTGGAGATGAACCTCCCCAAGACCACCAACAACCCCACGCCGATGCCGGCCGACGCCAAGAAGCTGATCCTCTCTATCAGCCCAAAGCTCGAGGTCTTCATCGGTGAGGAGAAGATCACCGACTGCAGCGCCGCCCTCACCGCGCCCGGCCCCGCCACCTACGAACCCTGCTTCGACGAGATCGAACGCAAGCTTTCGCAGAACGCCAAACTCCAGGAAGACAAGACCCTCTACCTCATGGCCGACGCAGAGATCCGATATGGGTTTGTTGTCGGCGTGATGAACCGAATCCGCAAAGCCGGCGTTACCAACTTCGGCATGGTCACCAACCCGGGCTATGGCGCCGACGAGGCCCCTGAACCGCCTGCGAAGAAGCCGACAAAGCGATGAGCGAACAACCACAGACAGCCGCAGAGCGACACGGCCGTACCGGCGCCGAGACAGCCACAGGCATCGTCCTGACGCTGCTTGCCCACACGGTTGTGCTGGCCTTTGCGCTGGTTGGCTCCATGAGCGAGCCGGCCGCGGCACCGGGCCCATCCGTTGTGATCGAGGCCGAACTGCTCAAGTGGGGCGAGCTCATGCCCAAGGATGGCCAACTCCCCTGGATTTCCAATCCGGCCCCCGCCGAGAAGCTCGAGGAGCCAGAACCCGTCAAGCCTGAGGACCCCAAAGAGGTCGCGCCCCCCGACGAGGAGACCGTCGCGCTCAAGCCGCTGCCCGACGAGCCCAAGAAGCCCAAGAAGGAGACGCTGGAGCAGCAGCCCAAGAAGGAGAAGCCCAAGGCGACCACCCCGACGCCCTACCGCGGCGAGACCAACCCGCTCCGCCCCACCAATGACCTGCCCGTCATGGGCAGCAGCAGCGGCCACCAGGGCGGCACCAGCCTCTCCGCCACGGCCGTCGCCAACCAGATGGCCCGCATCACCGCACAGCTCCAGCGCGCGCTCCGCGCCCCCGCCGGCATCCCACCCGGCGAGTGCCGCACCCTCGCCACCACCGTCTATGTCCGCGTCACCGTCCAAGGCCGCATCTCTACTTGCGACATCAAATCGCCCAGCGGAAATGCCCTGTTCGACGGCGCGGTTCGTACCATGTGCTCCCGCTACTCCATGGGAGCCAGCCGACTCGACCTCAACTCCATCACCGACGCAGGACTGCGTGCGCAGATCGAGAAGTCGGGCTTCAACAGCCAAATCAAGTGCCAGTGAATTCATGACCAACCCCCGCTCCGCCGCCCGACTCCTGCTCGCTGCTCTCGTCGCGATGCTCCTGCTCGCGGCCACCCCCGCCGCGGCACAAACCACCACGCCCGACCGTGTGCCCGAAGGTCTCACCACCATCGTCGTCCGCCCGTCCAGCTACGACGCGCTCACCAAGATTGCCGTCCCCGACACCTACAACCTCGGTGAGACAGACCCCCGCGGCCACCAGGCCTCCATGGCCAACACCATCCGAACCTGCCTCGGCATCGCCGGCTTCTTCAACGTGCTGTCGCCCGACCGCTACTTCTTCGACAGCTCCCGCGAAGGCATCACGGCGCCCTCCACCAACTTCACAAACTGGTACAATGTGGGTGCCCAGTTTGTCGTCAAAGCAGCCTTCAAGGTGGCCACCAACCAGGTCCGCGTCGAGCTCAAACTCTTCGATGTGAACACCCAGAAAGAGGTCGATATCGGCTACAAGGGCAGCACCGTCGGCCTCGATGCAGTTGAGCGACTTCGCCAAGGACGGGATCGA
>JABMMX010000385.1 GCA_013205435.1 Deltaproteobacteria bacterium
AGGTTGCGCTGCCGCTGGTGGAGGCGGGCGCGCTGACGGCGTCGGCCTGGCGTGTTGCGGGCTGGATGGCAGCCTCGTTGCAGGCGCGCGGCTGGTGGCATGGAGCTGCGCAGAGCCTGATTTTTCCCATCGTGGTGGGGGCGCCGGAGCGGGCTGTGGCGCTGAGCGGTGCGCTGCTGGCGCGGGGCTATCATGTGCAGGCGATTCGTCCGCCGACGGTGCCGGTTGACACGAGCCGGCTTCGTGTCACCGTAGATGCGACGATGACGGAGGAGATGGTCAGCGGCTTTGTGGAGGCGCTCGATGCGTCGGCCCGGTCGTTGGGCATCGAGCGGAGAGCGGGGTCGCATGTCGGGTAAGCAGGATGAGGGACGCAAGCGGATCGCCGAGAACCGCAAGGCGCGGTTTGAGTATGAGTTCATCGACACCTACGAGGCGGGCATCGTGCTGGTGGGTTCGGAGGTGAAGTCGCTGCGTGCGGGGCGTGTGTCGATCACCGAGTCGTTCGCGCAGTTCGAGGGCGACCAGCTCTTCATCCGCAACATGCATGTGCATGAGTACACGCAGGCGAACCAGTTCAACCACGACCCGCGGCGTGTGAGGCGTCTGCTGCTGCATCGGCGCGAGCTCGATCGGCTGCGGCGCGAGCTGCGGGAGGCGGGGCTGTCGCTCATCCCGGTTGAGCTCTACTTTGTGGGGCCCTTTGCCAAGGTTGAGTTGGCGCTGGCGCGGGGCAAGAAGCTGCACGACAAGCGGGACGCGACGGCGGAGCGCGAGGTGAAGCGTGAGATGGATCGGGCGCGTCACGGCCGTCGCTGAGGAGTGCAGACGGCTTGCTGAGCGATGGGTCGCGCGGTGCGGGCGATTGCGTTGCTATCGCTGGCTGCGGTGGTTAGGTTGCGAGGGCTGGGGGCAACCTTGGCAGTGTTCTTTTTAGGCTATGTGAACGACTACCTGGGGGCGTTCTGGATTCGACGAGGGTGAAGAAGTTTGTGTTGCATGTAGAGGTGCTGGTGGCCTCTTTAAAAACCAGCAAAAACAATAGCTGCCGAAGACTCTTCGTACGCTCTCGCTGCTTAAGCGACGTCGCATCAGTTCCGAGCCTATAAGGCTGACCGCGGCGTAACCCAAAGAAGGCTGGCAACCGACTCTTCTGCGCGAGGAGAGGCGGAAGTGAGATCAATCTGGCGCTGGTTCGGGAACCCGGCTCACGGGGGCCGCTCGGACAAGATCAATCCGTGAGACAAGCATGTAGACGCACAAATGGAACGCTTTCGGACGAGGGTTCAAATCCCTCCGCCTCCACTCCAGGCCACCCGGTTCTCGCAAGAGGGCCGGGTGGCGGTCGTTTTTGGGTCAGGGTTGCTTGAAGCGGATGTTGAAGTGGCAACTCCCCGCGCCCTCCGCAATCGTTGTGCCGCGGAGGAGTTCCACTTCGGGTTCGATGGTGCCGAAGAACTTTGCATCGCCCGCGCAGAAGACCGGGGAGAGTTCGGGTACGCCTGCCGTGGCGCAGATGGCGGGGAAGCGGCAGCGGGTGACCGTGAAGGAGAGGCCCGCTGCGCTGATGTCGCCCCAGACCATGTCGGCGTTGACGAACTTGTCGCCGCGTTCGCGGGCGAAGCTCTCGCGCTCCTCCGGCGCGAGGCGTTCGAGGTCCTGCCGGCGGAGCGGACCAATCTGACGGCGGAGCTGGGCGCAGGCCGCCTCGATAACCACCTCGCGGGTGATGCGGAGCGCCTCTGCCTGGCCGCGCGAAGCGGTGAGCTCGCGGTAGAGGAGAATCGCGGCGCCGATCTGCGCGCGGCTGTCGCGCTCCTTGGCGTCGGCCGGCTCGGGCCAGCCCAGGTAGGGCTCCCCGCGGTTGACGGCGGCCTTGACCCGGAGGCCCAGGCGGAGGGCGTCGAGCAGTCCGACTTCGCGGAGCAGGACCGGGAGCGAGGCGCGGTCGTCGGGGCTGAAGTAGCGGGAGAGCATGCTAGGGCAGCGGCAGGTCGGTGGTGCCCGTCGCGGTCGTCTCCTGTACCGTGACCGCCTCGCCCGTGAGTCCGCGGAAGTGGCGGATGGAGCCGGTGAAGTGGTTCACCATCGCGTCGTAGGGGGCGAAGAGCGCCTCGTTCGTGGCGTAGCCGTCGATGGCCCACTGGCCTGAGCCGTCGGGCGCTGCGGCCACCGAGAGCTCGCGCAGGTAGTAGCCCTGCGGGCCCTGCAGCTCGGAGCAGAGGCCGGCGGTGCAGCTCTCGCCGAGGTCGCACCGGTTGGCGCCGGCACAGGCGAGGCTGGGCGCCAGCTCCCAGCGGATGGCGGAGAAGCCAACCACGCCGGGGCCGCCGGAAGGGAGCCCGGTCTGCTGCTGCGCGGCGGAGGCATGCGCGAGCTTCGTGGTGTCGTTCAGCATCGCCTGCTTGGGGTAGCTCAGCGTGTAGTCCACGCTGCCCGCGTCGGGCGGCGCCTGGGTGCCGATGAGGAGGACCTGCACGGTGGCCTCCTGCGCGGCAAAGGCGACGGCTCGGTTGAGGTCGTCGCGGTCGGGGCTGGTGCCAGGCTCGAGCCAGGCCTCCGCGGTGATGGTGGCCTCGTCGTCGCTGGTGCGGTCGGCTGCGACCTCGAGCCGGAGGCCGCGCGAGGTGTAGCCCAGCTCGGGGCTGTAGTCGGCAGGATAGCCCGCCGGGGCCGCGGTGGTGGTGGTGAAGGAGAGGCCGCCGATGAGGGCGGTGACATGGTCGAAGCCGTCGAGGCCGAGCGCGCGGAGCGAGACCTTACGGCGGAGCTGGCCCGGTGCGCCGGGCTCGAGGCGGCCTGCGAGTTCGACCGTTGCGGCTGCAAAGGTGGTGCCGTCGCCGACGATGCGCTGCGCCTGCCAGCGGAGTGCCGGAAGGTCTTCTCCGAAGGCGCCCGTGGTGAAGTCCCCGCCCACGAAGCTGGCGCGCACGGCGGAGGCGGAGCAGGGGTCGTCGACCGCTGCGACAGTCGTGAAACCGAGCTCTGAGACGCGGTGGTTGGTGCGCTCCCAGCGCCAGGCGAAGGCGTTCGGGATGAGCGCCTCGGTGCATGGCGTGCCGCGCGGGCCGGCCACCTCGTCGCAGGCCGTGAGGGCGAGCAGCGACACCGCGGCAAGGGCCGTGGCGCGAGCCAGGCTCATCCCTTCTTGCCGCCCGACGATTTGCTGGCCGCTGGCTTGCCGCTCACCGGCTTTGCGCCCGTGGGAATGACCGTGCGTCCGCCGCCCGACTTGCCGGGGAGGTTGGGAGTGGAGGGGCGCGAAGGGCCGAGTGGCTTAGACATGATGGGCTCCGGAGTGGTGGTGGCGGCCACGCTTCACGCCTCGCGCCAACTCTGTCAACCGCAGCGGTGTCAGAGTGTGGTGCTGGCGGTCGGATAGCCGTCGACCATGAGCCAGAGGCGGAGGCTGGCGGGGAGCGGGACGGGGCCTGCATCGAGCGCGAGGGCCTCTGCATTGCCCGCTGCGTCGGTGGTGACGGTGGGGGCGCGGAGGCGGGGGTCGGAGAGGGGGATGCCTGTGGCGGCGTCGATGATCAGCAGGCCGAAGCCGTGTTCGGTGCGCAGCAGGTTTGGTGAGAGGAGCTGTGCCTCGATGCCGGTCGCTGTGCGGGCGAACTGCACCTCGCCGATGGGGCCTGGGCCCGCGATGGTGCCGGCCGCGTTGACGGGGCGGAGGTTGGCGGCGCCGAGCGCGGTGAGGCTGTCGTCGTCGGGGTTGCAGAGGCCGAGCGTGCGGAGGAAGGGGCCGTAGAGCTCGATGGAGCCGCAGGGGCCGCTCGCGACGACGCTGGCGGTGGTGGTGGTGCGGAGGCTGTCGTCGAGCGCCGCGCTGATGCGGAAGGAGGCGAAGGAGAGGGTTGCGCTCATGACCTCGAGGGTCATGCCGCCCCGGTTCTGGAGGGTGAGGAGGCCGTCGCTGGTTTGTGCGAGCATGGGGAAGGCTGCGCCGGAGGCAGGGTCGGGCTCGATGGTGCTGTCGGCGGCGCGCCGGGCGCTGGAGAACCAGGTGACGAGGCCGGCCTCGTTCGTCTCGACCGCCGTGACGGTGAACCAGAGCGAGTCGAAGCCGATCTGGTTGTAGCTCGGCATGAGCGTGGGGAGGGGTACGGCGAGGCGCTCGACGACCCAGCGCTGGGCGGGTGTGCCGGCTGTGGTGGGGACGATGATGGAGGCCGTGGCGGGCGGTGTGGCGACGGTGAGGAGCTGCGTCTTGGTCCACTGGCCGGCGACGGTTCCGCCGGAGAACTGGAGGCCGTCGCGGGTGGGATCTTCGAGCCAGTTTCCGCCGAGCTGCAGGGTGAGGAGGCCGCTGG
>JABMMX010000386.1 GCA_013205435.1 Deltaproteobacteria bacterium
GCGTAGACGAACTCGGTGAAGGTGGTGCCGCCGTTCTGGGCGATGGCGTTGAGGGCCTCGGGCTCTTCGCCATACTGGTAGCCGATGACGTAGGTCTTCACGCCTGCGGCAGCGAGCGCGCGGGTGGCGGAGGAGAGGCCGTCAACGAGGCAGGCGGAGCGGTCGGGGTCGTCTTGGTCGCACTGGCAGGTGTCGGCGCCCTCGGTCATGACGACGAGGTAGGCGCCACCGAGCGCGTCGCCCCAGACGGTGCGGGCGTTGTCGGCGAACCACTCCATGGCGGAGATGAGCGGCGTTGCGCCGCCGGCTGCGTCGTTGGCGGCGAACCAGCCGTCGATGGGCGACGAGGCGTTCAGGGTAAGCGGCACGTGGGGCCAGTTGACAGGCGGCTGGAAGAGGCCGGGCGAGCCGTCACCGATGGAGCAGCCGAGCCCAACGGGGAACATGGAGAGGCCGAAGGCGACCTCGGGGTTGGCGGAGATAACCGAGGCGACGGAGCGGCGCACGTTGGGGAACTCAGAGCCCATGCTGCTGGAGCCGTCGATGAGGAACATGACGTTGGCGACGCAGGCCTGGTCGCGGCAGAGGCCTTGGTCGCAGTAGGTGGCGCCGCCGCAGGCCGACTCGTTCCACTGCGAGCCGTCGGCGGCGCAGATGCGGAAGCGGCTGGTGTCGAGACACTCGCGGGCGTTGGGCGGGCAGAGGGTGGGGGTGGTGTCGACCGCGGTGTCTGCGGCTGTGTCGGGCGCGGTGTCGGCAGCTGTATCCGCGGACGTATCGGCACCGCTGTCGGCGGTCGTGTCCAGCGCGGTGTCGGAGGCCGTGTCGGTAGCTGTGTCGGTGGTACCGGCGTCGCGGCCGGCGCCCCGCTCGGGCGTGGAAACGGCCGGCGCGTCGGTGCAGGACGAGAGGGCAATGGTAAGAAGGAGAAGTGTCGTCTGGGCAGTCTTCATGGGGTACCTCGTCCACGGATGGTGCGCGTTTCTACAATCTCGAAGGCAATTGCTGCAACTTGTGCGACAATCGGGGCGGTGGGTCTGCAGTTGCGGGCCGGAACCTCACGCAGCGCGAAGGTTGGACGATGACGAGAGCAACGATGGGTTGGCGGAGTTTGGCAATGGCGGCGCTGGTGCTGGCGGCCTGTGATGAGGCGAAGCCGGCTGGTGGCGCGGCCGACACGGCAGACGACACGGCCGCGGATGCGGCGGAAGACACGACGCTCGACACCGAGGCCGATACGACGCCCGACACCGAGGCTGACACAGCCGCGGACACCGGGCCCGATACCGAAGCCGACACCGAAGCCGACACCGAGGTCGACACCACGCTGCCGCCCCGCTGCGGCGACAGCATCACCCAGCCGGAGCTCGGCGAGGACTGCGACGGCACCGTTGCAGGCGACCGCACCTGCCGCACCGAGGCCTTCGTGGCCGGCACGATCGCCTGCGCTGCCGACTGCCAGCTCGACCTCTCGCTCTGTCGGCAGGTGACCTGCGGCGACGGCTTCGTCGACGGCGACGAGGGCTGCGACGACGGCAACACCGTGAGCAGCGACGGCTGCAACGATGTTTGCGTGGTCGAGTTCTGCGGAGACGGTACCGTGCAGACGGGCGAGCGTTGCGACGACGGCAACACAACCTCGGGCGACGGCTGCTCGGCGCTCTGCATCGGCGAGCTCTGCGGTGACGGCACGGTTCAGACCATCCTCGGCGAGGCCTGCGACGATGGCGCCGCCAACAGCGACACGCTGGCCAACGCCTGCCGCACAACCTGCCTGCTCGCGGGCTGTGGCGACGGCGTGCGCGACAGCGGCGAGGCCTGCGACGACGGAAACCTGGGCTCCGATGACGGCTGTGGACCGACCTGCGCGGTGGAGTTCTGTGGCGACGGCATCGCCCAGCCCGGCCGCGGCGAGCAGTGCGACGACGGAAACCCAACCGACCGCGACGGCTGCACCAACCGCTGCACCCGCGAGTATTGCGGAGACGGCATCTTGCAGTCCTACCTCGGCGAGCTCTGCGACGACGGAAACCGCACCGACACCGACGGCTGCAACACCCGCTGCGTGCGCGAGTTCTGCGGAGATGGCATCCAGCAGAGCTACCTCGGCGAGAGCTGCGACGA
>JABMMX010000387.1 GCA_013205435.1 Deltaproteobacteria bacterium
AGCCCACGCTCCGCCACGACAAGGCCGGCACCCTCTCCATGGCGAACTCCGGCCCCGGCACCACCGGCAGCCAGTTCTTCATCACGGCCCGGGCCACAGCCCACCTCGACAACCGGCACTCCGTGTTCGGCGCCTGCGACGAGACCGACATCATCAAGCAGATCGCCCGCGTGCCGGCTGCCCCTGGCGACCGTCCGCTGCAGGATGTCATCATCGAGCATATCACGGTCGCGCGGAAGTAACGCCTCCGCTTCGGCTAGCCGGTCGCGCCGCCAGTCCGCTTGCGGCGCGTTCGCGTTTTTGGCGCCTCGAGTGCCTCCGGGACGGCGGCGGCAGCAGGAACGGCCGGCTGAGCGGGCGGTGTGGCGGCTGCCGGCTCTTCGCCCTTCCCGCGGCGGCCTAGCACCCGGTCTGCGAACTCCTGCGCGGCACCGCGAATGACCTCTTCAAGCACGCTCGACGCCACCGACTCGCCCGGCTTCGCCTGTTCGGCCTCTGCGGTGTCGACCACCCGGACCCGCGAGGTGACGGCCGGCTTGAAGGCCGCGTCGTTGGGCACAAACCGGATCTCGGTGCGGATCTCGAAGGAGAGCTTGGTCAGCACCTTGGCGACCTCGTCTCCCAGGTTGGCGGTCTCCAGAAAGTCGCGGAACTCGTTGGCGGCAACGCGCACCACCTCACGCTTGGTCGCGTCGGCCTGAGCGAGCATGTAGTGGACCGCTTCGCGCGGGAGCTTGAGGTCGCCCACAACGCTGCGGAGCACCTCGCCACCGATGGCCGCGCCAACCTCGCCCGTGGAGGTCACGCGGCGACGCAGGCGTTCCGGGAAGAGCGACTCCAGCCGCTCGCGCAGCCGTGTCGCATCATCGGGCGTCTCGTCGGTCGACTTCGGGGGCTGTTTGCCGCTCATGGACTGCTCACGCTGGGGTCTAACGCTCGTCGGACGGGAGCCGGTTGAGCGCGCCGGTCACAGGGGCAACCAGCGTCGGGTCGCCGCCAAGGTCGACGAAAATCTGTCGGTAGTAGCGCGCTCGCTCAATCTCTCCGGCCACGCGCAGTGCGTCGGCCGCGCGGGCGTAGAGCGGGAGGTCGGAGGGCGACTGTGCGATGGCCACCAGGGCCAGTCGAGCAGACTCGGCTACCTTGCCCTCGAGCGCGGCGAGGTCGCGGCGGGCGGCGACGGCGGCCTGCGCGGGGAGCCCCTGGAGCGTCCGAAGGCTCATGAGCCAAGAACGCTCTGCCGCGAGCGAAGTCGCCTCCGCGGCACGCTCCTCTTCGGTGCCCTGGGCAGCGGCAACGTCGACCGACTTTGCAAGGTAGGCCTGCGCGCGGGGTTCGACACGGGCGATGAGGTCGTCGATGGCCGGGAAGGTAGGCGCCAGCTCCTTGACCCGATTCAGCGCGTTGCGTGCGCCCACCATGTCGCCGGCGATCGCCCGGGCGACGGCCAGCTTGTAGTGGCTCTCCACGGAGTCGGGGGCGAGCTTTGCAGCATCTCCGAAGCGGGCGGCCGCAACGAGCCAGTCGTTCGAGGCGGCGGCAGCGTCGGCGGCATCGGTGGCGTCGAGCCAGGCCGATTCGTTGGAGGCGGACGACGCAACAGGCGCGGGAGCCGCAACGGGCGCGGGAGCTGCCACTGGCGCAGGAGCCGCAACAGGCGCCGGAGCCGCAACGGGCGCGGGAGCTGCCACTGGCGCAGGAGCCGCAACAGGCGCAGGAGCCGCAACGGGCGCGGGAGCCGCAACAGGCGCGGGAGCCGCAACGGGCGCGGGAGCCGCAACAGGCGCGGGAGCCGCTACTGGTGCAGGAGCCGCAACAGGCGCGGGAGCCACAACGGGCGCAGGAGCCACCACTGGCGCTGGAGCCGCAACAGGCGCGGGAGCCGCAACAGGCGCAGGAGCCGCAACGGGCGCAGGGGCCGCAACAGGCGCAGGAGCCACCACTGGCGCTGGAGCCGCAACAGGCGCAGGAGCCGCAACAGGCGCAGGAGCCACTAATGGCGCAGGAGCCACTACTGGCGCAGGGGCCGCAACAGGCGCGGGCTCATCGAGCGCCTCAAACTGGGCGTGCGCGGCGGAGGCGACCGTCAGCATGGTCAGCAGAGAGGCAGCGCCGAGCAAGTTTGGAGCAATCTGGCGTGAACGCATCGAATCTCACCTGTTCGGGTAGAAGGTGCCTCCCTCTCCCCGTCTGCTATCAGAAGGGTTGGTGCAAAACCAGCGTTTGCGCGCGGTCGGGGCCGACCGATACGACATCGATGGGCACGCCGCAAAGTTCGGTCAGCCGGTCGAGGTAGGCGCGGGCGGCGGCGGGAAGGTCTTCGAGCCGGCGCACGGCGGTGAGGTCCTGCTTCCAGCCCGGCCATGTCTCGTAGATGGGGACCGAGCGCTGAAGGGAGACCGCGTCGGCATCCGCCACTTCGAGCCGCTGGCCATCGAGGTTGTAGGCTACGCAGACCTTGATCTCATCGAAGCCGCTGAGGACGTCGAGTTTGGTGATCGCCAGTCCCGTGAAGTCGTTGAGGCGGTGGGCGTAGCGCACGGCAGCAGCATCGAACCAGCCGCACCGGCGGGGCCGCCCGGTGGTGGCGCCGAACTCCTGGCCGCGGGCACGGAGCTGGGCGCCATCTTCGTCGAACAGCTCGGTCGGGAAGGGGCCGGCGCCAACGCGGGTTGCGTAGGCCTTGGTAATGCCCACGACCTTCTCGATGGCACGCGGCGGAACGCCCACGCCGACGC
>JABMMX010000388.1 GCA_013205435.1 Deltaproteobacteria bacterium
CATCATGAGTCCGACCGTGCCGGCCACGCCGTAGGCGTAGCGGAGGAGGTCGTCGTCGCTCTCGAAGCGGGCGGGTGTGAGGTCGCTCTCCACGCCCTCCATGAGCGCGAGCGCGGCGCCGTGAAGGACGGGGGCTTGGGCGCAGAACTGGGCGAAGAGCTGCATCGGAGCATCGGCGGTGGCTGCGCCGTCGAGCTCTGCGCGGAGCGCGGTCACTGCCGCGGAGGCCTCAGCTGCGCTCGGCGCCTCATCCACGGCGTCGTCGACGCGGCGGCAGAAGCGGTAGACGATGGCGCCCCAGCCGAGCGCCTCCGGAGGCAGAAGCCTAGAGGCGAGCCGGAAGGTCTTGGAGCCTGCGGAGAGCGTCGCGACGGCCTCCGAGAAGGCGGCTTCGCGGGCCTGTGACCCTGGCTGAAGCGCCGTGGTCACCGCCTGGACGCGGCTGCGCTCACCGAGGGGAGCGGCACACGGAGGGCAGCGGGGAGTTCGGGCAGGGTGTGCTCGAGCACCTTCGCGCCGCACAGCACGCCTGGGACGCCAGCGCCGGGGTGGGTCGAGGCGCCGGCGAAGAAGAGGTTGGTCACGTCGTCGGACTTGTTGTGATAGCGGAAGTAGGCGCTCTGCGTGAGCCGCGGCTCGAGACCGAAGGCGGCGCCATCCATGCTGCGGAGCCGGCCCGAGAAGTAGCGGGGGTCGACCGAGAAGGAGGTGGCGAGGTTGTCCTTCAGGCCCGGGAGGTGGGTTCGATCAAGGAAGCTCAGGATGCGGTCGAGGTACTCCTCGGACTGCGCCTCCCAGTCGATGCCGGACTTCTCGTTGGGCACCGGCGAGAGGACGTAGAAGCACTCGTTGCCTTCCGGCGCCATGCTCTTGTCGGAGCGGGTGGGCGCGTGCAGGTAGAGCGAGAAGTCTTCTGCAAGGATCCGCTTGTTGAAGATGTCATTGAGAAGGCCCTTGTAGCGGGGCCCGAGGATGATGGTGTGGTGAGCAATGTCTTCGTAGGTCTTCTTGGTGCCGAAGTAGGCGACGAAGAGACTCATGGACTGCCGACGGCGGGCGATGGAGCCGTCGGTGTACTTCTTGCGGTGCTTGGCTGCGACCATCTTTGTGTAGACCACGGAGGGGTCGGCGTTGCTGACAATGAGGTCGGCCTCGATGGTCTCGCCGTTCTCGAGCCGGACGCCGCTGACGGCACCATTTGCGTTGACCTCGATCTCTGCGACTGGCGCGTTCAGACGAATCTCAACGTCGAGCTCTGTGAGGAGGCGGGTGAGCGAGCCTACGATGGCGGTGGTGCCGCCGAGCGCGTAGTGGACGCCCCACTGCCGCTCGAGCCAGTGGATGAGCATGTAGATGGAGCTGGTCTGGAAGGGGTTTCCACCGACGAGCAGGGGCTGGAAGGTGAAGACCTGGCGGAGCCGCTCATCCTCCATAAAGCTGGCGACGAGGCCGTAGACCGACTTGTAGGAGCTGAGGCGGATCATGTCGGGGATGACGCGGAGCATCTCGCTGATGCGGTCGAAGGGGCGGTCTGCGAGCTGCATGTAGCCGATGTCGAAGATCTCTTTCGCCTTGGCGACCAGCCGTTGGTAGTTGTCGACGTCGCGGGGGTTGATGGCGCGGATGTTTGCGAGCAGGCGCTCTTCGTCGCCCACGTAGTCGAAGCGGGAGCCGTCGTGGAACTCGATGCGGTAGAAGGGGTCTACGGGCACGAGCTGGAAGTAGTCTTCGCGCCTGCGACCGACGAGTTCGAAGAGCTCATCGATGAGGTAGGGTGCGGTGATCACGGTGGGGCCGGCGTCGAAGGTAAAGCCGTCGCGCTTGAAGACGGAGGCGCGGCCACCGGCTTCGTCGTTGGCCTCAAGGACGGTGACCTCCCAGCCGCGCGCGCGAAGGCGGATAGCCGACGCGAGCCCTCCGAAGCCGGAACCGATGACGATGGCGCGATTGCCTGAACGGGTCATGAAGAGACTCCGGATGCCGTGTTAGACGGCCTGTGCCGCATTGCCACTCGGGCTTGCTTGGCGTTGTGATGGGTGGTGGGCTCGCCCCGGAAGGAAGGCAAGGGGAGCGAGTGAGCGAGCGATGAGTTCTTCGGCAACGGCGAGCAAGGCAGGCTCTGCCGCGAGCTCGGCGCGGGCCTGTGCGGCAATGCCGTGGATGCGTTCGAGGACAGCATCGAGCGCACCGGACTCCTCGAACTGCAGGGCAGCCCAGGATACATCGTCAGCACTGGTGCGTTCGCGGGATCGCAGGAGGATCTCTACGAGGCGAGAGCGGTCGCGCGGAGAGCGGCTGAGGTGCTCTACGACAAGCGCGCTCACCTTGCCTTCTCGGATGTCTGCGCCCCGCTCGCCCCGACCCTTGTCGCCGTAGAGGTCGACAACATCGTCCTGCAGCTGAAAGAGCATGCCGAGCTCTGCGAAGGGGGCAGAAAGACGAGCAGCATCGGCAGCGCGCCCAGCGATGATGAGCGCGCCAGAAACCGGGAGCGCGAACAGCGCCGCAGTCTTGCCGGCGACGGCCTCGTTGTAGTGGTCGTTGTCGAGGCGTTGGCCGCGGAGCATATCGAGCTCCGCAGATTGGCCTCGGACGGTGGTCTCAGCATCTTTGGCGAGGGCGCGCGCGAGCGGCCAACGCGCAGCTTCGGGTAGCCCGTCGGTGTCGAGCGCTACGAAGGGGAGCATGAGGAGCAGGTCGCCGGCGTTCACAGCTTGGGGCATACCGTGCATGGCCCAAGTGGTGGGGTGACCTCGACGGACGGTATCGCCATCCTGGAGATCATCGTGGACGAGGCTTGCATTGTGGAGGAGCTCGCAGGCTGCAGCCCAGGGGATGGCGGCTTCGACGGGGAGGCCGACAGCAGCACAGGCCCCAAGAGCGAGTTTGGCACGGAGCCGCTTTCCGCCTGTGGCGAGGTGCTCTCCGACGATTGCTCCGAGGCGATCAAGGCGGGGCCCCGTGGCAAGCCGCCAGATCAGGCTCTCGACTGCTTCGAGCGGTGTGGCGACTGGCGTCGCACCGTGACGCGTTTCGGTCGCGGGCCCGCTGCGAGCGGGTTGTGGAGAGGCGGAGTTCGCCATGCGATAGAGCCTTGAGCGAGAAGCGCAGGAGGAATCTAACGATTGAGATGCGTCGACCGCCGTGGAGTTGCGGTGGGATTTGAATCAATCGCCCGAAAGCTCCCGCACAAGCCTGAGGGCTTCGGGCCGCAGTCCCGCCGCAGCGAGCCGCCGTTTGAGCGACCAGGAGCCTTGAGCGAAGAGCATCCACATGGTCGAAGCAAGCTCGTTCGCGCTGCCCGAGGCCGTGAGATAGGCTTGGACGCGGTCCAGCGGGAGTTGGAAGAACTCATCGAAGAAGGCGGAGGTTTGAGCGTGGTCGGAGCGGAGCAGGAGGTCGAGCCCGAAGCGATAGAGCGCCCACATGCGACGCCGATCGGCGGGCCAGGCAGCCTGCCAGACCTCGGTAGCGGCGGCGCCCGTCGCGGCCACGCGCGCTGCGTCGCGGGCCCAACCAAGGCCGTGACCGAGCAGGTAGCCCGATGCCGGATGGACCCAGCCTGCGGCGGCGCCGATGGGAATGACGGAACCACCCGCCGCGGGCGGCAGCCCACCCATGGGGATGTAGCAATGCTCCTCGGTGCCGGCGATCCAGGGTGCGGCGCCCAGGCCGAGGCCTTCGAGGCGTGCCTTCAGCCGCTCGCGGAGCCGTTCGATGGCGAAGGCCGGCCGAGCAGAGAGGACGGTCTCCTCCACAAAGAGCCGGCCCGGTGCAATCGGCACGCTGTAGAGGAAGCTCGGCGGCTCGCCGGCCGGGGCGGCGAACGACCAATCCATGAAGCGCATCGGGAGGCCGGGGTGGCCCTGCGGCAGCTCGATCTCGACGCCGAAGGCCGTCTGGGCCGGCAGCGGCGCCCCGCCCTGCGCCGACCTGCTGCCGCGTGCATCAAGGACAACGCTGGCCTTGAGGGTGGTGCCGTCGTCGAGCGTGGCGGTGACGCCGTCGGGAGCCTCGGTCAGGGCCTCTACCCGGCCCTGCTGCCAGCGGCCGTCGGAGTTGGCTCGGAGGCGTCGCTGGAGGGTTGTGTTGTTTAGAAAGCCATAACCGAGCGGGATGGTCCTGGTGCTACCCGAGAGGCCAACGAAATCGACGGCGTCGAATGCAAGGCGGAGATCTGCGGTGAGATCGAGGCGTGCCGCATCGCTCTTCCAGAGCGCATAGTTTGGCAGCCACGGCGCATCTATGCTTGGCGCGATGCATCGAAAAGGGGTAGCCCCTGTCGACGCCTCAACTGCGGCAGCGAGGCCGATGGGACCTGCGCCGAGCAGGAGCAGCGAGTCTTTCTCGCTCACGGCCGGGCCCAAGGGAGCGGAGCATGATCGAGTTGGTAGATGCACTGCAGCAGACGGCACGGGAGTGCGTCGAGCGGGCCGGCGGGTTCGCCTGGTGGTATGCAGACATTGTCGATGATCATGGCAATGGAGCGGTGTTGATCTGGTCGTGGGGGCTTCCCTTTCTTCCAGGCTTGATGGATGCGACGCGACAGGGAAAGGCGCAGGCGGCAGCGGCGTGGCCTTCGCTGAATGTAGCCTTCTACCGCGACGGGCGACAGGAGTACTACCTGCTTCAGCAGTTCGATCCAGCGGAGGCCCACTGGGAGCCGGGCGGCCCGGGCGCGGAGGAGGTCTGGCGCTTCGGTAGCACTGTCATTCGTCGGAGCATCGGCGAGGGTCGGGTGCGGCTGGAGGCTGCGATCGACTGCAAGCAGGCGGAGCTTCCGGCCTTGCGCGGCCATCTACGGCTCGAGGGCAGGCTCGCGCAGGAGTTCGCGGCGGGTGAGCCTGCCGGAACAACCGGCCACCGCTGGGGCGTGGTCGCAGGTCTTGGCACGGGTGAGGTGGAGCTGCTGACCGAAGGGCTTTCGCTCAAGGTCGCGGGGCGCGGCTACCACGACCGCAACTGGGCACCGAAGCAGCTCGACCAGCTCGGCATTGCCTCCTGGATCTGGCTCCGCGCGAGCAGCGCGGAACGCACGCTGGTGCTCTACCTCCTGCAACCCGAGGGCGGCGGACCGGAGCGTCTGATTGGTCGGTGGCTGGAGCCGTCGGGAGAGGTGCGGCGCATTGAGCCAGACTGCATCTCTCGGTCGGGCTCGCGGCGCGACCGCTACGGAGTTCGGATGGCCGAGCAGGTGACGGTTTCGGAGGGTGCAGAGATACTGACGCTCACGCTCGCGGCGCCGGTGGAGCGCGGCCCCTTCTATCTTCGATCGGCGGTTTCGGATGCGGCGGGAGGCTGGCGGGGCTGGGCAGAGACGGTGGTGCCGGAGCGCATCGATCGCGCGTTGGAGCGGCCGCTCGTGCGCATGGCGGTGCACCTGCGACGGGGAGGAAACTCCTTCTGGTTGCCGCTCTTTGCGGGGCTGCGGCGAAGTCGGATCGCGCGACTGCTGATGCGGCGCAACTACGCGGCAGGTGGCGCATGATGACGCTGGCCTGGATCTGTGCGGGGCTGGCGCTGATGGCGCTGGTGGTGACGCTGGTGAACCTGCTGACCTGGCCGCGG
>JABMMX010000389.1 GCA_013205435.1 Deltaproteobacteria bacterium
GGAGGAGGTGGCGCAGGCCGGCTACTCACTGCTGGCCGCCACGGGCGTGCGGCCGGAACAGTTCGACGCGAGCCTGACGAAGTAGGGGTTCGGGAGGGGTGGGGCGACCTCCCTCTGGTCCGGCCGTGACCGGTATGCTTGAGGGGGACGGTCTGCGGCGTTCCGTTACACTGCGGAAATGCGCGTGGCGTGATTCCCAGGGTGCAACCCTGGGAACCGGGTCGTGGGTATGGACACGCGCCGGGTCGTGGGTATGGACACGCGCCGGTTTGGGGGTTGAGGCGCGCCGGTTTGGGGGTTGGGGCGCGCCGGTTTGGGGGTTGGGGCGCGCCGGTTTGGGGGTTGGGGCGGTGCGTCACATGATTCCCAGGGCGTTGCCCTGGGCTGGTATGCGCTGCCCCGTTGGGGCAGGAATCGCTCAAGGGCATCACCACCCAACCCCAGACAGGCCTTCCACAATCTTCATTGTTTCGACGCTGACCAAGCGGCTACAGGCACGCTGATCTCCCGACGAGCGCTTTTCGGAGCAGGGTGCTGCTCCGTAGCCAGTCCACCGGCTACTCGCCTCTGGCGGCGTTGCAGTGTTAGCGCCCTTCGCAACTGCCTGTGCGGACGCGGTAGGCGTCGGCGGTGGCGTCGTAGAGGGCGAGTTCGGTGGGTGTGGTGGCCATCGGCGGGGGTGCTCTAAACGACACCCGCACGTTTCTGGTTCGAGGTCTGAGGCTTTGCTACGGGAAATAGAAGTCTTCAGCCTGTGCGGTAACCGTGACGCAGCAAGTACATTGGGCGGTTCGAATGAACCACCGGAATCGGACGATCGGTTTCGTGATGGTGCTGCTCACGCTGGCGGCCCACATGCAGACGGCGGAGGCGCCACCGCTGTTGTGGGTGGCGCTCCCAGTGACCTTTCTTGGCTGGCCCGTGGCGGCCTACCGCATGGCGGTGAAGTCTGCGAGCCCATTGACCGCAGAGCTCTGGAACCTGCGGGTGGATGCGCTCATCTACGGGGCCTGGGCGTCGGTGCTCGGCTTTCCCCTCTGGCTCGCCTTTGGGCTCTTTGTGGGCGCGACGGTGAACCTGACCGCCTTCGCCAGCGTGGCGGGGCTGGTGCAGGCGATCGCCATCTTTGCGCTCGGCGCGCTGCCTGCGCAGCTTGCGCAGGGTGGCGCCTACCGGCCGGAGACGGCGGGCCATGTGACTGCGCTGAGCATCGCGAGTGTGACGGTCTACCTGCTGACGGTGGCCTACGAGGCCTACCTGCGCTCGCGGCGGCTCCACGAGATGTCTGCCAAGGGCAGGGAGTCGGAGGAGGCGTTGCACCGGCAGCTCGAGGAGAACCGCAAGCTGCAGACGGCGCTGCGCGAAGAGGCCAACCGGGACCCGATGACGGGGCTCTTCAACCGGCGCTACCTCGAGCCCACCTTCGACCGCGAGCTGGCCCGCTGCATCCGCGAGAAGCGGCCCATCGCGTTGCTGGTGATGGATGTGGACCACTTCAAGCAGGTCAACGACACCTACGGTCACCCGGCCGGCGACGAGGTGCTGAAGTCGCTCGCAGCCCGGCTGACGGCCGGCTCACGCGCCGAAGACATCCCCTGCCGGCTCGGCGGCGAGGAGTTCCTTGTGGTCATGCCCAAGATGCCGCTGGCGACCGCCCTCGAGCGAGCCGAGGCCTGGCGCACCAGCATTGCGGCGACGCCGATCCAGACGGCCGCAGGGCCCATCTCCGCCACCATCTCGCTGGGTGTAGCCTCGTTCCCCGAGCATGGCGAGACGCCGACCGAGCTGCTCGAGGCGGCCGACGCAGCGCTCTACCGGGCCAAGAAGGCGGGCCGCAACCGGGTGGAGCTGGCGCTCGAGGTAGGCCACGGTCCGCCGCGGCCGCTCGGCACCTAGCCTACTCGGGGCGGCAACCGTCGCCGCCGCAGACGTCGATGATTTCGCCCGTCCGGCAGAAGTGGATGAGCTGGTCGTTGTGGCTGTCGAGGCGGCGGGGCCTGTCGTGCGGGTCGCCGAGGTCGGTCTCGACCGGGGGCGTGTTGGCGCGGGGTCCCCAGGGGTTGCCGTAGTCCCAGAGGACGAGGCCTGAGCCGGTGTGGGGGTAGGGCACCTCGGTCACATTCCAGGGGGTGCGTTCGGCGTCGTAGTTGTCCATGATGGCCAGGCCGTCGTCGCTGCGGGCCACCACCTCCATGGTCACGGGGGCTACCTGGTAGTCGCCCTTTGCGACGGCGCAGAGCACCTGGTGGGGGCTGTTGCCCGGGAAGGGCTCGGTCTCGATGTGCTTCCAGTAGCTGACGGGGTCTACGCCGTCCCAGAGGAGCTGGATGGCGGAGAGGGCGACGGCCACGTTGGAGGCGGTGCGGAGGGTGCTCTTGAGGACGACGAAGAAGGGTTCGAAGTCCTTCGAGCGGTGGAGCAGGGTGGAGTAGTTCTGGCCGGGCACACCGAGGTGGCCTCGCTGCACATCGGTGGAGAGGGCCATGTAGGTGGCGCCGTAGATGCCGCCCTGCGAGTTGCCCGAGTAGTAGAGTTCGTCGCGGTTGACGACGATGCCGCGCGCGGCGATTTCGGGGAGCGAGGCGAAGCGCTCGCGCATGGAGCGGGCGAGGAGGAGGGTGTCGATGACGCCCTGGTGGGTGAGGTCGGAGAGCCAGCGGA
>JABMMX010000390.1 GCA_013205435.1 Deltaproteobacteria bacterium
CCCACACCAAGAGCTTCGCCCGCGCCCTGAAGGCAGCCCTCCGCGAAGACCCCGATATCGTCCTCGTCGGCGAGCTCCGCGACCGCGAGACGGTCCACCTTGCACTCGAGACGGCCAACACGGGTCACCTGGTCTTCGCCACGCTCCACACGAATACTGCGGCGAGCACCATCGACCGCATCGTCGACCTCTTCCCCGCAGAGATGCATGGTGCTGTGCGTTCGGGTCTCGCCGAGTCGCTGCGTGGTGTTATCTGTCAGACGCTCTGCAAGCGCATCGGCGGTGGTCGTATTGCCGCGCTTGAGGTGCTCGTCTCGACGCCCGCCATCAACCACCTCATCCGCGATGGCCGCACCTTCCAGATCCCCGGCACGATGCAGACCGGCAAGGCTGTGGGCATGCAGCTGCTCAACGAGGAGCTCGCCCAGCTCGTCCGCAACAAGAAGGTCGATGCTGAGGAGGCGCTGGGCCGCTCGGTCGACAAAGACGACCTAGTCAAGCGCATCGGCAGGCCGGTGCAACACTCGGGCGCCCACAGCCTCTGATCGCGGCTACTTCGCCTTCCGGCGGAGCGCGATGGCCCTGGCGACACCCTGCTTGGCGGGGTGGCGGACGGCGTGGCGGACCACCCAGTTGCGCTCCTTGCTGGGCGCGGCGAACGCGATGACATCGAGGAAAGTGAACCACGCGGGCAAAAATGTTCGGGTGAGGCTGCAACAATATGCTGAGCTGATGCAGGGTCGCGATGCGAGGGTCTCGCGGGTTCAATGCGGCCTGTTTGACGGCGTTCGGCGAAGGCGCGTCGTTTCGCGGCGAGAGACCTGACAGACAGCCATCCTCACAGAGCAACACAGCGCCTTCCTAAACGATTTCGGCGCCTCGATTCCGGTGGAACCATGACCAAGCAGTATCTCCTTCTCATGCCTCTTCTGCTCCTCGCAGCCTGCGGCGATAGCGACACTGCCTCGGGCAACGCGTCCGACGCGTCCGACACCACCGTCGACACCGCCCTCGACACCGCCCTCGAAACGACCTCAGACACCACCGCCGACACCGCCGCCGACGCCGATACGGAGGGATCGTCCGCTGACGCCTCCGCCGACACGGCTCCCGATGGCTCCGTGGAGGATACGACGGCCGACACCACTGCTGACACGGCTCCCGATGGCTCCGGCGATGGTCTCACGCCCGAAGAGCGCCGCTGCGAGCGCATCCGACGCTCCATCGAGGAGGCCGGCTTTGCCGACAAGGTCACCATCACCTGTGACGCGACCAAGGCGCAGCTCACCTCCAACACCTTCCCCGACCACGACCTCATGAACGGCATCACCGCCACCAATGAGCAGATCCCCGTCGAGGCACCCGGACACACCGTCCCCGTCCTGCTTGCGCCCACCTTCGCCCCCGCGCCGCTCACGGTCGACGGCGCGCTCGGTGTCGCAGTCAATGGCGTCCCCATCTACGACTATTCGGGTGCCGGCGCGATCGACACCACCACCTACGACCCTTCCGTGGATACCCTCATCACAGGCCAGCTCGATCGCTGCGGAGGCCACTCCGGTCGCGGCGACGACTATCACTACCACGCAGCCCCCGTCTGCATGATCGCCGCGATGCCCAACCGTGACGCAAACCCCATCCTCGGCTGGGGCTTCGACGGCTTCCCGATGTTTGGCGACAACAACCCCGACGGCTCGACCATCCCCGCGGGGAGGCTCGACGATTGCAACGGGCAGCCCGATACCGAGTTCGGGTACCGCTACCATACCAGCGTCGCGCCGCCCTATGTGATGAAGTGCCTCAAGGGTCAGGTGGACCTCACCACCGTGCCCCGCGTGCCTCCGCTTTCGCGGCAGGGCGGTGGTGGCGGACGACCGAGCGGGCGCCCGCCCGCCGGCGGCGTGCAGGGCCTCGTCCATCGTGTCGAGGCCTCGGGCCTGCATGCGATGGAGTACACCTACAACGGACGGGCCTACTACCTCCGCTACACGCCTCGCCCCGATGGCTGCTTCGACTTTGAGACCAGCACCGTGACCGCGAACGGCGTTGTGGAGACCGGGGTCTACTGCCGATGATGACCGCTCGCGCCGGCCTGCTGGCCGGCATCGTTGCGGCGGGATGCCTTCTGGCTGCCGCCCCTGCACAGGCTCACCTCCCCGATGAGACCTCGGCCGAACTCCGCCTCCGCGAGGGTACCGTGGAGGTTGCAATCTCGGTGAGCGCGCTGCGATGGCTCGGCGCTCCGAAGTCGGGTTCGGGAGAGCAGGACGGCGCGGTCGCTGCCGGGCTCCGTATCGCTGCGGCGCTGTCTGATGTCGATGCCGTCGCGCTCGCCTGCGGAGGAGCGCCTGTGCCGCTCATGCTCCTTGGAAAGCTCGACGGCGACGCGCTGATTGCCGCAGCGGGCGGCGTCGATCGCCATCTGGTCATCCAGCTTCGCGGCGACCGACCTGCCGATGCGGCTCTCGCCCAAGGCTGCAGGCTCTTCCTGCCGACCGCCTTCGGGCCCTACTACGCCGCCATGTCGGCGCCGCAGCCTGTCTTTGCAGCGGCCGGTGGCTGGAGTGAACTGAAGGTTACAGGCTTCGAGCCGGTGCCGGCTGAGGTTGCAGCCGCGCCATCGGAGCGGCCGACGCTTGGCTTTGTGCTGCTCGTGTTGGGTACCGCGCTGCTGGCCGCGCGGGCCGGTTTTGTTTGGGCAAGGAGAGAGAGGCAATGAGCAAAGTTTGGCAGTTCGGTATGGTCGCATTCCTGGTCGCCTGCAGCGGTGACAGCGGAGAAGAAGGTGGTGGCGCGGCGTCGCAAGATACAGGCGCGGATGCATCCGACCTGGGCTCGGGCGCTGCGGACGCCGTCGCGGATACAGCCGTGGAGAGCGACGCCGCGACGGGGAGCGGAGCCGATGCGGTCGACGACACGGCGGTCGCTCCCGACACGACGGCCGATGTTGCTGAAGACACCGCAGTCGACCCCGACACCTCAGCCGACGTTGCGGAGGATACGACCGCTGACACCACAGCCGACACGACCGCCACGCTCCTTCTCACCAGCCCCGTGATGGCCGATGGCGGCACGATGCCTGCCCGCCACACCTGCGACGACATGGGCCTGTCGCCGCCCCTCGCATGGACCGGCGTGCCAGAGGATACGGGTGCCCTGGTGCTGCTCTCGACCACCATCGCCCCCGACGGCAAGAAGTGGAACTGGGTGCTCTACAACCTATCTGCTTCGCAGCGAGAGCTCGCAGAGGGCCTGACCGATGCCGGCACCTTCGGACGCACGAGCGATGGTCCCACGCTCGCCTATGCCGCCCCCTGCTCGCAGGGCCCTGGAGAGAAGTTCTACACCTTCACGCTCTATGCGCTTGATGCACCGCTGGCCTTCGCGGATGCCCCATCCTCCGTAACGGGCGATCTGGTCGAGGCCGCGATTGCAGGCCATGTGCTGGCAGAGAGCGCCCTCACCGTCGGCTATACCCGCACGGTGCCGTAACCGGCCCCAAGCCCGATCAGGGCAGGCAGCGCGAATCGAAGCCGTTGACTCCCTCATCGCACCGGTCGTAGCCGTAGGCTGCGCAGTCGACCGTCGTCTTGCGGCCAAAGAGGCAGATGGAGAGCTCGCGGTCGCTCTCGCACGAACTGCCGCCGAAGGCGTTCACGCAGTCGGGCTCCGGCGCAACGCAGGCTGGCCCCGGCACTTCGCCGCCGACGGGCGTCTCGATGCAGGTGCCGCCCTCCATCAGGTCGCCGCAGTTGAGCGTCACCTCCATCGAATAGGAAGAGGCGCCGTCGTTCGGCATGCAGCGCACCAGGTTGTTGCCGTCGCAGCGGCCGTAGTAGTCGCAGAACTGAAGCATCGGCTCGCGCACGCAGGTGGCCGTCGGCAGGCAGGCCCCATTCGGACAGACCCGCTCCACGCATGCGGCGCCAACCCGCTCGCAGTCTGTCGTCGCATACCAGCGGTAGTCGGTCCCATCCCAGAGGCAGGCCTCGAGTGTGCTCCCGTCGCAGCGCCGCACCCGCTCCGACCAGTCGCAGGGCCCCTTCAGCCGCGCGGCGTCGCAGTCCCGCGCCTGTTCACAGGTGGTCGCGTCGTTGAGGCAACGGACGAATGCGCAGGAGCCGTATGCCGCCTCGGTGTAGCCCGCGAGCAGCACCTCGCCGAAGAAGGGGCCGCGAGAGAACTCGTCGAGGAAGGCCGCTGCCGGCAGGTTCAGGCAGGCTGCGCCACGGAGGGCGCCCTGCACCAATTGGCCATTGCTCAGCCCGCAGTAGAGCGCCTCCGTCTCGGCGGAGCGGGCCGGTGTCGCAAGGGACGGTGCCTCGCGCGGCGGAGGCGGGCTGGTGTCGACCGGCGTGGTATCTGCAACCGTCGTGTCGGCCGGCGCTGTGTCCGCGGAAGCATCCTCCCCCACGACGGACGAACCGGTGATGGCGGTGGTGCCGCAGCCGGTCAGAGGCAGCAGAAGGAGGGCAAGCAGGGCAGCGGCGCGAACGGTCATCCGAGAACTCCGGTTGGGAGGCCTGCCGGCGGTAGGTTGGGTCCGATTTTCGCGCAAGCCTGCGCTCGGCCGCCTGACCGGACTGCGCTACTTTGAGAGGCCTGCTACCGCAGCGTCGAGCCGCGCGAGGTTCTCGTCGGTCCGCTTCTCTACGCCGCTCGCCGCCACCTCGTCGCGCTCCTCGGTCGTCTCGTAGCGCTGCAGCAGCGTCAGCCGCGTCCCCTGCGCGAGCGGCTCGAGCCGGTAGGTCGTCCACTCCTCGTCGAGGAAGTCGTCGTCCTCCACCACCTGGGCGATGTCGAGCAGGGTAGGGCGCTCGAAGGCCACAAAGAGCCCCTTCATCGACAGGCTCTTCCGCGACTTGGCATGCCGCCAGACGTAGTGGAAGCTCCCCTCCTCCTTTGCCTCGACGCTACACTTGACGAGGGACCAGCCGCCGCCGTTCGCCATCCACCGCTTGAGGAGCTCGGGCTCGGTCAGGCCGCGGAAGAGGGCCTCTGCGCTAGCGGCGCAGTCGCGGGTCAGAAGCAACGCAAGGTCGCCATCGAGGGTCAGAACTGTAGCCATGCTGGGTCTCCGGAAGTGTGAACCGCTCTCCTAGGCCGCATGGTTCCGCGGGGGAAGGGTAACCGCACCCGCTGCGCGTCAACGAAGACTCCGTCGCCTAGAAGCTGGCGGTAACACCAAACGCGAGCGAGGTCGTCGCCCCATCTTCACCCACGGCGGCCTGCTTCACCTCAAGCATCGTGCTGAGGTGGGGCGTGGGGCTGTAGCCGGCCACGAGCGTCACATCAGCCTGGTCGATGGCATCGCCAAACTCCTTCTTGAGCTGGTCGACGCGGACGGTCAGATTGGTCTTGTCGTTGATCGCCTGGGTCGCGAGCAACGTCCAGCCCTTGGCCTCGTCGCCGTCCACCGTGGTGTAGAGATACTCGCCCGAGAGGGTGAGGCTGCCGAGCTCGTAGCCGGCTGTCAGATTGGCCATGGTCCGCGCGGGGTCGGCACCCTCCGGTGCGGGGCCATGCGTGGCGACCAGTCCGACCCAGAGGGGCCCCTGCGTCAGGTCGACCCGTCCGCCGATGAGCGCTCCGCCGACAGCGGAGGGTGTGTCCCACTCGGCGGTGGTGAAGAGCTGCACCGAGCCGAGGGCCATATCCTGCTTGATGAAGAGGCCGGTGAGGTTGGAGGGCACGCCGTAGGACCAGATGAGGCCGCCGCTCACGGTGGCGAGGTCGACGGGGTCGAGCGACTCGAGGCCGATGGGCGCGTTCTGCTTGCCCACCGTGATGGCCAGCCCGTCGGCCGCGTCGGGGCTCCAGGTGACGAAGCCCTGCTCGAGGAGGCCGTCGGCCGCACCCAGGGGGGAGGAGGGGAAGTAGTTGAGGTCGATTCCGATCTCGAGCTCGGGGTCGGGGGTGAAGCGGGCGTCGAACTCTGCCTGGCCGAGCCCGAAGGCGACGCCGCGGGAGCCGGGGGCGAAGCCGTCGATGGGGGCGATGAGGGAGCTGTCGACAAAGCCGGAGAAGGAGGGAGCGGCGGCCTCGGCGGTAGCGGTCGGGGCGGGAGCCTCGAGGAGGAGGGTGTCGTCTTGCGCGCTTGCGACGGCGGGCATGGCGACAAGGAGAGTGAGCGCGGGGGCGATAATTGCTATTTTTTGCATCTTTCCTCCTGAAAACACCGCAAATAGTGCAGCGCGTCAAAGATGCGTTATCGAAGGGGCCCTGTCAACTTCAAAGTGTGGGCCTCCGCACGCTGCGTCTCCCCCCCTTCCGCCGGCCTGCCATTTCTTGTTGCCCCGACTACCGCGCTCGACCATGCCCGCCCCATGCTCAGGCTCCTCCATCGCCTCTTTGCCCTCACGGCTGCCGCCGCCTTTGCCGGCAGCATGGCCCTCTTTGCGCTTGCCTGGCTTGGACTCCCGCCGCTCTCCCTGCAGCGGCAGGCTACGCTCCCCGCCGGCGCTGCCCTTGCCATCGACCTCGCGCTGCTCGCCGCCTTCGGCCTCCACCACTCGCTCATGGCCCGAGACCGCGCCAAGGCCCTGCTCCTGCGCTTCTGGCCCGCCCACCTCGAGCGCTCCCTTTATGTTGCGGTCGCCTCCGCCTTCACCTCCCTGCTCGTCCTCGCCTGGCAGCCCATCGGCCCGGCCCTCTGGCGGCTGAGCGGCGCGCCGGCACTCCTGCTCCAGCTCACCGCGCTCGCCGGCCTCGTCATCTCGACCGCTGCCGCGATGACCTTCGACCACCTCCACCTGGTCGGCCTGCGACAGCTCTCGGCCCACGAGCGGGGCGAGCCTGTTCGGCCCCCGCAGTTCAGCACGCCCGGCCTCTACCGCCTCGTCCGCCACCCCATGCAGTCGGGGCTGGTCCTCTTCCTCTGGGCCACGCCGACCATGACCGCGGGCGGCCTCCTCTTCGTGGGCGGCCTCACCCTCTACATCCTCTTCGGCCTCCGCTTCGAGGAGCGGTCGCTCCGCGCCAGCTTCGGCTCGGCCTACACGGCCTACGCGGCCCGCGTACCGGCCCTCCTCCCCTTCCTACGGCCGTAGCGGCGCCTACTCGATCGACACGGCGCCCATCATGCCCCGGTCCGCATTCTCGAAGATCTGGATACTCCGAGCAGCGCCCGCTTCAACGGGCGAGCATCGTGAAGCTGCAGGAGGGCGAACCACCAGCCGCAGGGCAGGTCGCGTCTACTCGCAACCCCGTCGAGGCAACGGTACCGGTGCAGCCGGTCCAGCTCCGGCCAGTGAAGGTTACCGTGTCGCCCTCCACAGTCCCGCCTGCGGGGATGTCCATCGCCATGTTCCAGCCTCCCAGCGTGAAACTACAGCCCGAAGCATCGAGCGTCATATCGCCCGTCATGAGCATCCCGATGCAGCTGCCATTCACATTCCAGCTCCCTGCAGCAAGGGCCGTGCAGGCAGGGTCGACGGTGGTGTCGGCGCTTCCCTCCCCGGTGTCAGCAGTGCCGGTGTCAGCAGTGCCGGTGTCGCCGCTCGACTCCGCGGTGTCTGCACTCCCGCCGGTGGTGTCGAGTGCGCTATCAATCTCTGCGTCGGAGATGTTGTCGCTCGCAGCACGAGCGGTCTCCGATTCGGCGCAGGCGGTCAGCAGGAGCAGGGCGGCGAGCGGCGAGAGGCGGAACAGGCGGAAGGGAGCGTGCATGATGCGGATCCAGGATTGGAAGAGGGGGTACGGCGGTGATGGGCAGAGGCTAGCCCCATCGTGACCCCCGGTCGATTCAATCTAAAAGCCGGCTGCGCGCGGGCCGCGCTGAACGCCGCATCGCAACTTCGACGAGGCGAGGGTCACACTCTGAGACCCTCGCGCCCACCCAACGCGGAGCAGGATTGCTGCTCCGCTCCCCGCTGCCGAGGGCAAACGCCATGAACACCGCGCTTATCGTCCGATTCTGCCTCTTGGCCGCCTCTGCCGCGACTGCCCCTGCCTGCACGGGCGCTGGATATCAGGCGGCGGAGCGGTCGCCGCAGGAGGTCGCCGCGCCTCCGGCTGCAGCGGCGCCGGTCGCCTTGGCACCGACGAAGCAGACGCCCGAGTCCGAACCGGTCATCGCTGCAGCACCGCCTGCGCCTGTCGCTGCTGAGGCGCCTGCCTCGCAACCTACCTCGGCGCCCAGCGCCCCCTCGAAATCCCCACCCGCTGCTGCGGCTCCGGCGCCCCCGAAGACCGCCGGCGATGCTGCACCTCCCAACATGCACTATGGGTGTCCGATGGACCCGGAGATCAAGCAGGCCACACCCGGTCGCTGCCCCATCTGTGAGATGCGGCTCGTGCTGAGGAAAGATGAACCGGCCGAGGGCTCGGGCGTCGATGCGAAGCCCTGATCTCAACCGGCTAGTCGGCCTCGCGCTGGTCGCGACCTTGACCTCTTGCGCCGCGCCCTCCGTGGAGTCCGACAGGCTCCGCATCGAAGAGCTGCTTCCCGGTGGCACCGCGCTGCTCGCAGACGAGGGTTCGGAGGACGAGTCGCCCTTTCCGGATGGGGCGATGACCGTGGAGACGGCCCAACGCATCGCGCTCGCCCGAAACCCCCGAGCTCGTGCCGCGCTCGCTGCGCTCGGCATCGCCCGGGGCCAATGGGAGGCCGCCAACGCATTCCCGAACCCCGGACTTCATGGAGGCTATCCGGAGGGCATCGACGGCGCAACGCTCCACGCTTCTCTCTCCATCCCGCTGGCGCCGCTCGTCGAGCGGGGGGAGCGGCGCGCGATTGCCCGTTCAGAGCACCGAGCTGCGCTTGCTCAGACGGCTGGGCAACTGCTCGACCTGCTGCTGCAGGTGCGCCTCGCAGCGCTCGCCGTCATCGCGGACGACGCGGACCAGGCCCAGGTCGCGGAGCGCCAGGCAATCGCCGAGGCAGAGCGCGAGGCAGCGGAGGTCATCTTTGAGGCGGGCAACATCACTGAGTACAGTCGGCTCATGCACCGCTGGAACGCGGAGCGAGGGAAGGTCGAATTGGTGGAAGCGCAGCTCACGCGCCTGCATCGTCGCAATCGATTGGAACTGCTGATGGGTGTGCCGCTCGACCGCCACGCTTGGTCGCTGGTTGCGCCCGCGGAGCCGGCGATTGAATCCACGGAGCCACCTGCTGCGCTTGAGCAGGCAGTGCTGGTTGCAAGCGTCGAACTCGCCGAGCGCCGCGCCGCGCTCGAGGCTGCTGCGCATCGGATCGGGCTCGGAGAGACGGCGCGCTGGCTTCCGGGACTCACGCTCTCGATCGAAGCGGAGAGTCACGACGGTGACACGATGTGGGGGCCTCAGCTGGGTGTAGAGCTCCCGCTCTTTGATCAAAAATCCGGCCACCTGCAGTCGGAGCGCGCAGCCTTCGACGCTGCGCTGGAGGACTACCGTGCTCGCCAGAACGAGGTGCGTGCTGCGCTGCGAGAGAGCTGGGCCGAGCTTCGGGCGGCCGACGAAATCTTGCAGCACTACAACGCCACGCTGTTGCCGCTGCAGCAGCAACTGATGGAACAAGACGTTCTCCGCTACAATGCAATGGATGAGGGGGTTTTCGGTCTGCTCGAGCAGCGCCGGCGCCTCGCCGATGAGCAGCGTCAGGCACTCCGCGCGCAGCATCGACGCTGGCAGGCTCAAGCCAGGTTGAGCCACCTGCTCGATGGGGGCAGGCTGACACCTGCGGAGAGCATCGAGTCGCCCAAAGCGCCCGCCTCGTCCGTTCAACCTTCCGCGCACTGAGGCCCAATGAACCGCAGAGACTTCATCCATCGCGCAGGCCTCGCAGCAAGTGCGCCGTTGCTCCTCAAGGCAGCCTCGGCATCTGCGGCCATCTCTGCCGCAACCGCGCCCGCGCCCGCAGCCGCCGCACCCCCCAGCCGGCGTGGCGCAGGCGTCGTCACGCCCAACGGCTCGACGCTCCCGCTCCGGCTCGTGAATGGCGTCAAGGTTGGTCACCTGATTGCAGGCCCCATCGCCCACACCTTCGCACCCGGGCTTGATGTGGACTGCTGGGGCTACAACGGAGGTACGCCCGGTCCTACCATCGAGGCCACCGAGGGCGACCGACTTCGCCTCTACGTTACCAACAGGCTGCCCGAGCCAACCTCCATCCACTGGCACGGCATCTTTCTGCCCGCTGGGATGGATGGTGTCAGCGGATTGACCCAGAAGCCAATCCAGCCCGGTGAGACCTTCCGCTACGAGTTCCGGCTTCGGCAGTCCGGCACCTTCATGTACCACCCCCACTATGACGACATGACCCAGGTCGCGATGGGCATGGCGGGGATGATTGTGGTGCACCCGAAGCAGCCGGTGGGCCCGCCCGTCGACCGCGACTTCGTCCTGATGACCCACGAGTGGAAGGTTGAATCGGGCACCCGACGCCCCGACCCGCTCGCGATGAATGACTTCAACCTGCTCACCTTTAACAGCAAGGCCTACCCCGGCACAGCGCCGCTTGTGGTCGGGCTTGGCGACCGGGTGAGGCTGCGCTTCGGCAACCTCAGCGCGATGGACCACCACTCGGTCCATCTCCATGGATTCGCATGGAAGGTGACCGGCACAGACGGAGGCCAGATACCGGCAGCAGGGCAATGGCCGGAGACCACGGTGCTCGTACCGGTGGGGAGCGTGCGGACGGTGGAGTTCGTCGCAGATGCGCCAGGCGATTGGGCCATGCACTGCCACATGAGCCACCACATGATGAACCAGATGGGCCACGCCGGACCGAGCCTGCTCGGTGCTGATGCGCGTCGCCTCGACAAGGCTGTCGGAGATCTGGTGCCAGGCTACATGACGATGGGGCAGTCGGGCATGGGAGAGATGGCAAAGATGGGGATGCCGGTGCCCACGAACAGCATCCCGATGGTCGGCTTCGATGGCCCCTTCGGCTACATCGACATGGGCGGCATGTTCACACTGCTGAAGGTGCGCGAACAGCCGGAACTCGAAGATGGCTCGGGCTGGTATAAGCATCCCCCGGGGCCGGTGGCGGAGAAGGCTACGG
>JABMMX010000391.1 GCA_013205435.1 Deltaproteobacteria bacterium
CAACCGGACCGCTCCCCGCACGCAGTCGAGCCTGCTGGAGGCGATGGCGGAGCGTCGGGTTTCGACCGACGATGTGACGCGTGACCTGCCTTCGCCTTTTTGGGTCATCGCGACGCAGAACCCGCTCGAGTCGCACGGCACCTATCCGCTGCCGGAGTCGCAGCTCGATCGGTTCCTGATGCGGGTGACGGTGGGCTATCCGCCGACCTCCGTGGAGCGGGCACTTCTGCTGGAGAGGACCGCATCTGATCCGACGGCGCGTATCGGCGCGGTGATTGGCGCCGATGAGTTGGCCGACCTGATGGCGGCTGTGGACGAGGTTCGGTTCGATGATTCGCTGGCGGACTACCTGCTGGCGATCGTGCAGGCGACGCGGACCAGCGCGCGGCTCTCTGTGGGTGTGTCGACGCGCGGTGCGCTGGCGCTGACGCGGGCCTCCAAGGCGGCGGCGCTGGTGGCAGGGCGCAGTCATGTGCTGCCGTCGGACATCAAGGAGCTGTGCGGCCCTGTGCTGTCGCACCGGGTCTCCATGGGGACCGGTGAGTCGGTGGTCGGTTCGAGCCGCACCGCAGCCGAAGCGGTGATTGCGGAGTTGGTGTCACGCGTCGAAGTGCCGCTCTAGCGGCCGCTCCACGCAGCAGGGTTGAACCATGGCCACTCGCCTTCGCAAACTGATGCGCGCGCCGCGCAAACTCACCTTCACCCGCGAGGGGAAGTGGTTTGTGGGCATGACGATCATGGTCGGTTTCGGCGCGGTGAATACGAGCAACAACCTGCTCTTTCTGCTGCTGGGCATGATGCTGGGGCTCATCATCGTGAGCGGCATCTTGAGCGAATGGGTCTTGCAGAAGGTGGAGGTGACCCGGCTTGGTTCGGGTGATCTCTACGCGGGCGCGGAGAGTTCGCTCACCTACTCGCTGACGAATCGGAAGGCCTTCCTGGCCTCGTATGGTCTGGTTGTGGTGGAGCACGAGGAGCGGGAGAGCCGCGGGCGACGGCGCCGCGCGCTGGGGCTGCCGAGCGAGCCGCCGCGTGGTGCGAAGGAGCGGGAGGTGGAGGGCGATCCGGGGAGTCCGAGAGCGCTCGCGATCCGAGTAGCCGCTGCGGCGAGTAGCGTTGCGGTGGCGCAGTATCGGTTTCCGCGTCGGGGCATCTACCGGTTCGATGGGTATGACCTGACGACCCGCTTCCCGTTCGGCTTTTTTGAGAAGTCTCTGCCGGTGTTCGCCGGTCAGGAGTTGCTCGTCTTCCCGGCCATCACCGCGCAGCTGCCGGCGATCGGCGAGGGGACGCAGACGCAGGGCGATCTGGTGCGCCAACTAGAGGGGCGTGGCGGCGACTTTCTGGGGCTCCGCGCCTATCGGGAGGGCGACGACCCGCGCCAGATTCACTGGAAGGTCTCGGCCCGTAAGAACGCGCTGGTGACACGGCTGCACGAGCGGGAAGATGCCGACGCGGTGGCGATCCACTTCTACAACCATCTGCCGGAGGGCGAGGTTGCGGTGGAGGCGGAGCAGGCCTTTGAGCAGGCGGTGGAGGTGACGGCGTCGCTCTGCGCGCAGTATGTGCGATCGAACAAGCAGTTCTCGCTGCACACGCTCTCGGGCGGTGTAACGGAGGGCGGCGGCCCGGGCCATCTGCTCGCCTGCCTGCGCCACCTGGCGATGCTGGAGGCGGTGCGTGGCGAGGCGCCGTTGCAGATGGAGCTGTCGCGGCGAGGGAGCCGGCTGCTGGTTGCGCCTGCCTGGACGCCGGCGGCGGTACGCGGGCAGTTTGAGCGGGTGGTACCGGTGGAGGCAGCATGACGACGCTCCAACTCCGCAAACTGCTGGTCTATGCGATGAACCTCATCGCTTTTGGGACGCTGCACCTGTCGGGCGAGATGAACGCGGTGGTGCTGGTGCTCTTCTACGCGGGGCTGGCGGTGAGCTGGTTCTGGGAGCCGCCTCGCATCACGCTCGAGCGGTGGCGGCTGGCCTGGACGGTGGCGACGCTGGCCTGCTTTGCCTTCTCGCTCGCAGATGTCTTCGTCTGGAAGGAGTTCTTTCTCATCAGCGCGATGAACTTCGTGCTCTTCCTGCAGGTGAGCAAGCTGTTCCAGCGGGAGGCCCACAAGGACTACACGCAGAGCATGGCGCTGAGCCTGCTGGTGATGACCTCGGGCGCGGCTCTCAACGAGAACCTCTCCTACGGCGTGCTGTTCGCGCTCTTTGTGTTTGCGACTACGCCGTCGCTGGTGGTGCAGCATCTGGTGGAGGAGACCGACCGCAACCGGTTGCCGGAGGGTCGCGGGCTGCGGCTCGAGCGGCCGGTCTTGTGGGTGACGCTGGGTCTTGCTGCGCTGGTCTTCGCGGGTGCAGCCACCTTCTTCTTCGTCTTTCCGCGGCTCGGCTTTGGCTTCTTTGCGAAGCAGAGCCGCCGCGGCGTCGCGACCGCGGGGTTCGGCGAGAAGGTGGAGCTGGGTGAGGGCGGCAGCATCGGCGACAACCAAGAGATTGTCATGCGGGTGAAGTTCCCGACGCCGCCCGCTGAGGGCGAGGTTGCGGGCATGCACTGGCGGGGGCTTTCGCTGAACGAGTACGATGGCCGAGCCTGGCGCGACGACCACAATGCTCCGCGCGAGGTGCTGCGCTTCGACCAGGGCTATGGCATCGGGTCGCAGGGTGGTTGGCCGGAGACCGTGGCGGGGACCAAGGCGGTGGAGGTCTATCTGGAGCCGATGCCGTCGCGGGTGCTCTTTGCGCCGGGGCAGATGTCGGGGATCGAGCTGACGCTCAACAGCGCCGACATCCCGGATTCGGTGATGGGGCGGAGGCTGGTGGCAGACAGCTCCGGGCAGGTGGTCTACGAGGCGCGCAAGGAGCTGGGGGTTCGCTACCTTGCCCGCTACCGGCCGCTGCCGTCGGGTGAGGGCGTTGCGACGGGGCTGCGCTGGGCGGCAGGCGTGACCGACATGGCCCACCTGGCTGCGGGGATGGCGGCGCTGGCGCAGTCTCCGGAGGCGGCCTCGCTGCCCCGGGAGCGCGTGGCCCGCGATGATGCCGTCCGTGATTATCTGCGGCGCTGGAATGAGCTGGCGGGCAGCCTTCCCGTGCCGCCTCCGACACCCGCTGGAATCGAGCTTGTGCGGCACGCGCGGCTGCACCAGTTTGGGCTCGAAGATATCGCCGTTGCGGGGACCTGGCTCGAAAGCTGGTGGACGCTGGCAGCGCAGTACTCCGCCGTTCCTGAGGGGACACTTTCTGCGCGGACCGTTGTGCTCACGGATGAGCTCCGCAGGCGGTCGCCGGACCCTGCGGACTACGCTCGGGCGCTCGAGCGGGAGCTGAAGACACGGCGCTACACGCTGGAGATGGAGCAGGCGGAGAAGAGCGAGAATGTGCTCGACTCGTTCCTCTTCGAGTGGCGGGCCGGCCACTGCGAATACTTCGCGACGGCGATGACGATGATGCTCCGTCAGCAGGGAATTCCTGCTCGCATCGTCAACGGCTTTCTCGGCGCCGACTACAACTCGGTGGGCGGTTACTGGGCGGTGCGACAGAACTATGCCCACTCCTGGGTGGAGGCCTACTTCCCGGGCCGCGGCTGGGTGATGTTTGATCCGACGCCGGGCGGGCCGACGGTGAAGATGCCGGGGGAGTCGCTCTGGACGACGCTGCAGATGGGGCTCGATACGGCGCGTCTCGCCTGGTTCCGCTGGGTGGTCGAGTATGACTTCGAGAAGCAGGCGTCGATCCTGCGCGATGCCTTCACGCAGACGCAGTCGTCGCAGGGGGCAGACCCTGTGCGGTTCTCGGATGCTGCGCGGGAGCTTTTCTGGACCATCTTCCGCCGGATGAAGGCCACCTTCTGGGCGGCCGTGCTGGCGGCTGTTGCGACGCTCCTCTTTCGGCTCCGGACGAAGCGGCGTCAGCTCTGGGCCGGTCCGGACTGGGCCATCGGAACGGCCTGGCTCTTGCTGTCGGTAGGCGTGATTCAGATGGCGTGGCCGACGGGCTGGAGCGGTGGCGCCGTGGCGCTAGGCGTGGGTGTGCCGCTGGCGGGCACGGCCATTGCCTTCTGGTTGCGGAGGGCGCTGCTCGGCGGCGATGAACCGGAGCAGCGTCGGAGCCGGCCGCGGCGTGCGTTGGAGGTTTCGGGGCTCTACCTGCGGCTGATTCAGGAGTTGGAGCGGCGCACGGGTACGCTGGAGGTAGACCTGACGAGCCGCGGCTTCTTGGAGCGCTCGTCGCGCTACCCTGCGGAGGTGGTATCGGAGCTCGCAGCCTTTGTGGCGGTCTACGAGCAGGTCCGCTTCGGCGGCGAGCTGCTCGGACCGGCGGAGGTCTCAGCGTGGCGTCGTCGGGTGAAGAAGGCGGTCAAGGCGATGCGGCGGGCTCCGCCGTGGGAGCCGGCCGCGCCATCCGAGAGCTAGCGGACGGCGACCGTCTTGATGGCGAGGATGAGGGTGCCGCCGTTGAAGGGCATGCCGCCTACATAGAAGACACCCTGGTCGGTCGAGGTGGTGTCTGCGCTTCCACCGGGCATGGCCATGCGGAGCTTGAACTTGCCGCCCTCCGCGCCGATAAGCGTGAGGCCGAGCGAGCTGTCGGGGATGGGGAGCGGGAAGGTTCCCTGCTGGCCGGTCTGTAGGGTCTGCCGGCTGGCCGAAAGCTGGCGGAAGCCCTTGAACTGGGGGAACTGCTTTGCGAGCTGGCCAGCGTTGGCTGCAAGGTTCTGATCGGCGGGCGCGGCGGCGGCGGAGGCGAGG
>JABMMX010000392.1 GCA_013205435.1 Deltaproteobacteria bacterium
ACCCGGGCCCGCGAGGTCGCGCTCGGTCTTGGGCAGCTCAACATGCTCGTCTCGCTCGTCGACGAGTCGTCGGAGCTCCTCGACCCCATCGCCGAGTTCCAGCCCGAGGTCATCGTGCTGGAGACCCGCTACCGAAGCTGCACCGGCATGGAGCTCGCCTCCATGTTGCGCCAAGACGACCAGTTCGTCGGCATCCCCATCCTCTTCCTCTCCGACGAGGTGAACGAGGTGCGCCAGACAGCCGCGATCCGCGTCGGTGCCGACGACTTCCTGAGCGGCGACCTCTCCATCAAGCGCATCTCCTCCGCCATCGCAGCACGCGCCGACCGGGCCCGCGTGCTCCGCTCCTACATGGAGAAGGACGGCCTCACCGGACTGCTCAACCACAGCCGCATCGAGAACCAGCTCGAGGTTGAGGTCTTCCGCGCGCAGCGGCGCAACGCTCCCTGCTCCGTCGCCATGATCGACCTCGACGGCTTCAAGAAGATCAACGACACCTACGGCCACGCCTTCGGCGACCGGGTGCTCCGCAGCCTCTCGCTCATGCTCCGGCAGCGGCTCCGGCGCACCGACTTCGTAGGCCGCTGGGGCGGCGAGGAGTTCGCCGTCGTCCTGCCAGACACCCCTGCCTCTGTGGCGCAGCGGGTGCTCGACGAGATCCGCGACGGCTTCTCACGGGTTCGTCACATCTATGAGGGCCGCCCCATCTTCGTGACCTACTCCTGCGGCATCGCCGCATTCCCCAACGAGAGCCGCGCCAACCGGCTGGTCGAGTCGGCCGACGGCGCGCTCTACCGCGCCAAACATGCGGGCCGGAATCGGGTCTTCATCGCCGAGCTTGAGCCTGCCGAAGCTGCACCTGCAGCCATCACTACGCCCACGCCAGCCCCGGTGATGAACGACGCTGACGGCTGGCCCGACCCGTCGGAGCTCGCGGCCGCGCCGGCTGCTGCTACCCCGCAGCCGCTGCTCCGCAATCGCGCCTGAACCCTACTTGGGCGCTGTCGGGATGAAGATAGAGTCGCGACCGCGGATGCGCGGCTTGGGCGCCGGCGCAGGCTCCGCAGGCTTGGGCGCCACCACGGGTTCAGGCCTCGGCTCGGGCTTCGGCTCGGCCTTGGGGGCCTCTACCGCCGGCACGACCACGGGGGCCGGTACCTGCTGAGCGGCCGGCGCAGCGGCCTTTGACGGCTTGCGCCGCGCAGCATCCGCGGGGGCCACCTTGGGCATCTCCTCCGCCGCAACGGTCGCAGCCGCTGCAGAACCCTCCAGCGGCGCAACAGCGGCGGCAGGCGGTACGGCAGGCGCAACGGCCGGCGCTGCCTCCGCCGCTGGTGCGAGAACCTCAGCCGGCGCCGCTGCGGGAGCAGCCGCCGCCGGCGCATCGCTCCGCGTGACCATCCAGACAAGCGCCCCGGCCGCCGCCAGCACCGCGACCACCACGGCCCCAGCGACGAATTGCAGCTGCCGGTTCTTCGCCTGCATCTGCCCCACCACTGCCTCGGTCGCCGGGCCAATCGGCGCAGCCACAACCTTGCGCACAGCCTCCGCACCGGCCACCGGCGCCGCGGCAGCCTTCTGCTCCGCGGGACGGAAGGAGGCCGGCGCCTTGGCATGCATCACCGTCTCCCCGCCAAATTCGAGCGTGGGCGATGGTGTGTGGTTCGCCGGGTTAGCACCCGTCATGCCGCCCTGCGGGAAGGCGTCGGTGGGCGCGGGCAGGCTGGTATCGATCTCCGGCGCGCCGAGCTGCTCGGCACTTTCACCCATCGCCCGCTCATCGATCTCAACAGGGAGCGCACGCTCGCTACCGGCCGCCGCCACGAGCTGCTGCATCACCCCACGCAGCGCCACCATCATCTCTGCTGCGGTTTCGTAGCGGTCCTCCACCTTGTGGGCCGTCGCCTTGCGGATGACCGCTGCCAGCCCGCTGGCCTCCGCATAGGGCCCGAGCGCGATCGCCTCGCCCGAGAGGTGGCGGTAGGCGCTCATCACCGGCACATCGGCCACGAAGGGCGCCGTGCCATCGAGCAGCTCCGCCATCACATGGCCGAGCGAGTAGAGATCGGACTGCGGCTTGGGGTCGCGCCGCAACACCTCTGCCGGCGCGTAAAGCGGCGTGCAGAAGACAAAATCGCCCACGGTCTGGTTGGCGGCGGCGGCCCCTTCGCCCTGCCCCGCCAGCACCTTCGCGATGCCAAAATCGAGCACCTTCGCGCGCGGGTGGCCGCCCGCAGAACCGGGCACAACGAGGATGTTTGCAGGCTTGATATCGCGGTGCACGATGCGGGCGTTGTGGGCCTCATCGAGCGACTCGAGGACGTCCATTGTCAGCCGAGCAACGTCGGTCGGGCGGAGCCGTTTCGCCCGCGCCAGGAGTGTCTCGAGCGTCACCCCCTTCACGAACTCCATCACAAAGAAGGGCGAGCCCTCGCCAGTGATACCAAAGTCCACCACCCGAACGGTCTGCGCGCATTTCAGACCGCTCAGCAGCACGGCCTCGTGGCGGAACTTCCGGATGACCTCTGCCTCGCCCGCATGCTCGCCACGCAGCACCTTGATGGCATAGTGCAGGTCTGGCAGCTCCACGTGGCTGGCCTCGAACACATAGGCGAAGCCGCCCTCTCCAAGCTTCCGCAGCAGCCGGTAGCGCCCGCCGATGACCGACTCCACGCCAGCAGGGAAGGCGCGTGTCTCGCCACCCTCCCAGGTGGGCTCTGTATCAACGCGCTCTGACATGGCTGCGAACCCGAACAAAGAGGTCTCCCGCGAGGCTACCATGCGGAGGTTCCGCTTGCCACCGGTTGCCCCAAGAAAGTATCGTTGCGACAGACTCCACCGCCCCTCTCTCCTCCGCCTCACGGCTTCGTCATGGCACACCTCACGCAACTGTCTGCCATCCTCGCCCTTGGCCTTGCAGCGCTCCCGGCCGCGGCGAGCGCGAAGGATGTGCCCTTCACCGAAGAGGCCTACAACGCCTGCAACGCAAAGATGGATGCGGCCGACCAGGCGCTCCTCACCGCAGACAGGACCGAGACCGCAGCGAAGAAGGCGGCGGTTATCGCCAGCCGCTGGGAGTGCGCGATGCTGCACGAGGGCTGGCTGGAGGACACCACCTGGGTCGGCGACGACCGGACCACGCTCGAGCAGGTCTATGCCGGCGTCGTTGGTGAGCTAGCCTACTTCGCCGCCGAGGGCGGCGAGTGCATCAAGGCGCGCGGCTGGTTCGGCAAGCGGAGCAACCTGCCCGCAGCGGCGCTCGACGCCGGCCAGACCACCGCCATCGCCGCGGTCGTGAACAGCTGCGTCGACACCAGCAAGCCCATCGCGGAGGCGCCGCCCAAGCCGGCCCGCCCCATGCGCACCTGGGGCTACTCGCTGCTCTCGGCGGGCGCCGCCTCCGTGGTTGGCGGCATCGTCTACAACGCCTCCGGCGCCACCACCCGAAGCGACTACGACGACGCCTACGCGCTCTGCACAGCAGACACCGCCGGCTGCGACCGCGACGCCGTCAAGCAGCTCGAAGCGAAGATCGACGATGCCAAACTCCCGCTCGCCATCCTCTACGGCTTCGGCGCCGCGGCGCTCGGCACGGGCGGCACCTTCCTGCTCCTCGACTGGATGGACAAGGACGAGGCGGCCCGCGCCTCGCTCCGTGTCTCGCCCACCGGCGCGACGGTCCGCCTCGACTGGTAGGAAGGGGCCGGGCGTTGGCTGCCAGCCCCTGCCCCGCTACCGGAACGTCCGGCGCTCCGACGGCGACTCGCCCAGGAAGAGCCAGCTCGGCAAAGAATAATTGTAGTTGGTGAACTCGACGAGGTAATCGCCGGGGGCCAGGTGCGTGTCGAAGCCGTAGGCCGTGCCCGGCGTGGAGCCGTAACGGGCGCCGCAGTCGGCGCAGTCCGTGCCCGTCCCCGGGCTTGTGCAGAAACCATCCGCCGTGGCGGTATCGCAGTTTACGTCGCTCGCCAGTGCCGGCGTCAGCGCAGAGAACCAGCCGGGGTAGGCGATGCTGGTAACCTGGATGGCGACGACCTGCGTACCTGCCGTGCTGTAGGAGGAGGGGGCGTCCAGTTTCCAGATTCGGTTCCGCGTGAGGGCCCCGTAGACGTTCAGCGCACGGATGCGGGTCGGGGCGTCGAGGTGGAGCGTAACGTAGCGATTGCTGCCGTACCATGGGCCGACGACCGCGATGGCTCGTGCCGTGCTCCCTCCCGCAAACGGGTAGACCAAGCCGCCATCGAAGGGCGCAGAGGGCGCGGTGCCTGTGGGGATGCTCGCCGCGGCAAGGGGCTCGACCAGGCAGACCGCGCTGCATCCGTCACCGCCCGTGGTGTTGCCATCGTCGCACTGCTCGCCCACCGTTACATCTCCGTTTCCGCAGACCGGCGTCTGGCAGGTTTCCGACAGCACCGAGCAGGCGAGACCGTCCAGGCAGGGCTTGTAGTCGCTCGGCGCACAGGCGCTGCCGGAGGTGACGACCGATGTCGCGAACTCACGGATGAAGAGCGTGTAGTCTCCTGTGATCGTAGAGGCCGCCGAGACGCGAATGGTGTAGGTGCCGGGTTCGAGGAAGGCGAGCCCCTGTTCTCGGTAGACGTAGCCGTAGCCCGTGCCGTTCAACTCATAGCCGCCCCGTGCGCCACTCCGCGACGAGGAGTCGTCGATGGCCCCCGCGAAGAGCACCGCCGCAGTCGGCGATAGGAGCTGGATGCCAAGCCCGCTGCTGTTGACCGGGAAGGCAGGGGCAACCGCGTCAAACTCCAGATGGGAGCGACGCGCCAGCGTGACCTTGAAGTAGTCGTAGTCGGTTGTGCCGCTGATGGTTCCGGAGACCTGTCGGTAGCCGGCGATGTTCCGTGCCGTGAGGGTGCCGTTGTTGGGCTCCACCTCCACGTAGTCCTCCAGCGCGCAGGCCGCAGAACAGCCATCGCTGGCCGTCAGGTTGCCATCGTCACAGGCCTCGCCGGCAGCCTTGTCGAGGTAGCCGTCGCCGCAGCTGGTCACTTCGCAGGTTCCAAGGTGCCGGCGAGGGTCGGTCTCCCGACAGACGGCGGCGTTCCCACCGATGTCGCCGCAGGCCGCCCCTGTAACCCGCGTGATGCCACAAGCGGCATGCTCAGAGAGTTCCTCGTTGGGGTTGGCCATCACATCAAAGGCATAGGCTCCACGCGTGGAAAAGACGTAGAAGCAGTAGTCTGGCCCGTCGACAGTCATCACTACCGGCTCGCCCTCGCAGGACCCGTAGCCGAGCGTGCTGAAGCTGAGTTCGCAGAGGCCGTCTACGCGCACAGGCCGGAAGCTGACCTTGCCGCCGCGCGGTCCGACGGGCATGCAGAAGTAGTCGTAGTCGTAGGTAGAACTGCCATAGACGCGGCGGGCCCCTCCCACGAAGTTGGCCGAAGTGACCTCGCCGTTGGGCTCCACCTCCGTGTAGCTCTCGATGGTGCAGGCAGCGCAGCCATCGCCCGCCGCACTGTTACCGTCATCGCACTCCTCGCCCGCGTCCACCTGGCCGTCGCCGCACGCGGGCGTGGCGCACACCTTCGCCAGCGTGCAGTTCAGACCCGCAGCGCAGGCCGCTGCGAGACAGCTTTCGCCCGCCTGTGCGATCGGCGCCTCCGTGACCGTGATGAAGAACTCGGCCGCCACTCCATCGCCGCCGGCCCAGCGGGCCTCGGAGTCGACGATGATGTAGATGGTCTCGCCGGCTGCCACCTGCAGCGTGCCCCTGCTTGCCTCCAGGCTTGCGTTGCCGCAGGCCGCCTCTGCGAAGATATCGCCGCAATCCGACCGCCGCGCATACCAGGAGATCATGGGCCCGTTGCGATCGAAGCTGCCGGCCTGCACCTCAAGCTCGACGGGCGCCGTCGCCGTGTAGAAGTAGACCTTCTCCGGCCCCACCGTCCCCGAGCAGTTGAGGCTCTCATCTGCTGCTGTCAGGCCATCGAGCCGGTCGACCGCGAAGAAACCCGGGCCCTCTGCGCTCGTGTAGGCGGTGAGCGGGCTCGGAGAATCGCAGGCCTCTGCCTGCACTGCTGCGCGACAGGTGCCGCCGGAGCCGCAGACCAGCCCCAGCGTCTCGTCGCAGCGCTGCGCCACGCCGCAGGCCGCGCCATCGCCGACGACAGGGAGACAGAGCCCAGAGCGCCGGCCGCCGGCGACCGACTCGTTCTGGAAGAGCGTGCCGGCAGGGCATTCGCCGGGAGAGGAGACGAAGCGGGCACAGACGCCGTCCTCGTTGGTCTCACGAAGATCGTCGAGCGAAACGCAGCGGTCGTTGGAGCCGCTGCAGAGGGTAGCCGACAGGTCACCGCATGGCTGGCCGGTCGCGACAACCTGCGCTGCCGGAACGCAGTAGGCGATGTAGCTGCCGAGGAAGGTGGTGCGGTAGCCTACCGCATACCCGGCGTCGCAGTAGTTGCATTCTGTGCGGCAGAGGCCGCCGATGCAGCCCGCGCCGCCGTAGCTGCTACCGGAGCAGTAGCCGTCGGCGGGCTCGGCGGTGCAGCTCGCGCCGTCGGCGAGTCGGGGCGCGCAGACGCCCTCGTAGGTCGGCACAAGCGCACCGGCCACGGCGACCTCTATCGGAGGCGAGATAAGGCTGCAGCCCTCCCGCGGCGCGCACGGGGTCATGGGCGTTCCGAAGCCTTGGTAGTAGACGCCGTTGCCTGCGTCGTAGGTGTAGGTTCCCAGACCCGCGCACCGCTGCTGCGGGCAGAGCGCCGAGCCGCGGCAGGCCACATCGAAGCAGTCCACCAGCGCGTCGCCGTCGTTGTCGATGCCGTCGTTGCAGATCTCCTGGCAAGCGGCAGTGCCGACACAATCCGGATCGTTACAGTCTGCGAGGTCGTCGCCGTCATTGTCGAGGTAGTCGCCGCAGGCGCCCTCAAAGCAGGCCGCGTTGGAGCCGCAGCCGGAATCGGCACAGTCAACGAACCCGTTGCCGTTGTTGTCCAGGTCGTCGGTGCAGTTTGTCTCTTCGCAGATTGCGACGCTCGCGCAGTCCGGATCGGCGCAGTCCACCAACCCGTTGCCGTTGTCGTCGGAGCCGTTGCTGCAGCTCTCCGTAGGCCCAGTGCCGCCACACAGCGGTGCACCGCTGCAGGCAGGATCGGCACAGTCCACCAACCCGTTGGCATTGTCGTCAAGGCGGTTGTCGCAGATCTCCGGCGGGAGCAGCGTGATGCCCGAGCAGGAGTTGAAGGCCGCGGTGCAGGCGGACGAGCCGCCACAGGTCACAAATACGGCGAGGCAGGAGGCGCATCCCGTCCCAAAGCCCGCCGTCGCGAAGCAGTCGCTGATGGCGGCCTGATTCCCAAGACTGGAGCAGGTCTCGAACAGCGTGCCGGACGAGAGCGCCGCGAACGCCTCCCGGTCCACGGGATCGTCGCATGCCGCGCTGCCACCGCAGGCGACCGAGCAGGCGCCATCGTCGCAATCCACCCAACCGTTGCCATTGTTGTCGAGGCCGTCGTCGCAGATCTCTGCCCTGGTGCCCGTATCGGTGATGGTGCCCGTGTCGGTTACGTCTGTTGCATCCGTGCCCGCATCGGCATCGTTCACGCATCCCCAAGCCGTACAGATGGACCCCGCCGCGCAGTCAACCTGCGTCACACAGGGGACCAGACACATGTCACCGGCAGGCGTCGTTTTGCAGACCTCCGCGCCCACGCAGGCAATACCACCGCAAAGCAGCGCAGTTCCTGTGTCCGTCAGCGCGTCGGGCTCCACGTCGCTGCCCGCATCGGCCTCCGTGCAGGCCGCATCGCCGGCGCAGGCAGCGTCAGCGCAGTCCGTGAGACCGTTCTCATCGTTGTCGAGCCCATCGCCGCACACCTCCAGCGGCAACCCCCGGCAGGCAGGGTCACGCACGCAGTCGACGTCCGCACAATCGGTCATGGCGTCGCCGTCGTTGTCGACGCCATCGTCGCACAACTCGACGGGCGGCTCATTGCATTCACGCCCTTCGGAGCAGTCGCTGTCGTCGCAGTCGACGAGCAGGTCCCGATCGTCATCGATGCCATTGCTGCAGTCTTCCACGGCTACGGGCGCACAGCTGGGAACCCTCGTGCAGTCGCTGTCGTCGCAGTCGGTGAGCCCATCGCTGTCGTTGTCGAGCAGGTCGTCACAGAGCTCCGTTGCCGCGAGCGGGATGCCCGTGAAGCCGATGCTGAAGTGGCTCACATCGCCCACCAGCGCGTCGCCCTCGACGGTGGCGCTGGGAACCTCGCTGTAGCCGCCACCCTCGGTCGCCCGGTTGGACCAGACCATGTCCGAGGCAGGCGCGTCGTCGCTGATGATCTGCACCTCGATGGGCGTGGCGAACTCTGTCCCGGCCGGTCCGAACTCCAGCACGGGTGAAGTCAGCTCATAGCCCGGAATCAGCATCCCGTTGCGCACCCGGATGGTGATCCGAACGGGCTCGGGAACCGCACCGGCCGGCACCGTGACCTGCCCCTGTGCCACCGCAGTGGTTCCACCCACGGTATTGTTCACCACCACAGACGAACTGGTCTGCGCGCAGGCCATCGTGCCGTCGGCGTTGCACTCCCAGGTGTGGTCAACGCCGCAGAAGGTGCCGGGGAAGCCGGGCAGGAAGCCGCAGCCACCGCAGCCGTTCACGGGTGCGCTGCCGATGCAGACAACCCGCTCCAGGCCGGCGCAGATGTTCACACCGCCGCAGCTGCCGCAGCCTGTGCCGGGCTCCGCTGTAAGCGCCGTGGTGCCGCCGCAGAGGTTGCGGTCGTTCGATTCGCAGCTGAGCTGGCCATCGACGCCGCAGACCAGCCGCCCGCCCGTGCAGGCCTCACCGAGCGCGCCCGCGCCGGGCGAGCCGCAGCTGCCACAGACATTGCGGGTCTGCGAGCAGAGCAGGCCGTCCTCGTTGCTGGGGTCACAGGCCCAGGTTCCGTCGCAGTCGCCGCAGGCGTCACCCACCCGATTGGGCAGCGTGCCGCAACCGCCGCAATCATTGCGCGGCTCGGCCGCCTCTTCGCACCGCACCGTGTCGGTGCCGTCGCAGACGAACCGGCCCGCGCCGCACTCGCCGCAGGGGCCGCCGAGCGCCTCGCCGAGCGCAGCGAAGCCGCCGCAGGCGTTCTGGCCGGGGCCTACGCAGACAAGCTCTTCTTCGGTCACGCAGAGGAAGAAACCGTCGGCGCTGCAGCTGTCGCCCTCGAGGCTCGGCAGCGTGGTGCAGCCGCCGCAGCTGTTCTGCGGGGTCTCACCGACGCAGGTGGGCGCGTCGGGGTTCGCAGCATCGCAGGTCCAGACGCCGTCGCCACAGAAGCCGCAGCCGGCGCCAATCTCCACGGCGATGCCGCCGCAGCCGCCGCAGGCGTTCTCCGGCAGGGCGCCCACGCACTGCGGCGCTGCCGCTTGGTCGCGGCAGATGAGCTGGCCGCCGCAGCCGCAGTCGGTCGAAGGCAGCAGGCCGAGCTGCTCGTCGCAGGTCGCGGGCGGCTCGCCAGTATCGGTGACGGTGTCGGGAGCAGTGTCGGGTGCCGTGTCCGCGGCGTCGGGCGCCGTATCTTCGGTCACCTCGCCGGAGGTGCTGTCGGCGGTATCCGCGCCGGTGTCTGACGCATCACCGGCCGTGTCGGCGGTCGTGCTGGTGTCGTCCGCGGGCGCGATCTTCTCTGCAGGCGAGGAGCAGGCGACGAGCAGACCGAGAGCGCCGAAGCAGAGCAAGGCGCGAAAGCAGCTGGCTGACGTCAAGCCATACGTCAATGATCGAAACTTCATGTGGTCCTCTCTTCGCAATGAACGAACTGGTAGCACTTTTTGAAATTCCCCTCTCACCAGCTCAATAGCAAGCAGTTTCGAGATTGTCACATGGAGCGAAACGGCGCATAGGAGAGCTGCCGTTTTTTAACGCGCGCGAGCTAGCCGGAATCCGATATCGTTGAGCGTATCGCCCATGACCACCCCAAAGCCCCGGTTGGCAGCCCGGGCCGCCTTGGCCGTGTTGCGGAAGCTACCGCCCCGATAGACCTTGTCGACCGCACCCCAGAAGGCCGGCACCGACGGTGCGAGGTAGGGGCCATAGGTGTCGTTCACCCACTCCGACACGTTGCCGCCCATGTCGAAGAGGCCGAGGCTGTTGGCCTCTCGGCCGCCGACCGGCTTGGTCTCGTCGGCGTTGCAGTCGAGCCACGCCATGCGGGTGGCCAGCGGCTCGCAGTCATCCGC
>JABMMX010000042.1 GCA_013205435.1 Deltaproteobacteria bacterium
AGCGGCTCTTTGTCCTCTTGCAGATCTTTGTTGTAGGCGAAGGGCAGCCCCTTGAGCGTCGTCAGGAAGCCCGCAAGGTTGCCCACCGTTCGCCCCGCCTTGCCCCGCAGCAGCTCGGCGCCGTCGGGGTTCTTCTTGTTGGGCATCATCGAAGAGCCGGTCGTCACACGGTCGTCGAGTTCCAAGAATCCGAACTCTGCGGTTGACCAGAGCACCCACTCCTCGCCCCACCGGCTCAGGTGGAGCATCAGCATGGCGCCGGCGTAGAGAAAGTCTGCCACAAAGTCCCGGTCCGACACCGCGTCCAAGCTGTTGGCGCTGATGGAGGCAAACCCCAGCTCACGCGCGGTCATCTCGCGGTCGATCGGCAGGCTCGTGCCCGCGCAGGCGCCGCTGCCGAGCGGCGACACATCGGCCGATGTTGCAGCGGCCTCGATGCGGACCACATCACGCGAGAGCATCTCCGCATAGGCCAGCAGGTGGTGGCCCAGCGTGCTCGGCATGCCCCGCTGCAGGTGGGTGTAGGCCGGCAGCAGCGTCTCCGCCTCTGTCTCGGCCCGCTCCGCCAGCATCACGATGAGGCGTGTGAGCTGCGCGACCAGCTCCGACGCAGCGCGCTTCACATAGAGCCGTGTGTCGGTCGCCACCTGGTCGTTCCGGCTCCGCGCCGTGTGGAGCCGCTTGCCTGGCTCGCCAACCAGGTCGGTGAGACGCCGCTCGACCGCCATGTGGATGTCTTCGTCCACCGGCAGCACCGAAAAGGTGCCCGCCTCGAACTCCGCTTCGACCGTCGCCAGCCCCTGAAGGATGGCCGCAAGGTCATCGGCCGTCAGCAGCCCGCAGGCCTGCAGCATGCGGGCATGGGCCCGCGAGCCGGCGAGGTCTTCGCGCCAGAGCGCGATGTCGAAGGAGATCGACTTGTTGATGTTGTCGAGCGCCGCCGCGGTGCTCGCACCGAACCGGCCTGCCCAGGCACGCTCCTGCGTCATGACTGCACCATCCGCCACCAGGCCTCTGCCGCCCGCGCGTAGCCCGCCGCGCCGGCGATGACCTCGGAGCAGAGGATGAACTCGTCGGCCTGGTGTGAACGCTCGGGACGGCCGGGACCCATCACGATGGCCGGCACGTGGCTCACCCAGAAGAGGTCGCAGACGCTCGGAAAGACGCCCGCCTCGGCCTGCCCCGTCGCCTCGAGCGCCGCCAGTACAACCGCGCTGTTGTGGTCGGTGTGGACCGGCGCAAAGCGGTTCGACCGGATGATCAGTTGCCCCTGCTCGCTGTCGGCTGCGGCGCGCAGATGGTCGATCATCTTCAGGTTGTTGAAGAAGGGCGTGGTGCGGCAGTCGATGGTGAGCGTGCAGGCGTCAGGCACCACATTGCTCTGCGTGCCCCCCTCGATCATGGTCACCTGTGCGGTCGGCTTCTCCATGTCGCCGGGGATGTTGATGTCGGGCGTTGCGATGCGGTCGATGACCCGCGCCGCAGCGTGTACCGCGTTGTGTCCCTGCCAGGGGCGGGAGGCATGCGCTCTGCGTCCCGGCACCTTGATGGCCGCCTTCACCAGGCCTCGTTGTGCTGCCGCCACCAGCATGTCGTTGGGCTCGCCGATGATGGCCGAATCGTAGCGCGGGAGCAGGTGGGCGATGCGCTCCATTCCCTCGCCGCCCGTCTCTTCGTCGCAGCTCGCGCAGACCACCAGGTTACCCGCAAAGCCGGCCTCTTTGAGCGCCACCGCGGCCGCAAACTGGGCTGCCACGCTGCCCTTCGCATCGTTGGCACCGAGGCCGTGCAGCCGGTCGCCCTCGATGGCACCATCCCACGGGTCGCGCCTCCAGGTCTCGCCCGCCTTCACGGTATCGAGATGGCTGTTCAGCAGCAGGGCAGGGCCTTCGCCGCTGCCAAGCGTGAGCCATACATTCCGGCCATCCACCACCGGCACAAAGCCAGCGGCCTCGGCGAACCGAGCATAGATGGCCACATTGCCAAGTTCGTTGCCGCTGATCGACTCCGACCGCACCAGCTCGACGAGGAGCTCAATCGCAAGGTGGTTCCCGGCCATCGTCAGGGCACAATCATGGTGCCGCAGCCCGACTCGGTGAAGACCTCGAGCAGCAGCTGGTGCGCCTCAAGCGCGCTCAGGATGTGCACCTGCCCACAGCCCCGCTCGATGGCGTAGACCGCCTCTTCGACCTTCGGGATCATGCCGCCATCCACAATCTTCTTCTCGATGGCTTCGCGCGCCTGGCTGGCCGTGAGCCGGCTGATCAGCGAGGTGCTGTCGTTGATGTCGAGCATCACGCCCGGCGTCGCTGTCATGAGCACCAGCTTCTCTGCGTTGAGCTCCGCTGCAACCCGCGCCGCGACCGTGTCGGCGTTGATGTTCAGTACGTTGCCGACGGCGTCTGCGCCGAGCGGTGAGAGCACCGGCATGTAGCCCTCGTCGAGCAGCAGCCGGAGCAGCTTCGTGTCGATGCGCTCGATGTCGCCTACCTCACCAAAGTCCACCACCTCATCGCCCGACCCCGAGACCTTCGACGGCGGCCGGCGGCGCGCCTCGATGACCCCCGCAGCCACGCCCGAAACCCCCATCGCCTTCACACCGTGACGCTTGAGCGCCGACAGGATCTCGATGCTCATCTTGCCTGCCAGCACCATCTTGAGCGCGTCGAGCAGCCCCTTGTCGGTCACCCTCCGGCCACCCACAAACCGGCTCGGCACGCCCAGCTGATCGGCCATCTCGGTGATCTGCTTGCCGCCGCCATGCACCAGCACCATGCGCACGCCCACAAGGTGGAGCAGCGTCACGTCGCCGATGAGACGGTCGAGCACGTCGGGATCCACCATCGTCTCACCGCCAAACTTCACCACAAAGGTCGTCCCCTTGAAGCGTTGAATGTAGGGGAGCGCCTGCTTGAGAACCGTGATGTCTTGCAATGGGAATCCTTGGAGAGCTGCAGCGTTCAAAGGGGTTTTCTTGGGATTGGGCTACTTGCCGAGCAGGCGGAGCAGCAGCGCTTTCTGAACATGGAGCCGGTTTTCGGCCTCGTCGTAACAGGCGTTCCGGTCGGAATCGAGGACCTCATCGTCCACCACCACGTTCCGGCGCACCGGCAGGCAGTGCATGAAGAAGCCGTTGTCGGTCGCCTCCATGTGGCGCATCGAGACCCGCCAGGTGCCGCGGAGCGCAGCCTTGAGCCGCGCCTCCTCGTCGGGGTGCTGGTAGTTGGTGATGCTGCCCCAGCTCTTTGCGTAGACCACGCGGGCGCCGGGCATCGCATCCTCGATGTCGTTGTAGACCGTGACCGAGCCGCCTGCGCCACGCGCGAGCTGGTTGGCCCGCGACATGATGTCTGCGTCGAGCTCCCAGCCTTCGGGGTGGGCGAGCCGCACCTCCATGCCAAACTTCGCCGCCTCGAGCAGGATCGAGTTGGGCACCGCCATCGGCAGCGCCTTGGGGTGGTAGGCCCACGAGATGACAATCGGCTGCCCCTTCGGAGACCCGATCCGCTCCTGAATCGTGAGCAGATCGGCCAGGCTCTGGCAGGGGTGGTAGAGCGACGACTCGAGGTTGATGATGGGCACATCGGCCCACTTCGCGAAGGCTGAGAGGATGGGGTCCATCCGGTCTTCACCCCAGCTCCGCCGCTCGGGGAAGGAGCGGATGCCCAGCGCCTGCACATAGCGCGACAGCACCTTCGCAGCCTCCTTCACATGCTCTGCCGCATCGCCATCCATCACCCGCCCTTCGCGGTGCTCCAGCTTCCAAGTGCCCACGCCCACATCGAGCGTCACCGCATGGCCGCCGAGCTGGTACATCGAGATGTCCATGCTGGTGCGGGTGCGGAGCGACGGGTTGAAGAAGACCAGGCCCGCCGACTGGCCGGCGAGGTCGGTCCGGATGGGCCGCTTCTTGAGTTCGAGCGCCCGCTCAAAGAGCTCCTGCGTCGCGTCGAGCGAGAGCGAGGTGGGCGACAGAAAGTGGGGGAGGGTGTGCGTCATGCGGGGAGGTTGCTCCTCAATCTAGGGCCAGAAGCCCGGCTGTGAGAGTCCGGTGGTCTCGGGGAGCCCGAGCATCAGGTTCATGCACTGCACGGCCTGGCCCGAGGCACCCTTCACAAGGTTGTCGATGGCGGTGGTCACATGGAGCCGGCCCTGCGCTGTGCGCCGCGCCCGAAGCTCCACAAAGTTGGTCGTCACGATGGGGGTGAGCTGCGGCTCGCGGCCCCGGATGAGCTTCACAAACGGAGCGTCTGCATACCCGTCGCGGAAGGCGGCATCGACCTCCGCCTCGGTCACGCTCTCGGGCAGGTCGGTCTGCACCACGGCCAGGATGCCCCGCACCAGCGGCGCCGAAATCGGGGTGAAGGCCAGCGCCGTCGGGCTGCCGCCCGCCTCGCGAAGCGTCTGCAGGATCTCAGGCTCGTGCTGGTGCTCCAACACCTTGTAGGCGCGGAGGTTGCCATCACGGAGCGGATGGTGGGTGCCTTCGCCGGGTGTCATGCCGGAGCCCGAGGAGCCCGTCATCGCCGTCACATCGATGCGGCCCGTGAGCCAGCCTTTGCGCGCCGCCGGCAGCAGCGCCAGCTCAATGGCCGTCGCAAAGCAGCCCGGGCAGGCCACCAGTTGCGCCGTTGCGATCGCCTCGCGGTTGAGCTCCGGCAGCCCATAGACGGCGCCTGCGAGCAGGTCGGAGGCCTCGTGCGGCCGGTGATACCAGCGGGCATAGTCGTCGGGGCTCTTGAGGCGGTAGTCAGCAGACAGGTCGATGACCCGCTTGCCGGCCCGGATGAAGGGCTCCAGCGCCTTCACCGACTCGCCGTGGGGCATCGCGCCGAAGATGAAATCGGCCTCGTCGAGCAGCTGCTCCGTCGAGGGATCGGTGAAGCGGAGCTCGGATAGCTCCTCGAAGTTGCGGTGCACCGAGCCAATCAGCTGTCCGGCCCGCGTGCGGCTGGTGGCATGCACCACCCGCACATCTTCGCGGGGCAGGAGGAACCGGAGCAGCTCGCCGCCTCCGTATCCCGTCGCGCCGAGGACGGCGACCCGGGTCAAGGAGAAGCCCCTTCGCGGAGGCCCAGCTTGGCCGCCACGAGCCGCGCGAGCGACTCTGCTTCGAGACGGGCGTTGGCGGCGTCGATGCCCAACGTGCCCCGGATGTAGGTGGTGCCAACGGCGTTGTCGGTCACAGGGCCGCTCATCACGTCGACCGCGTGGCCCCGCTCCGCCATGAACTGCGCGCCGCCCCAGGCCCCGACCAGGTCGTTGGCGCAGAGCACCCGCACCCGCGTCCGCGACAGAATCGACGCATCCGCGAGGATGCTGTCCACATGGTAGCCGCCGATGATGCCGTCGCCGAGCTCCAGCACGATGGCGTCGGGCGACGACTTCTCGAGCTGCCCGATGACCGTCCGCGCAACCGCCGCCAGATCGACCGTGTTCACCGTGCTCGGCAGCCCGCACTCGAGGAACGAGGAGGTCGCGATGGCACCGTTATCAGCCATCTTCAGCACGTCGCGGAGCGCCGCGACGCCCGACAGCTTGCCCGCCGCGATGCGGTGGCCGGCCACGCTCAGCACCCGGATGATCTCGGTCGCCGCGTAGGTCTTTCCGCTGTTCATGCAGGTGCCCACAATCAGCAGCAGCGGCGGCCCCGAGGGCTCCAGCGGCCCGCGCGATGGCAGCGCAAAGTCAGCGATGTTGAGCAGCTTTCCGCCGCGGGTCACATTGCCCAGCACCTCGACCGTGATCGGCGGTCCGAGGTCCCGGTTGGGCGCATCGCAGATGCCGATGACGCCGCCGATGTTGAGCAGCGACAGGTGGTCGCCCACCGCAACCGTCTCCGGCACATGACCCATGTAGCCATGCAGCGCACGACGGGCGCCGAGCACGCCGGCGATCAGGTTGCCACGCACCACCCGCGCCATGCGGCCCGAGGGCAGCTCGATCTCGCCGTAGGCCCGGTTCTCGCCAAGCGCGCGGACCACCACCACATCACCCTCTTGGGCGCGGCACTCGGTCGAGATCTCGACGATGTTGGAGATGCGAGCGGGCGAGGTACCCGAGCCGATGCGGTCGAGCGTGATGCGTCGGGGAAGGTTCATGATTCGCCTCGTGCCTGCCAGGCGAGCATGGATTGCACGCTGAGAATCTTCGCAAAACCTTCGGCGTCGCGGCCGTTCCAGAGGCCGCTCTCTTCGCCGTAGGCCGCGCGGGTGGCGCTGAGCAACGAGAAGGGCGAGCTGAGCGCCAGCACATTGGCGTGGCCCTGACGGAGCTGCAGCGTGACCGAGCCCGAGACCGTCTTCTGGCTCGAGTCGAGGAAGGCCTCCATGTCGCGCATCGCCGGGTCGAGGTAGCGACCCTCATGCAGGAAGAGGCCGTACTGCTGCGCGATCTGCTCCTTGATGAGCTGTTGGTGCTTGGTCAGCACCAGCTTCTCGAGCTCGCGGTGGGCCGTGATGAGCGCGGTCGCAACGGGCGCCTCAAAGGCAATCCGTCCCTTGATGCCAAGGATGGTGTCGCCCAGGTGGACGCCGCGGCCCACACCCTGCTCGGCCGCCAAGGCGTCGAGCTTGCGAAGCAGCGCGATGGCCTCGAGCGGCTCGCCGTCGAGCGACACCGCCTCGCCCTTCTCGAAGCCGATGACCACAGTCCGCCCCTCGGCGGAGCAGGTCGTCGGGTTCTTGGTCCGGGTGTAGACATGGTCGGGGATGACCGCCTCGGTCGTCCGGGTCTCGCCGCCGCCGATGGTGGTGCCCCAGAGGCCGGCGTTGATGGAGTAGGTCTTCGTCGAGGCATCCACATGGTGGCCATGCTCGGCGAGGTAGGCCGCCTCCTGTGCGCGGCCCCAGCCGAGGTCGCGGATGGGCGCGATGATCTTGAGGTCGGGCGCCAGGGTGCGGAGCACGGCATCGAACCGGATCTGGTCGTTGCCGGCGCCGGTAGAGCCGTGGCAGATGGCGACAGCTCCCTGCTCGCGGGCGATGCGGACCATGTGCTGCGCCTGCACCACCCGCTCCACGCCTACGCAGAGCGGATAGACGGAGCCCTTGAGATAGTTTCCGGCCACGAGGTGGCGGATCCAGTCCCGGTAGAGCTCGGCCGTGGCATCGACGGTGAAGTGGGCAACGGCGCCGGTCTCCGAGGCGCGGAGCGCAATGCGCTTCAGCTCGTCGGCATCGAAGGCGCCGGTGTCGACGGTGGCGGTGACCACCTCATAGCCGAGCGTCTCGCGCAGATAGACCACGCAGAGACTGGTATCGAGGCCGCCCGAGAAGGCGAGAATACAGCGGGGAAGAACAGCCATCCGAGGGTGACCTCCGTGAGGAGAAAACGACCACAAAAGAGACTGCGCATCTGCTTGGCGGAACCTCCGCCGCTGCGTCGTGCGCGAGCCGATGATTGTAGCGAGCGGGAGGGGGGTTCGCAACGGAAAGTGACGCCTCGCGTCAAATGAGCCGAGCCGCTCGGAGCGAGGGTTTGCGCGGGGGCGAGGCGCTGCAGCTGAGGGTCGTCCGAGCCGTCTGCGGTCGCGGCCCGGAGCGCAAAAATGAAACCGGCCCGCCAACAGTGTCGAGCGAGCCGAAGCGGGCGATCCGAAGAGCGCCCCGAGGTCTCAGTGGCCGCCGGAGCGACCGACCAGACTACTTGATCTTGGCTTCCTTGAAGGCGACATGCTTGCGCACGACCGGATCGTACTTCTTCAGCTCGATCTTCTCGGGCGTGTTCCGCTTGTTCTTCGAGGTCGTGTAGAAGAAGCCGGTGCCGGCGGTGGAAACGAGGCGGATCTTGTCGCGCATGACGCTATCTCGGGGTTCGATGAGGAGTCCGACGGGGCAAGATAGCCCGCCGAGGGAGGAGTCTCCTACTGCCGCGAGCGCCTCGGGTCAACCTTTGCGGCGCCGCAATCGGCCCTGACGAAGATCCTCGCCTGCCCCCCCGCCAGCGAATTCTTGACCTCCCTCCGCCGCTGCCCCACCGTTTCACGAGATCATCGGGTGAGGGAGCGGCGCGCCGCGGATGCCTCAGAGTGCAGGTCCAACCATGCTGAAAGTCTTCGGTCGACGCGCTGCAGCGCTGCTCCTCCTGCTGCCCCTCGCGCTCGCCGGATGCGGCAAAGAGGACGCCCCGCGACCGGCCGCCGCGCAGGGCTCCGGTGCCTCTGCCGAACCTGCCATCGCCGCAGAGGTCTCCGCCGCCGAGTCGGCGCTGGCGGCCGAGCTCCAC
>JABMMX010000043.1 GCA_013205435.1 Deltaproteobacteria bacterium
CCAGAGAGCCTGCACGCGCGGCATGGCCAAGATGGTCTCGATGTGGGCGCGCTTCGCCATGCCCATCGGCACCCGCGCCTCCTCCTCGGTGACCGCGATTCCCTCGGCTGCAAAGGCCGCAACAAAGACGGCAACCGGGGCGCGGCTGCCGTGGTCGACGATGGTTCCTGCCCAGTCGAAGCTGACGAATGCGATCTTCATGAGGGTTCCTGTTCGGGACCGGGCGCCGCGCGGTCGGCAGCAACAAGGAAGTAGTGGAGCGCTGCCGCAAAGGCCACCACGCCGAGGCCCGACAGCACCAGGCTGAAGTTGGCGAGGAAGCCGGCCGGCGAGAGCCCCTTGAAGAAGAGGTCGCGGCCCGCCTGCACGATGACAGCCCCGAGATAGCCAAAGGCGTCTGCGAGATAGATGGCGAAGACGGCGTTGCCCGGCGAGCGGGTCGCCGCGACGACACGTTCAAAGAGCACGGCGTTGAAGGGCACATAGGCGGCATAGGCGCCGAGCCCCATCATGGTCATCCAGAGCGGCCCGGCCATCTGCCCGCTGCGGAAGAGGAGGGTCGAGAGGCCCATGCAGAGGAGCCCGGCGATCATCACGGCGAAGGTCGCCGAGAGCGCCCGCCGGTTGTTGCGGACCAGCATGAGCAGCGCCATCGTTGCCACAACGCCGAAGGCGACCGGCAGTTCGGTGCGGGTGAAGGCGACGGAGCTCTCGAGGCCGCCGAGCTCCTTGAGCACCTCCATGGCGAAGTTGTCGCGGAAGTCGCGGAAGGCGGTGAGCAGAAAGTAGACAGAGATGAGGAGCACAAGCGGCAGCCGGAAGCGGCCGACGAAGGCCTTCCGCTGCTCGGCGGTCATGGGTGTGCGGAGGGAGCGGGCGGCGATGTCGTCGGCATCGGGCGGCGGGGTGAGGTTGAGGAGCCAGACCGAGGCGAGGAGCGGCAGCACGAAGAGGGCGCCGGTGGCGGCCGGCATCCATGCCTCGCTCACGCCCTGGGTCATGACCCAGCGGCCCACATCTTTGGCGAAGCCGCTCGACACGATGAAGGAGCAGGAGAGCAGCGCCATGAGTCCGTCTGCGGCGCGGCGCCCTTCGAGGTAGGAGACGACAAGCCCCCAGACCATGCCGAGCGGCAGTCCGTTGAGGATGAGCGCCAGGGCCTTCCATGGGCCGGGGAGCACTGGCAGCAGGAGCAGGGCCGCCTCTGCGCAAAGGATGAGGCAGACGAGCCAGATGGCCCGCTTGCGCTGCCCTTCGCCGGAGCAGACGCTGATGCCAAGGAACTTGGAGGCGGTGTAGCCGAGCAGCTGGGCGACGACGAGCAGGGTCTTGAGGCCGACGGAGCCGAGTCCGGCCTCGTCCTCCCAGCTCGCAACGGCGAAGGGCTTTCGGAAGCCGTACATGCAGAAGTAGACGGCGAAGGCGGCAAAGCCGGCGAGTGCGATGCAGAGCGCCGCGCGGGTGCGGGTAGATGTTGCAGCCATGCCTGACGACCTCCGTATGAGCCTGCGGAGGGTGGCGGGGCTACGTGTCGATCAGGCAATGGCTGCGTGAAGTTTTGGGCGGTGGCTCAGTAGAAGGCGCCGCTCAGGAAGAGGCCAAACGAGGCAAAGGCTACGCCGTTCCCGCTTTTGTCGGCGACCTCGGCGAAGTCTGCGTTCACACCGAGCCCGAACCGGCTGCTGTCGGAGGAAGAGAAGTCAATGTCGAGGCCGCCGCCCATGATCCAGCCGCTTGTCTCTGCGGTCGTCGTGTCGTTGCTCGTCGCTGCGTAGCCTCCACGGGCGGTGATGCTTGCGGCACCAAAGTAGTGGGTGAAGCCTGCAGAGGCAGATTGCATGGAGACTGTAGACGTCGTTGTTCCACGAACCTCCAGGCGGCCGGCGGTCGCCTTGATCTCGGGCTGGGAGAGTCGGCTCAGGCCTGCCGACAGATGAAGCACGGTTCCCTCCGCGGCGACAACGCCGAGTGCGAGGCGGAGCTCGGGGGCTGCGCCACTGGCCGTCGCAATGGCCGAAACACCCGAGCGAGAGGTCGCCGCCGCTGCATAGGCCGTGCTTGCGGCACCGAGCCCAACCTTGGCCCAGAGGCCCTCCTGCGGCATGGTTTCGTCTGCGGCAGCGACCATTGGGCACATCGCCAAGACGAAAAACGGGCAGACAGCGATAGACCGAAACTTCATCTTGCCCTCCATATTTGAATCCTATTTTGAATCCGATGCAGCAGGCGGCAGGATTCTACGCCGCGGGTCCGAGATTATCCCGACCGATAAACCGTGTGCTGGCCTGGCGCAACAAAAACTGACAGATCGTCTAAGATGTCAGGCAGCGCAGGTGGCGGGATTGGTTGCCGCGCAGGAAGCAATCATGGTCTCGGCCGAGGTGATTACCGACGCGCTCGGCTCTTCCTGCGTGCGGCTCCCTGCGCCCGAGTTGTAGCCGGTGTGCTGCTCTTTGGCTGTGACGGCGTTGACCCGCATCTGGCTCCCTCCGTCGCCCGAGGGAATCTTAGAGATGTTGAGTTCGTCGAAGAGGTCAATGCTCAGAAAAAAGGCCGCGCCACCGCCGGTGGTCTGCTTCGAGGCGCGGATGAATCCCGCATCTTTGCTCGAATCGATAATGTTGTAATTCTGCATCAGCAGCTGCTGCTGGGCGCAGACAAAGAGGTCGTTTTGCGCCTTCGGCACGCGCGTCACGTAGTTGCGCGGCGCGGCGCATCGCCAGACGTGAAGCAATCCGGTCAGTCCAACGAGAATTCCAAAAAAATCGATCTACGCATGCGAGGCTTCAGAACTATCGCCCCATGTTCAAAAATGCTGGAGTTGCGAACGGCCTGACCGCGAAATCAGGTTCCGTCCATTGAATTCCCTGAAGGAACAGAAATGATTTGGGACGATCAAGGGATGCATCCAGACATTTCCATGTTCGCCGCGCCCCGCCCCCGCCCCCGCCCTGCCCTCGCTACCGGATCGCGGCCAGGATGACCGTGATGTTGTCGGGGCTGCGGGGCGGAAGTGCAGTCGCCCTGACAGTTACAGCCCCCTACCCGCCCTGTCCTACCTCGAATGGGTCAGAGGCAGGTTCCTGCCGCAACGTCGCAGAGGGGGAGGCCATAGCCGCACTCCCACCATTCGGTGCAGGGCTCGCCCGTTACGCTGCCGCACTCGCCGCTCGGGAAGGAATCGGTGGCCAGAGGAACACGGCCCGGATAGCATTCGGTGAGGAAGCATCGCGGCCGATAGCCTGGGCTGTTCTCGTTCTTGTAGAACACGCCGGTGCCCGCCATGGTGCTGCAGGGGATGGAAGGGGCGATGCAGGTGCCATCGATGAGCGTTCCCTCCGGGTCTTCACATCCGACTGCGACACAGGCGTCGTAGCCTGCACCCGTCCAGCGCTGTTCGCCGGCGATGTAGTTGAAGCGCGAGACATCATTGAGATAGGGGTTCGAGAGAGCGACAGAGTAGAGCCGGCACTGCCGGATGTCCGAAGTGCAGACACCTGCCTCACTGTGGAAACCCGGGCTGCAGGTGCAGGTGGTGCCCGACAAAGTTGCGTTGGGGTCGGCGCAACCGGCCACGCAGGTGCCGGCCTGGTCGTAGAACCCAGGCTTGCAGGAGCAGGTGTTGACGAGAATCTCGGCATTCGGGTCGGCGCAGCCTTCAAGACAGAGGCTGTCCTCGTCGCGGAACCCCGCGTCGCAGACACAGGCACCCGCCTCCTCATGCTTGTTGGGTCCACAGACGCAGGCGTTGGCGACAACGATCCTGTCGGAGGCGTAGCAGCCGTCGAGTTCGCAGGCGGTGTAGCGAAGGGCGCTGAGATAGGTCGCAGTGCCGAAGCCACCGCTCGCGTTGCAGTTGGCGACCGGCGTGAAGCAGAAGGCGCCGTAGGGCGCGCCGGCGTAGGGCGCGAAGATGTTGGCAGGGTCAACGCAGCCGATGGTGGTGCACTGGCCGTAGCTCGTCCCATTCCACTGCTGCACCGAGATGGCCGGGGCCTCGCCGAGCTGACCGATAAAGGCATTACAGGCGATGCGGTCCGGCGCGCAGCGGTTTGGGTTCGCGGGGTCTGCGTGGAAGCCTGCGGGGCAGGAGCCGAAGCAGGAGGTTGCGTCACCGAGCTTGTCGATCCAGCAGGTGGAGACTTTGAGACCGGTCGACTCCGGTGCCAAGACACCATTGCGGGTCACGTTCGTTCCGGGGTTGGTGTCGGCGCCGCTCGGCGAGGCGGGGTC
>JABMMX010000044.1 GCA_013205435.1 Deltaproteobacteria bacterium
GCCTCGGCCAGCGCCGTTGCCACGATGGTCTCGGCAAGCCGGAAGGGGAGTTCACCGCGCTCTGCAGCGCGAGCCTCTGCAGGCCGCAGCAGGCCTGTGAGCAGGAGCAAGCCCGTGAGCAGGTAGGCCAGCAGGCGCCTCATGTCGCGGACTCCTGCGCGGGCAGGTAGCGTCGGCGGAAGCGGGCGAGCGCGACCAGACCCACCGCGACACCGAACCAGAGCGTTGCGAAGCGGATGAGGTAGGTGATTGCGGCGGCCTCTGCGGCGCCGCTCGCGAGGCCGAGCCGGGTGAGCATGAGGCCGAGCGCGAGTTCGGTCACGCCGAGCCCACCGGGCAGGAAGCTGACGGCGCCGAGCAGGGTGGTGGAGCCGTAGACAAAGAGGGCCGCGCCGAAGGGCGGTGCCGCGTGGCCGAAGCCGTGGAGCAGCGTCCAGAGCGCGACGCCCTCGAGTCCCCAGCCGACGATGGCGAGCAGCATAGCGACGGCCATCACGCGTGGGCGGAGGAGCGCAGCCATGCCGGTCTGGGTGTCGCGCAGCAGCGGCACGAGGGCACCGAGGCGAGGGAGCCGTCCGAGGGCGGTGAGCAGCGGCGCGCTCCAGCGGGGCTGTGCGAGCAGCGGAACGAAGGCGACAGAGGCGAGGCAGACGGCGATGAGCAGGTTGACAGCGCCCTGCCCGACCACGGCCGCCAGCGGGTCGTAGAACTGCCCCAGACCGAAGGCGACCACGACGACCAGGCCGAGCACATCGGTGAGCCGCTCGGCAATCACGATGGCGCCCACCGAGGCGGCGGGCAGCCCGTCGGAGCGGCCAAAGAGGTAGGCCTTGAGAAGCTCGCCGAGCTTGCCCGGGGTAACGGTCATGGCGAAGCCGGCAAGGAAGCCGGTGAGGGAGCGGTCTAGGGGAAGCCGGAGGTCGAGCGCCGCCAGGTAGCGCTGCCAGCGGACAAAGCGGAGCACATAGTTGATGGCCACGAGCAGCAAGGCGACGGCGAGTGTGCGGAGGTCGAAGGCGCGCAGCGCGTCGAGCAGCGGCAGACCGCCGACCAAGGTTGCATAGCCGAGGTAGAGCGCGACGGCGGCGATGAGGCCCGGGAGCAGTTTGGACTCGAGTCCCTTCATCGGTCACGCGGCGCAGGAGAGGCGCCCGCCCTGCCCGATTGAGGCATGACGAAGCAGCCAAGGTTTGCTACCGCTCGGGGCCTGCACTTTCAAGAAACGGGACGATGGCTGCAAGGTTCAGACAGGTCTGTTGCGGGGTCGCGCTGGTTGCGCTGGTTGCGCCGCTGTCGGAGGCCGTTGCGGCACCGGCGCCCGACCTCGCGCTGGCCGCCTCGCTCGGGGGGTCGGTGCCCTTCGACGCCGCCATCAACTACGATGTGCGGCTGGCGGGCCTGACGGGTTCTACGGACGGCACGAACGGCCGCCCCGTGATTGTGGATCACTTCGCCGCGGGCGGTGTTCGACTGGGCCTCGCGCTTCAGATTCAGGAGTGGTCGGTGGAGTATGCACTACGGCGTTACAGCTGGTCGGAGACGCGTGGCACCTGCGACGGCGAAGGAGGGGCGAGCGTGCTCTCAAATGGCCGCATCGACGACATCGGCGTGAAGTATGATTGCGAAGGCGCCAGTAGCGACTTCCGCATCGACGGCGCGACCTCCTCCAATCTGACCGAGCAGTCGCTGGTGCTGATGGTACGCCAGCCGCTCTTCGACCTCGAGTGGGTGTCCGGCTACGCTCTCTACGGCGGTGGCCCCGCGGCCCGCATCAGTGCCATCGCTACGACTCAGTCCAGCTTTGAGCTGGGCGCGGTTGCGGAGGTGGGCGGTTCGCTCGCCTTTCCGCTCGAGGAGAGGTTTGCGCTGCAGCTCGACGGGCGGCTTGGCGGCGGTATCTTTGCTGCATCGGGCGGCGCCGGGCGGGCGGCGCGGGCACGGGCCATGGGCGCCACGAGCTACGGCGCACTCCTCGACGACCTCTTCCGCGCCGACCTCCTGCTGGCGCTTCGTTACACGCTCGAATGAGCCGCCTGGCGCCCATGGTCGGGAGTTTCAGGGAGCGGGTCTGGGAGATTGTCCGCGCCATCCCGGAGGGGCGCGTCTTGGCCTATGGCGACGTGGCGATGCTGGCGGGAGATCGGAAGGCGGCGCGGGCCGTGGGGGGCGCGCTGCGGGCCTTCGCTGGCGACCACGACGGGCTGCCGTGGCACCGGGTGATCAACAGCCAGGGGAGCATCAGCTTTCGCGGCGACCTGCAACGGGCCGCGCTTCAGCGTCTGCTGCTCTTGCGCGAGGGCGTGGTTGTTTCGGAGCAGGGCAGGCTGGAGATGGGGCGGTTCCGCGCCAACCTCCGCGCTCTCCCCTGTTATGGCGCCTTGGACGAGGGCGCGGGCTTCTGAAGGGACTTGCCAGCCGGCGAGGCCTGGCGGTTGAGCGGCGGTCGGAGCGATGGCCCCGTCTTCCCAAAGCCTCCGCGCGGTTTGTCCGCCTTGGCGGGTGGTGCGGGCGTGGCGCGCGGGGTCGGCACCCAGACAAGCAGCGGCACCTCGCCCGACTTGATGGTTCTCGCCTGTCCGGCGGCGATGGCCCGCTGGGCGTCTCGGAGGTGGGGCAGCCGCTCGGGGAGCGCATCTTCGAAGGGGACGAGC
>JABMMX010000045.1 GCA_013205435.1 Deltaproteobacteria bacterium
GCTACGGCCTGCCAACCTGCGTTGTCTGCGATGCGACCTGCCAGCGCGCCGCAGCGATCGGCCCGGTCTGCGGCGATGGCCTGCTGAACGGCGACGAGCGGTGCGACGACGGCAACACGGTGACCGAGAGCTGCGCCTACGGCCTCACCACCTGCTCGGTCTGCGACGGCGGCTGCCTGCTTACCGCGGGTGCCACCTCCTTCTGCGGCGATGGCCTGCGTAACGGCGCGGAGGGCTGCGACGACGGCAACGGCAGCAACACCGACGCCTGCACCACGGCCTGCCTCACCGCCCGCTGCGGCGACGGCTTCCAGCAGGCCGGCGAGGCCTGCGACGACGGCAACGCCAGCAACAACGACAGCTGCACAAGCGCCTGCCTCACCAGCCAGTGTGGCGACGGCTTCCAGCAGCCCGGCGAGGCCTGCGACGACGGCAACACGAGCGACACCGACAGCTGCACCAACAGCTGCGCGCTCGCCGGCTGCGGCGACGGCTTCCAGCAGCCCGGCGAGGCCTGCGACGATGGCAACACCGTCACGGAGGGCTGCACCTACGGCCTCACGAGCTGCACCGTCTGCGCCACCAACTGCACGCTCCGCGCGGGCGCCACGGAGTTCTGCGGCGACGGCCTCCGCCAAGGCGCAGAGGGCTGCGACGACGGCAACACGGTGACCGAGAGCTGCAGCTACGGGCTGTCGGGCTGCACGGTCTGCGATGCCGGCTGTGTTACGATTGCGGGCCTGGCCTCCTACTGCGGCGACGGCATCCTGCAGCCCGGCGAGGCCTGCGACGACGGCAACGCCAGCAACACCGACAGCTGCACCGCGCTCTGCCGCCTGGCCGTCTGCGGCGACGGCTTTGTGCAGGCCGGTGAGGGGTGCGACGACGGCAACACCATCAGCACCGACAGCTGCACCAACGCCTGCCAGCCCGCCACCTGCGGCGACACCTTTGTGGGGCCCGGCGAGAGCTGCGACGACGGCAACCAGGCGACCGAAATCTGCTCCTACGGCCAGCTCTCCTGCGGCGTCTGCGACAGCAGCTGCATCTTGGTCTCGGGCGAGACAAACTACTGCACCGACGGCCTGCTCGACGGCGTGGAGTTCTGCGACGACGGCAACCTGATCAACAACGACGCCTGCAGCAACCTCTGCGTCTGCGGCGTCGACTACCACGCCGAAGGGGGCCTCTGCGCCCTCAACGTGCAGGCCTGCGCCATCGCAAACGGCAGCGGCACCGAGACCTGGGACGGCATCACCTACGGCCCCTGCACCCTCACCAGCTGCAGCGCCGGCTTCCACGCGAGCGGCAACAGCTGCGAGCCAGATGTCATCGCCTGCTCCAGCCCCAACGCCACGGCCGCCACGCAGACCTGGGCAGGCGCAGCCTACGGCAGCTGCATCGCGACCGGCTGCGTGACCAGCTACCACCTCGAGGGCGGACTCTGCGCCAGCGACACCCGCAGCTGCGACCCGCTCCCCTCCAACGCCACCGCGGGCACGCAGAGTTGGACGGGCACCGACTATGGCCTCTGCACCATCTCGGCCTGTGCCGCCAACTACACCCTCACGGCCAACAGCTGCCAGCTCATCCTCGGCGACTGCTCCAACCAGACCAACGGCAGCCAGGTGGTCATCAGCCAGCTCTTTGGCGGCGGCGGCAACACGGGGTCGGTCTACACGAACGACTTCATCGAGCTCCACAACCGGGGCACCACGAGCGTCAACCTGAACGGCTGGTCGGTGCAGTACGCCAGCGCCGCAGGTACTTCGTGGGCAGTCACACCGCTCGGCAACGTTACCATCGGAGCGGGCAGGTATCTGCTCATCCAGGAGAGCGCAGGCGCCGGTGGCACCACACCTCTTCCGACGCCCGATGTTACGGGCACGATCACCATGGGCGCCACAGCGGGCAAGGTTATCCTCGTGAGCAGCGTCACCGCGGCGGGTGCCGTCACCTGCCCGACGGGCAGCACCATCCGCGACCATGTCTCCTATGGAACGAGTTCGAACTGCGACGGGGTGCCCGCGCCCACGCTAAGCGCTACCAGCGCAGCCAAGCGGACCGAGAGCTGCGCCTCTCCGGCCTTCGACGACACCAACAACAACAGCGCCGACTTTGTCGCGGTCGCCGCCGCCCCCCGCAACAGCGCTACCGCAGCCTCAAGCTGCAGTTGCACCGGGCCGTAGGGGGCGGCGCTAGTGAACGGACGGGCCGTCGAGCGTGGCGCATCAAGGGCCCCGCTGCGCAAGACTTGCAAGCAAGTTCACAGATGGCTTATTCAAGAAAACGGCGATTTCTTGAATAGCGCGAATCCTTATTCAAGGATCGACCGCTAGACACAGCTGCAGC
>JABMMX010000046.1 GCA_013205435.1 Deltaproteobacteria bacterium
CAGGTTTCAAACCCCATCAGCGGGGAGGTGGGTGCTGCAGCTCACCCTTCATTTCGTCTTCACTTTTCAAAGAGCTGAACACCCGTTTCCGCGAACCCCCACCCCCAGGCGGAGGAGGTTCCGGCGCGTGCCACCGACTCCGGTCGGCGGAAGCCATGTAGGTCTTTGGAATAACTTGAGAAGTGTGAGAAAAGGCGGTTCCGCGAACCGCCACGGAAGTATGCGGGGTTGCGGACCATGCCCGAGGTTCGCGCTCTGTCGTATGCCCACATATCATCCCCAAAGTCTAGTCCGACCGCGCCCCGCAGGCAAATCAATTCTTCCCTCAATACCACTCTTCGTCCGGGTCGTAGGGCGGCTCACGCAAGTCGTCGTCCTCTTCCGGACGCCATCCTCCGGGGCTCGGCCGATAGGTCGGCTTTGGCTCCGCATAGGCTGGTACCGCCCCCTCCCGCTCATACAGCGTGAGCCGCAATCCCAAATGCTGCTTGAACGGCTCCATTCCCACCACAGCGTGTGCCACAGCAGACCAGTTCGCAAGCACGGCTCGTCCCTCAGCCAATGGGATGCCCCAGGTCTCCGGGAGTGTTCCGAGCACCAGGCCCTTCCAGACCACTTCGACCGCGACCCACCCCGCAGCCGTTCGTGGGCCTGCCCGAAGCGACAACGCGACGGGTCCGGAGCGCTCCAGTGCCTGATGGAGGGAGAGCAGCAACACCGGCCGAGACTCCCCGCTCCCCGGAACCCGTACGGTGACGCCTATGACCTTGCTGACGCCAATCTTTCGGTATCCATGCTTGAGTCCGGCAGTTCGGAGCTCCCTCATCGGACGGCCGCGCAGGCCGTCAGGAATGGTGTGGATGATGGCTCTGGGGTTGCTCCAGCTGCCGATGAAAGAGCCGTCGAGGAGCTCGTCGCACTTCGGGCATCGGTAGATGGGGCTCACAACGAAGTCGCGGAAGGGCCAGTCGTAGAGCCGGAACAACACGATAACCCAGGTGATCGGATGCCAGAAGAAGAGCATCCCCAGCAGGCGCGCCCACTCCGGCGCGTTTTTCGCGATGTGGGTGCGGCGGGTGTCTACTGAGTGGATGGTCTTTGTCTGACAGGTGGGGCAGAAATGCGGTTCGGTTGGGTCTGACATCGTGGAGTCCTTGTGTGGGAGCGGAGGCAAAGGAGGCCTCAGATGAGGGTGTCGTTGTCGGGGTCATCGACCATGAGAGAGGTGCCGAGCAGCTCGACCGCCTGACGGCAGCCACCGCAGAGGGCGTAGATGCGGACCGAGTCGGTGCGTGTGTCGATGCAGTCGAGGATGTCGCGCCGAAGTTGCTGCCGTTGCGGCGCGGGGAGCGGCCCTTCGAAGACGCTCTTCTGCACCGGCTTGAGGTAGGTGCGGAGCCGCTTGAAGAGCTTTGCACGTCGCCGGTTGAGGACGACGTCGTAACAGACAATCAGGTACATGGTTCACTCGCTGAGGAAGGGGCGGTAGGGCTCTTCGCGGCCATCGATGCAGGCGGCGATTTGCAGCGCCTGCATGTTGATGATCTCGCCGAGCGGGTGGCGGCCGCCGCGCTGTGGGTAGGGGAAGGGGGTGCGCCAGAGGTCGAAGAGCTCTCGGAGGAGGATGGCCCTGCCGGCAGGACCCATCCAGACGGCCGGTCTGGGATCTGCGGGTTGCACCACGGAGGCTTCGGTGGGCTGCTCCGCGGCGGGCTCCTCTGCCTCGGCGAGCGAGCCGGCCGCCTCGAGGGTGGCGTCGGGGTTGATAAAGTCGGTGGGCTGGAGCTGGCGCAGGTTGATGAGGCGGAGGACCAGCCTGTCGATGAGCGGGCGGAACTCCTCCATGAGGTCGAGCGCGAGGGCGGGTTTGCCGCGGCCCGCCTCGTGGAGGAGGCCGATGAAGGGGTCGAAGCCGGCCAGCCGCACGGCGGTTTCTGCGCGTCCGAGGAGGATCGCGTAGCCGAAGGAGAGGCAGGCATTTGCAGGGTCGCGGGGTGGCCTGCGGTTGCGCCCGTCGAAGGTGAAATCGGGGTTCTTGATGAGGTGGGGGAAGGCGCGGAAGTAGAGGCTGGCGCCGTGGCCCTCCATGCCCATGAGCAGGGCGATGCTGTCGGCGGTTTCGAGGCGGCCGGCGACGAGCTTGAGCCCGTCGATGAGCGGGGTGAGCTGTTCGGCGGCTGTGCCATCGCGACGGGCGCGCATCAGGATGGCCCGCTGGTTGGCAAGTTTGCCTGCAACGAGGTGACGGGCGATGGCGAGCCGCTGGTCGAGGCTGGAACAGCAGGCGAACTGCCGCAGGCGCCGGTCGCCCTGGCTCGACTCGAAGGCGGCGAAGCGGCCGCGGTAGCGTCCACCCGGCGCAAAGAAGAGGACCTCGATGCCCTGCGCAAAGGCCACCTCGCGCGCCTCTGCGGTGAGCTCGACCCGTCCGAAGCAGATGATCTCGGTGATCTCGTGGCAGGGACGCTCGGCGAGCGTGATCTTGCCCGAGGCAACGACGAAGCGCCCGTTGCGGACCCGGAGCTGGCTCCCACCCGCCTGGATGGCGAGGGTTGCCATCAGCCTGTCTCCTCGGTCTCTGAGATGAAGACCGCGAGGTTGCGTTCGCCGGAGCGGACCAGTTTCCAGACGCCGCCTGCGACGGGAAGGCGATTGCCCGGCAGACGGAGCAGCGCCTGGAGCAGGAGCTCGTCGTCGGTCTGGGTGGCCCGTGCGCTGGTCGCGGCAGGCTCCTCCTGCCAGGGCGGCGGTCCGGGTGCGAACACCGGCTTGGGTGGTTGGCCCGGTTCGGCCGCGCCTGGCACGCTGTGGAGGCTCGGCGTGGGATAGAGTCCGTCCGGGAGGTTGAAGGTGCAGTTGCAGCCGGTCCGCATGGCGGTGGTGGGGACCCGCTTGCGGATGTTGGGGCAGGAGATGGGGTGGCCGCGGAGGGGGCGCTTGAGGCGCTCGAAGTCGGGCGTCTCGGGGCAGCAGCCGAGGAGGAAGTTGACCGCATCCACGCCGCCGTCGAGGCCGCCTAAGGCATGTGAGAGGACGATGCGCTGGTCGTGGGCGAGGTAGCGCTCTGTTTGGGCCTGTGCTGCGATGGCGCGGAGGACGGCGCAGCCCGTGAGGATGCGCGAGATGACGGGGTGCTCTTCGAGCGACTTCGCGGTGAAGGGCTGGCGCGGGTGGTTGGCCATCGCTGAAGCGGAGGCCGCGAGCGCGAGGTCGAGCGGATTGGCGGTAGGTGGCGCGGGGAGTGGCGCGTCGCCGGTGCTGTTCGAGCCGGAGCTCCAGGTGGGACGGGGCGGAGGCGCGGGGAGGCGCTGCAGGGCGTCGTTGACCTGGGCCTCGTTGTGCCGTTGGGCGGTTCGGAGGAGCTGCCAGGGGTCTGCGTAGAGGCGCAGGTTGGGGTCGACGAAGAGGGCGCGGCGACCGGTAACGCGGTGCACGCCGAGCGGGAGCTTGATGAGGTTTCCGAGCCCGCCCTTTGCGAGTGCGGGCTGCTTGGGGAAGCACTCCACCGAGACATCGCGCGAGAGAGGCTCGAAGGCGGTCATGGCGCGGGTTCCGAGCTCGTGCGCGAGGACGGCTGGGAGGGGGCGGTCGAAGAAGACCCAGAGGTGCCAGCCCTTCTGGCCCGACTCTTCGAGGCAGGCATCGAGGCCGATGGCGTGAAGTCCGCGGAGTGCGCGCTGGGCGGCTGCGGTCACATCGCGCCGGAGCTGCATCACGCGGTCGGGAAAGCCGGTCGCGGCGCCGCGCGCAGCCTTGGTCATGTCGAAGTCGAGGGCGAGGAAACGGACCGTGCCGTCGGTGCGGAGCGGGTAGGTGCCGAGCGTCATGGTGCCGAGCAGGTGGGCGCGGACGAGGTCGGGCGTGAGTGGGCTGGGGACGGGGTTGTAGCCGCCTCCCTTGCGCTCATCGAACCACTGGCGGGCGTGGTGGTCTTCGCGGCCCGAGAAGGTGAGGATGAACCGCTCGAGGTCTGCAGGCGCCGGGTTCTGGAGGCGGATGAGGAGGGCGCGCTCATCGTCGGAGGGCGGGACCATGGCATCGGGCTCGTTGGAGCGTGGCTCGGCCACCTGCGTCCTCGGCAGGGCGGCGGCGGGGAGCCAGCGGAGCTGCAGGTCGGCTCGTCCGAGGAGGGCGGCGAGCTCGGCGAGGCGCTCGCGATCGGCGTTGGGCACCGGTTCGACGGGTGCAGCGGCGAGCCAAGAGAGGGCCTGTTCGGCCTGACCAGAGAAGATGAGCGATTCGAGCTGACGGGGGTTCATGCGGCCTCCAAATGTGAGGTGGCGGGTGCGAGCGCCTCGATGGCGCGGAGGAGGACGGTGGCCAGGCCGCTGGCGCCGAGCGTGGCGCCGGGTGCCTCTTCGTGCACCTCGCTGCGGTCGGTGATGAGGCGGCTCGAACCGCCGCGTGCGGCGCCCTGCACCATGAGGGTCATGGTGAGGGGTTCGGCGGCTGTGCGGCAGATGCGGTGGAGCTCGCCGGGCGCCATGCTGTAGAGCGTTCCTGCTGCAACGGTGTGTCGCTGGGTGCGCGCCACGGCCGTGCGGCCCTCTTCGGTGAGCCGGTAGCCGCCGCCACCGGTGCCGGTGTGGCAGAAGCGGCGGTGGGTGGTTCCCTCGACCTCGCGGAATCCTTCGGAGGTGAGGCGGCCAGCCACGACGACCGAGGTCATGGGCCAGCGGTGGTCATGGATGTTCTCCTCACAGGGCACACCGGGGAACCAGATGTGGAGGCGCACCTTGCCGGCAGGGCCGGAGATCAGGGGGATTTTGAAGAATCCGTTGCCGTGG
>JABMMX010000047.1 GCA_013205435.1 Deltaproteobacteria bacterium
CCCGTGAAGAGCTTGACCGAGCCGTCGTCCATGCGGACGGGGAAGTGGACGATGACCTCGTTCTTCGGCTCGCTCAGGATGAGGCGCACGCTCTCGGTCGGCGGGACCACCGCGAGCGCCGCGCGGAGCTGGTCGAGGTGGACCTCAAAGAAGTTCAGTTTGTTGCTGCTCGGGTGCTCGCTCATGTTCGACCTCGTTTCCGCTTTACGCTGCGGCTTGTTTGGTTTGCGACCTGCCATGGCGGCGGCTTCTACGGGGCGTGCAGATCGCAAGCAAGGAACCCGCACAGGTGCAGCATGGCGCAGACCTGACGCGTTGCGACAACCCGCGGCCGCGCGGCCGAACGAGGGCGCAGCGATCAGGTGGTCAAAGAAACCGTCTGTGACAAATCGTCGCACAGGAGCGCACAGTCGCAGGCCAGCAGTGCCCGAACGACAGCCGTGAGCGGCAGCCCCTCGATGGCGGTCGGGTCGTTGGTCTCCACCCGCTCAAACAGGGTGATGCCGGCCCGCTCAAACATGTAGCTGCCAGCGCAATCGAGCGGCCTCTCGCGCTCCACATAGCGGCGGGCAAACGCCTCGCTGTAGGCCCGCGCCACGAGCCGCGTCTCGTTCACGCTCTCGTGCCAGCAGCCCGCCGCGCCATTCCAGACCGCAAGCCCTGTGACCAGTCGGTGGGTGCGGCCCGAAAAGCGCATGAGCTGCGCCACCGCTCGCTCCTCGGTGTGGGGCTTTCCAAGCACCTCGCCATCAATCTCGGCCACCTGATCGGAGCCGATGACCACCGCGCCGGGATGAGCCCCCGCGACCGCCTCAGCCTTGGCCCGCGAGAGCGCCTGCACCAGCGCGACAGGGTCGGCGATGCGGGCCTTGTAGGCCTCTTCGTCCACCTCGGGGCGGGCGGTCACAAAGGGGATGCCGAGCCGCAGCATCAGCGCCTTGCGGTAGGGCGAGGTGGAGGCGAGGACGACCTGCTTCATGGCGTCACGGGGCGGGGTGGAGCGAGCTCTGGCCAGGAGGCCGGAAGGCCCTCCGACGACTCACAGGCGGCAACCCTGCGGAGCGTTGACCAGCCCGCCTCGTCGAGCAGCACCATGCGGTCGCGGTCGCGCAGCGCCACCTCGGTCTGCAGCGTGGTGGGTGGCGACCAAATCACGGGCAGCCCGTTGCGCTCGCTCCGCCACCAGGAGAAGGTGAGCGGGTGCCAACCGTTGTTGCCGGGGTCGGTGGTCGCGGTGCTCTGCCAGAAGCCGCTCCGCTCTTCGCCATCGCCGTTGAAGGCGGTGACCTCGATGCCGGTGAAGGTGAGCACGCCCCGCTCTTTGCCGGTGGGCGAGGTCACCTGCCAGCCGCCACAGAGGAAGGCGTCGATCGGCGCATCGAAGTGGGTGAAGACAGGGCGCAACTTCTCCGGCGCACCGCAGGCGGCGAGCAGCAGCAGCCCCGCTCCGAGCAGCCGCCTCATACCTGTGCGGGGCGCTCTCCGCCCACAAAACCGAGGATGGTGAGCGGAGCTCCGCCCGCCGTGAGCGCGACGCTGCCGTCGAGCACCGCCCGCTTCAGCAGGCCGAGCGCGAGGACGCCCTCCGACGCAGCGACAACGCCGGTCACGGTGCCCACAACCTCTTCGCCGGCGAGCACCGGCGTGCCGGGCGCGAGGGCAACCGGCGAGGCGAGCCGCATGAGCCGCCGCGCGGGGGTGCTGCGCGAGAAGAGCCGCTCGATGATCTCCTGGCCCAGGTAACAGCCCTTGCGGAAGCTCATCGCCTCCCAGAGACCGAGCTCGAGCGGGAGGGCACTTGCGCCATCATCGAAGCCGATGCGCGCCCGGCCCGCAGCAACGCGGAGCGCATCGAACTCTGCCGCCGTTGCGGCCTCCAACCCGAGCGCAGCGAGCGCCTCGAGCGCGCCTGCAACGGCCGCCTGCGGTAGCACGAGCAGCGCATCCGCAGGGTCGAGCCCCGTGCCTCGGAGCAGCCAGCCCTCGCGCCACGGCTCGGCGGTGCGCTGCCCCTCTTCGAGCGGCTCCAGCCCCAGACGAGCGGCAACCTCGGCGCCGCCAAGCGCGACCACCGAGAGCGCCTCGTCGAGCAGCTCCAGCTCTACCTTCTCCGAGATGAGGTAGCGGTCGAAGTGGGCCAACGCGCTCTCCGCGCGACCCTCCTCCAGCACGAGCAGCCAGCCCCGCTCGCCCCAGGCAAAGGCCTGCAGGTCGAAGAGGATGCGGCCGTTGATGTCGGTCGCCGTGGCGTAGCCGCCGCCGCGCGCCGGCCAGGGCCGGGTGTCTTGCGTCAGCTTGGTCTGCAGGAAGGGGATGGTGTCGGCGCCCCAGAGGCGGAGCAGCGAGCGACCCGGCGCAGCTGCATAGAAGCCGGTCGCCTGCTCGAGCGCCGCGCGGCGCGCAAAGGTGACCGCGGCCGTCTCGAGCGCCGCCTGCTTGGCTCCGGTTGCGTCGCTCATGGGCCCGTCACCGTGGCGCCGAACTCGGCATCGAGCGCGTCGGTCATCTCGAGCAGCGTGACGGAGCGATGGGTCTGCATGAGCGTCTCCCAGAAGGCGGTGAGCGCCGCCTCTTTCTGCTGCCAGGGGCGGCGGAGGTCGTGCTGCTTGGCGACAAGGATGGCCTGTACGCCTTGGTCGTGCTGGTCCATGAGGTCGATGGCGTGGATGGCCACCGAGAGCTTCTCCTGGCCGGCGCGGAAGCAGCGGGCGAGTAGACGAGCGCCTGCATCGGGGAGCGCGCAGATGGTGGTGCCGATGACGGGCAGACGGGTCACGGGCATGACGCCGCAGGGGATCTCCCAGAGCGGGAGCGAGTGTTTGCGATCGCCGCGACGCCAGAAGCCCCAGCGCGAGGGGCGGTAGGGCGACGTGGGCGCGAGCAGCGCGAGTGGGTCGTTGGCGGCCGAGCCCGTGGGCTGTCCCTTGGCGGCCATGCGGGCCATCACCGCGGCCTTCGCGGCGAAGTAGGGCGGGCAGGGGAAGATGCTCGCATCGTACCGGTAGCCCCGCTCTGCGAGGAGGGCGAGGATGCGGGAGTCGAGGTTGTAGCCCGGGGTACGGAAGCCGAGCGGCCGGACGCCGAGCGACTCTTCGATCCAGCGGGCCGCCTCGTCGATCTCCTCGGCGATGCCAGACTCAGAGAGCTCACGCAGGTGGTAGGGGTGGCGCAGGGTGTGCGAGGCGATCTCGTGGCCGGCGGCGACGGCGGTGCGGAGGGCGGTGACCGCCTCATCAAACTGCAGGTCGGCGGCGACAACGAAGAGGGTCATGCGGATCTGCAGCCGCGCGCAGAGGTCGAGCAGGCGGGGCAACGCGACCGCGTAGATGGCGCGCGGATCGGGGTCCCCCTCGAGCGCGTGGATGCGGTGGTAGAGGCTGAGGCTGTCGAGATCGACCGAGAGGTTGACCAGTGCGCTCATCGACTTTTGACGCGGATGACCCAGGCGAGTGTGGCGAGCTGGCGAAGCACCCGCGGCACCCGCTTGGTGAGCTGCACCGAGGGGGCCCGCTTCTCGATGACCTCGATGGGGATCTCGGTGGTGCGGAGCATCATGCGGTTGGCACGAATGACCAGCTCGCTGGCGAACATGTCGCGGTCGACGACGCACTTGCCGACGACGCCGAGGAGCCGCTCGCGGACGAAGGCCTTGAGGCCGTGGGTGTCGGTGCCCTCAAAGCCGGTGGCGAGCCAGAGCAGCCAGTTGATGACGCTGGTGGCAAAGCGGCGGCCGGCGGGGCGGCGGTCGAAGGAGCGCTCGAGCCGCTTGGAGCCAACGACCATGTCGTAGCCCTCTTCGCGAAGGCGGTGGAGGGCACGCTCGTAGAAGTCGACATCGCAGAGGTCGATCTCGTCGCAGACAACATAGGTCCCGCGGGCCTGCTCGATGCCGAGGCGGAGCGCCTTTCCGTAGTTGGGCTCATCGCTCTCAAGCACCCGAATCTCGGGGTGGCGGGCCGAGAGTTCGCGGGCAATGTCGACGGTGCGGTCCTTGCAGCCGTTGGCGCTGAGGATGATCTCGAAGGTCAGCCCTTTGAGCTTCTCGGAGTGGGCGATCTTCTCGCGAAGGTCGGCAACCGAGGCCGAGATGATCCCCTCTTCGTTGTAGACGGGGATGACGACGCTGACATCGGGAGCGGCAGACTGGGTGCTCATGGGCAGACACAGTGGTGAGAGACCTGTGGATACGCCCGTTACAGACGCAGAGCGCCTCTAGCGGAGAGGCGCGAGGCGGCGCAAGGCTCACTCCTGCGGGATGCGGAGCTCCATGCCCATCTGGAGTTTCTCGGGGTTGGCGCCGATCTTGTCGCGGTTGATGCGGTAGATCGCTTCCCAATGCTTGCCGGAGCCGAGGGTCTTGGCCGCGATTTTGGAGAGGGTGTCGCCGGGGCCGATGCGGTAGGTGGCAGGCCGCTCGAGGGGCGCCGCACCGGAGGCCTCGGGCGCCGCGGGTGCGGGGAGTGCGCGGGCGGAGCCGACGAGGGCGTCGAGGTCGCGGGCCCCCTCCGCCTCGAGGAGCGGCTCGCCGGAGCCCTCGCAGGCGGGGAGGCCACCGCAGGGGGCAACGGTGATGGCGGGGTCGGCCTTGCGGGCGATTGCTTGGGCGATCTCGAAGGCGGCAGCACCGTCGCGGGCGCAGAGCCCCTCGCAGCGGAGCGCGATGCTGTTGCCGGTGACAGAGGCGGTGACGGAGCCTGCCTGAAGGCGCCGGTCTTTGACGAAGGCCAGGTGGAGCTCGGCCGCCAGCGCCGACTCGGC
>JABMMX010000003.1 GCA_013205435.1 Deltaproteobacteria bacterium
CCCCGCCTACGAGGCCGTCGCCGACGACGCCGTGCTCTACGCCCACGCCTCACGCGTGCTCCATCGCGAAGCCAACCCGCACAACGCCAAGGCCCTCATCCAGCGCCACGGCGACCGCGAGCTCTGGGTCAACCCGCCGCCCATCCCGCTCACCACGCCGGAGATGGACTTCGTCTACGACCGCCCCTTCGCCCGCGTACCCCACCCGAGCTACGGCGACGCGAAGATCCCCGCCTACCAGATGATTCGGTTCTCGGTGACCATCCAGCGGGGCTGCTTCGGCGGCTGCAGTTTCTGCTCCATCACCGAGCACGAGGGGCGCATCATCCAGAACCGCTCCGAGGCCTCCATCCTCGGCGAGGTCGCCGCCCTCCGCGACGGCCTCCCCGGCTTCACCGGAGTCGTCTCCGACCTGGGCGGCCCCACCGCCAACATGTACCGCATCGCCTGCAAATCGCGCGACATCGAGGCCGCCTGCCGCAAGCCCTCCTGCGTCTATCCGCAGGTCTGCGAGAACCTCGTCACCGACCACTCCGCCCTCATCGAACTCTACCGCAAGGCGCGCGCCATCCCGGGCATCAAGAAGGTGCTCATCGCCTCGGGCGTGCGCTACGACCTTGCCGTCAAAGACCCGCGCTACGTGAAGGAGCTGGTGACCCACCATGTGGGAGGCTACCTCAAGATTGCGCCGGAGCACCTGGCGGATGGTCCGCTCAGCAAGATGATGAAGCCCGGCATGGGCTCCTACTACGAGTTCAAGCGGCTCTTTGAGAAGTACTCCGCCGAGGCCGGCAAGAAGCAGTATCTGATCCCCTACTTCATCGCGGCCCACCCCGGGACGACCGAAGAAGACATGCTCGAGCTCGCGCTCTGGCTCAAGCGGAACGGCTTCAAGACCGATGCGGTGCAGGCCTTCCTGCCCTCGCCCATGGCGACCGCGACGGCCATGTACCACTCGGGCAAGAACCCGCTGAAGAAGGTGGCGCGCGACTCCGAGGAGGTGCAGGTGCCCAAGGGGCTCAAGCTCCGCCGCCTCCACAAAGCCTTCCTGCGCTGGCACGACCCGGACAACTGGCCGGTGCTCCGCGAGGCGCTCGTCCGGATGGGCCGCAGCGACCTCATCGGCTCCGGCGAAGGGCAGCTCGTTCCGCTCTACGACAACGCACCGTCGACGGCCGGCCCCTCGCCACGCGGCAAGAAGTTCCGGACCCAGCACACGGGCGTGCAGAACGCGGCGCAGCCGCGCAAGAGCGGCCCCGGCAAGTAACCGACAGGCAACCGAGAGAGGAGAATCCATGGAGAACCAGGAAGCCAAGCCCCCCTTCGCCTCGTTCGAAGCCTTCTACCCCTTCTACCTCGGCGAACATGCCAACGTGGTGAACCGGCGGCTCCACTTCATCGGCACCACGCTGGTCATCTTCCTCGCCATCTCGGCCTTCTTCTGGGGACCTCAGCTGCTCTGGGCGCTGCCCGTTGCAGGCTACGGCTTTGCTTGGGTGGGCCACTTCATCATCGAGAAGAACCGGCCCGCCACCTTCAAGCACCCGCTCTGGTCGCTCATGGGCGACTTCCGCATGTATGCCGACATCGTCCGCGGCAAGGTCAGCATCCGGTGAGGGCGTGACGCAACCCCTGCAGGCCGCGGCGGCGCGCTCGCAGCAGGCGGCTAGGCGTCGGCGGTAAACTTCTTGAGCCAGCCTTCGCTGCGGAGCCAGAGCTCGGAGCCAAGCGCCGTCTGCTGCGCGACGCGCGACGAGCGCTTCTCGCGGCAGCAGTCCCAGTAGCGCCCCGACTTGCCGACCAGCTCGGGCGAGGTGGCGCAGTAGAGCGAGGTGCGTGCACCCTCGCGGTTGGAGATCATGAAGAGCTTGGCGAGGCCTCGGAAGCCCCAGGGGATGGAGCGCCAGATGTCGGAGGCGACGACGCCGGGGTGGAGCGACGAGACAACGATGCCCCGCGCCTCGACCCGATTGGCCAGCTCGGCAGCGAAGAGGACGTTGGCCAGTTTGGAGACGCCGTACTCCTCCAGACCGGTGACCGAGGCCGTGCTCTCAAAGACCTTCGCGAAGTCGATGCCACGCGCCCTGTAGTGGGCGCGGCTAGCGACGATGACGATGCGGCCGCCGTCAGCGACCCGGTCGAGCAGCCCCATCGTGAAGGCGAAGGTGCCCATGTGGTTGGTGCCGAAGGCCAGTTCGAAGCCATCCACGGTGGCGCCGCGGGTCCCTGCGAGGCCGGCGTTGTTGACGAGGATGTCGATGACCGGGCCGGCTGCGAGGGCCGCTGCAGAGGCACGCGTCGCAGGCAGCGAGCCGAGGTCGAGCTCGTGGAAGCGGAGGTCGGCCGACGGCACCTCTGCGCGGATGTCGGCCATGGCGGCCTCGGCCTTGTCGCGGGAGCGGCAGGCGAGGACGACAGTGGCGCCGGCGCGTGCAAGCTCGAGGGCGGTGACCTTACCGATGCCCGTGTTGGCGCCGGTCACGACGGCCCGCTTGCCAGCAAGCGAGAGCGAGGGAGGGAGGAGCGGTTCGGCGGTTGCCATGGTTCGTATCCGGAGCGTGAGAAGCAAGGGAGCGGGTCGACGTTTCGAGGGGCTGCTGCCTATCGCGGTTAGGCGATGGAGCAGGCCATATCGAAGTCGAGGCGGGGGCCGCGCGGCCGAAGCGTCTCGGCAGCACCGTAGCCGAGGTTGATGCACATGATGGTCTTTGCGCTGCCGTCGGCGAAGAAGGCTGCGTCGACCTTGGTGGTGTCGAGCCCCGTCATGGGGCCCACATCGAGGCCGAGCCCGCGGGCGACGATCATGAGGTAGCCGGCCTGGAGTGAGGCGTTGACGATGCCGATCTGCTCGCGGGCCGGCGCAGGCAGGCCACCGACGTGAGCGGCCGCCACGGGCCACTGGGGCAGGAGCGTGGTGAGGTGGGTATGGAAGGCGGTGTCGAAGGCGACGATGGCGGTCACAGGCGCCTGGCGGGTCTGCTCCACATTGCTCGGCTGCAGCGCCGGGACGAGCCGCTCCTTGGCCTCCGGCGAGGTCACAAAGATGAGGCGGAGCGGCTGGCTGTTGAAGGCTGTGGGAGCCATGCGGAGGGTCTCGTAGAGACGGACCAGCAACGCCTGCTCCACGGGACGGTCGGTCCAACCGTGGAGGGTGCGACCCTGATGAAAGAGCTGGTCGAGGGCGGGGGCGAGAGCTTCAGACAAGGAGGACTCCAGGACGGGTGCGCGGTGGGCGCAAGCGGCCGACTGTATGCGCACACGAGCTTGCGAAAGCAAGGTAACGGACGCGGAGCGCGGCATCGTCGCCACGGCGACACCGAAACATTTTGACACTGTGCGAAAGGCGCCTAACTCTCGCCCCGCCCAGAACGAATTGGTTGTGGGGGACCTGAAGGTCGGATGCGCTCCATGGAGTCGCTCCAACTGACGGCAATTTTCTTAAGTTTCGCCCGTCAGCCCGCCTGCGGGAAGTTACTGCACGCGCGGGGCGCGGCGGAGGGTTTAGCCCCTCGGGTTTCTGGCAGACCTCCGCCCCCGCATTCGCACTCACATTTTTTGGGAGGACCTATCAACGCCTGGAGCTACAAGCCACGTCGTCACCTGCACTTTGACCCGCGCCCGGAGCCGGCCACCGTAGAAGCCTATGTGCGGCAGCCCGAAGCGGTTGCCCGCCATGCCTTCTGGCCCATGATCCGGTTCGAGGCTGTCACCACACGCTACCGGCCGGTGCGTGAAGGCGACGAGCCCTCGCGCCGCGAGCGGGTGCGCGAAAAGAAGCAGCGGACGCTGCTCAAGAGCGCCCACCTCGATGGCGCCATCCTCTCCTACTACGCCTCGCAGCTGTCGGACCGCTATGAATCGCTGTTGCGGGTGAACGGGCTGCAGGAGCAGGTGCTTGCCTACCGGCCCGGCGTGGGCATGGCTTTTGAGCAGGCCGTGGCCGTCTTCAAAGACATCGGCGCACGGGCCTCCTGCCGCGTCCACACCTTCGACGTCTCGGGCTTCTTCGACAACCTGCAGCACAGCCTTCTCAAGCGCCGCTGGGCACAGCTGCTGGGCCTGCCTAGCCTGCCGCCCGACCACTACCGGGTCTTCCGCGCCGTCACCCGCTTTGCCTTCGTCGAGGAGTCGGTGCTGCGGGAGCTCCGAGGCAGCGGCCTGCTGCGGAGCGGAGAGGCGGAGCGACGCCACCGCATCTGTGAGCCAGACGAGTTCCGCCTCCAGCTGCGCGAGACGGGCTTCGTTCGCATCAACGACCGCCCCTTCGGCATCGCGCAGGGGTCGCCCATCTCGGCGCTGCTCTCCAACCTCTACATGCTCGACTTCGACCTCCGAATGAGCCAGTTCGCGGCCGAGCGTGGCGGGCTTTACCGGCGGTATGCTGACGACATCCTGCTGGTGGTCCCACCGGAGTTCTCAGATCAGGTAACGCCCGCTGTGGAGGCCTGCGCGGCCGCCGAACAGCTCCGCCTCCACCCCGAAAAGCGCGAGCAGCGGGACTTCACTGCCGGTCGGCTCACGCGGCCCCCCATCCAATACCTCGGCCTGACCTTCGACGGCGAGCAGGTGCTCATCCGCTCCTCATCGATTGCCCGCTACTACCGGCGTATGAAGGCCGCCGTGACTGCCAAGGCCATGCGGGCCGCGGCGGGGAGCGGTGAACTCTGGAGCCGCGCGCTCTGGACCCACTACAGCCACGTGAGCCGCCGCTCCTTCTACGGCTATGCGCGGCGTATCTCCGCGGCGACCGGTGCGCCGGAGCCCGTGCGTCAGCTGCGTCGCCATGTGCGGGTGCTGCAGGCAGAGATTGCTGCCGCAGTTGCGGAGCAGGGGCTCACGCAGCCGGCGCGAAAGCGGCCGCGGAGCTAGGCGCGGGCGGCTGCGGCGAAGCGGCGCGAGCGGGCATTTGCGGCCGCTGCCAGTTCGCGCTCCCGGGGCGAGGCGAAGTCGCGGTCCCAGGCCAGCACCTTGGGCGTCATGATGGCGTGCCAGAGCGGCGGGACCAGTGCGACGACGATGGTGGTCAGGTAGCCACCGATCATCATCGGAGCGTTGGGAATGGGCCGGAGTTTCTGGAAGGGCACCTCGCCCTCCGCATGGTGGTGGGAGTGGCGCGTAAGGTTGAACATGGACCAGGAGCTGATGCGCCGGTTGGTGTTCCAGGAGTGGCGCGGATGGACCGGCGTAGCCGGGTCGCGGACCATGCCGTAGTGCTCCATGTAGTTCACAATCTCGAGCAGCGCCTTGCCCCAGAGGGCGCAGGCGGTGAAGTAGAGCGCCGCGAGCGGGCCGCCCATGGCGAAGGCGCAGGCGAGCAGCAGCAGGCTCATCGCGTGGCCCCGCAGGAAGGCGTTGCGCCAGCTCCAGACGCTGGAACCCGTGCGCCGCAGACGGGCGGTCTCGATGTGCCAGGCACTCACATTGCCGCGCCAAGTGGAGACCAGCACGTGGGCGTAAACATTGCGGCCGCGGGGCGCGGTGGCGGGGTCCTTGAGGGTCGAGACATAGCGGTGGTGACCGTAGACATGCTCGATGGAGAAGATGGTGTCGAAGGTGAAGGCGAGCAGCCAGCGGCCCACAAACATCGAGATGCGGTCCCAGGTACGGTGGGTGAGTTCGTGCGCCGTGATGGTCCCCACCATGCCGATGATGAGGCCGGTCAGGATGAAGCCGGAGATGTGGTGGATGGGCGCCGTGGCCTCGCGCGCGGCGATGAGGTCGAAGCCGAGGAGGGGCGAGAGCCAGGCGCCGAAGCCGAGCGGGTCGCCCGTGGAGACGGTCCAGACCGAGGCGAAGGTGAAGAGGGCGAGCAGCGGGAGCGCTAGCCAGAGCTGGAAGGTGAGGATGCCGGGGAAGGTGAACTCGGGCACCGAGGTGTCGTCGCCCGCGATGGCATCGCCCAAGATGTAGACGCTGGAGACCGCGATCAGGCCGATGGTGAGGCCGGCGCCCCCCTTGAGCAGCGAGAAGAGGGCGACCGCGCCGATGAGATGGAAGAGGAAGAACTTGAGGTAGTGGAAGACGGTGACCGCGAGCGGCGGTTTGACCGCTGCAGGCTGCGCGGTGTCGGCCGCAGTGGTGAAGCGGTCGAACCGGATCTGGTCGGCGGTGAGGCCCGCCTCGCGGAGGGTCTGGACGAGGCTGTCGACCATGGCTGGCGGGCCGCAGAGGTAGGCCTCGGTGCGGGTGGAGAGCGGCGCAGGCAGGTGGGCTGCAAGGAGGCCGCGGGCACCGCTCCAGTCGCTGCCCTCGGGCTCCGCAGAGAGCACCGGGACGATGCGGAATTCGCCCTGCCAGCCTGCTGCGATGCTGCGGAGCTCGTCGAGCGCGTAGAGGTCGCGCTGCGCACGGGCGCCGAAGAGCAGCGTGACGGGGCGCCGGTCGCCCGCGGCGGCTGCCGCCTGCAGCATGGCCAGGATGGGGGCGAGGCCACTGCCGCCCGCGGCGAAGAGGAGCGGCGCGTCGCCGGGCCGGAGCCAGAAGTCGCCGAAGGGCCCTTCCACCGTAAGCGCCCTGCCCTCCACCTCGCCCTCCACCTCGCC
>JABMMX010000048.1 GCA_013205435.1 Deltaproteobacteria bacterium
CGACATCGGCGAACTCGACCAGGGCAACAACTATGCCTTTGCAGACCGCTCCTTCGCCTACTCCAACACCAGTTCGACGGGCGCCAACCTCCGTGTCCGCGACGTCACCGTCCGGCCGCCACGCGCCAACACGCTGAGCAACATCATCGTCGATGCGGTGCTCTACAACCTCGGCACGACCCCAGCGATCCTCTTCAAGTTCGACGTCTGGCTCAGCCGCGACCCCATCTGGGATGAGGCCGACCGCCTGCTTGGAGAGGGCGATGTCGCCTCTGTCCTTGCCAGCGGGACCTACGAGGTGCGGGGCTTCTCGGCCGCCGTCAACCCGCCCGTCACCGAGCTGGGGAACTACTACGTCATCGTCCGCGCCGACAGCGGTGCCATCATCGACGAGGTCATCGAGAGCGACAACACCTCCGCCAGCGGTGCCATCGTCGTCACCGATGAGGAGCTGCCCGGCGCCGACATCACAGTCGACAACCTCGTGGTCGCGCCGACCAATACCTTCCTCGACGGCACCGTCGACATCACCGCGACCGTCTCCAACGTGGGCACCGGCGATATCACCAACCAGTTCCTCTGCCGCACCTTCCTCTCCTCCGACGATCAGCTCGACCCCCGCACAGATGCGGCGCTCGAGTCCTTCACGGTGCAGCCGCTTGCAGCCGGCGCCTCGGTCGACCTCCTCCGCGAGGCCATCATCCCCGGCTTCTTCGAGGCCGGCTCCTACTTCGCCTTCCTCTACTGCGACCCGAATCTCTCCATCGCCGAGGCCGATGACGGCAACAACACGGCCCGCACCGAGGGGCAGATTGTGGTGGCCGGAGAGTCGAGTGTCGACCTCCGCATCAACGGCCTGACGCTCTCGGCCGAGTCGGTCGACAACGAGGGTGAACTGACGGTCTCCATCGAGGTCTGCAACGACGGCTCGAACGGTAGCACGCCCACGAAACTCCGCGTCTTCTTGAGCCCCGACAACCTGCCAGACCCGGACGACATCCTCTTCTCCGAGCTCCGCCTCGCCCCCATCGAGCCGGCCAGCTGCGTGACCCTTGAGGCTGTTGCGCCCGCCATCTGTGCCACCTTTGTGAGCGACTACCGGGTGCTCGCGGTTGCAGATCCGACCGGTTCGGTCGTGGAGGTGAACGAGACCAACAACCTCTTCGTCTACGAGCGGGCGCTGCAGATTTCGGGCGCCGTCTGCGCCTGCACCGAAGACCCCTACGAGCCCAACGAGTCGCCGGTGCGCCCCTTCTACCTCGACCCCGCGCAGGGCACCTACGCCGAGCTGACGATGTGTTTTTCGGCCATCGAGTGGTATGCGGTGCCCCTCTTCCGCGGCGAGTCTCTGCGGGTGCAAGCGCTGTTCGACAACGCCCGCGGCAACCTCGACATGGTGCTCTACGGGCCCGACCGCGCAACCATCCTCGACCGCTCAGACACCAACGGCGACATCGAGGAGGTCTCCTACCTGTCGGCGGCGCAGCGGGGCGACTACCTGCTCAAGGTGGCGGGACGGAGCCCCGAAGACCGCAACGTCTACACCCTGCAGCTGTCGGTCACCTCAGCGCTGCCCGGCACCGACCTCGCCATCCTCAATGTGGCCACCAGCAACGCGCGGCCGCTCCTGGGCGAGACGATCGAGGTCACTTTTGACGCCGTCAACCTCGGCATCGATGACGCCCTGGCCTCGACTGCCCGGCTCTACCTCTCGAGCGATGCGACCATCGACCCGGTGAGCGACCTCCGGCTCGGCGAGGTGGTCGTGCCCGCCTTCTCGGAGCGGACCCAGGTGACGCTCCCCATCACCCTGCCCGACAGCAGCGGCGGCGGCGACTTCTACCTCGGCGTCATCGGCGATGCCCGCAATGAGATTGTCGGGGAGCTCGACGAGGGCAACAACACCGGCGTCTCGCCGCTCTTCACCATCGATGCCGCCTGCTTCGACACCTTGGAGCCCAACAACACCGCCGCCTCGGCGCACGCCGTCGATCTCAGCGGCGCACCCGAGGTCACCCTCGACGGTCTGCTCGCCTGCTCCGACAACCGCGACTTCTACCAGTTCTGTGTCCAGGACGGCGACTACCTCAATGTAACGGCGACCTTCGATGGCGGCGTCGGTGACATCGACCTCCGGCTGCTGCAGGGCGATGGCGCTGAGGTCGACCGGAGCGAGTCGGTGAGCGGGAGCGAGACCGTCGGCGTGGACTTCGTCACGGGCGACCAGTGCTACACGCTCGACCTCTACGTGGCCGGCCGCGACCGCGAGGTGCCCTACCAGCTCGCGGTGGCCCGTGGCCGTGCGCCCATCGAGCTGCAGTGCGTGAACGACGCGGAGCCCAACAACACCTTCGCATCGGCTGCGCTCCTCCGCGATTGGCTCGATGCCGACCTCTCCATCTGCCCGGAGAACGACGACGACTACTTCCGCGTTGGCCCGCTCGCGCAGGGCACGCGCCTCACCTTCTCGCTCAGCGCGGCTGCGACCGACAGCGCGGTACCGGCCGACCTGCGGCTCTCGCTCTGGCAGGATGCCTCGACCTTCATCAGCAACACCGTCACCGCCACTGAGCGGCTGACCTACACCGTCGCGGTCCCCAACCAGCTCATCTACGCCCGCGTCCGCTCGCTCGGCGCCTCGGCACGCAACCAGCGCTACCGCATCGCGGTCGAAGGGCTCGTCGGCACCGACCTCATCGCCAACGGCTTCTCCGTCACTCCGGGCATCGCCACCCCCGGCCAGCTGCTGAGCTACGAGTTCGAACTCGCAAATGCCCTCAATGCCTCCGCTGCGACCTTCAGATATGCGCTCTACCTGTCGGCCGACACGGCGCTCGATGCAGGCGATCGCCTCCTGCGTGAGGTCTCTGTTCCCGGACTCGCCGGACTGAACTCGGTGCTGGAGGGTCGCAAGGTGCGCATCCCGACCGACCTGCCAGCCTCGGGCCGCTACTATGTCATCCTCAAACTCGACAGCGATGAGGTGGTGCCGGAGCTGTCCGAGCGGAACAACCTCTACCTCGAGCCCGTGGAGGTGCTGGCTGTCTGCCTGGCCGACCTCGCGGAGCCGAATGACTTTGTCTTCGACGCGCCGCCGGCGGCTGACTTTTCGGGGCTACCGCTCTCCATCTGCCCCGGCGACCAAGACTGGTTCGCGCTGCCCGTGGTGGGGAACCGGGCCGTGTCGCTGCAGATCGCCTTCTCGCACGCTGCAGCCGACCTCGACCTCTACCTCTTCGACGAAGACGGGGTGCTGATTGCCTCGAGCGATACGCTCGCCGATGTGGAATCCATCAACTACCTGCCAGCGACGGGTGGCACCCGCTTTGTGCAGGTAGTCGCCTTCGACAGCAGCGCCGCGGGGAGTTATGTGATGACTGTCGAGTAGTCGGTTCCACGGCTGTATCTCCGCTCGTTCCGCCCGCCGCGAACCCCCGTCTGCTCGATGTCCCAATCGCTCTCTCGCATCGTCCAGCTCTCCGACATCCATGTCTGGGAGCCCTCCGGACTGCATCCCTTCGACCTCATCGGCAAGCGCGGAGCCGGGCTCGCGAACTACCGGCTCCGGCGCCGCGGTGAGTACTCCATCGCGGTGTTGCGCGCCGCCATCGCCAAGGCGGTGCAGACGCAACCAGACGTCGTCCTCGTCAGCGGCGACCTGAGCAATCTGGGGCTCCGCTCCGAACTGGAACAGGCGCGACGGGAGTTGCAGCCCGTGGTCGACGCGGGGCTCCGGCTCGCCATCATCCCGGGCAACCACGACGCCTATCTTAAGTCGTCACTTGCCGGGCAGTTCGAAGAGGTGCTGCGCGACGGCCAGCAGGCCGACGACCGCGAAGCTTCGACCTACCCCTTCCTCATGCGGCTACCGACCGCCGACCTGCTCTGCCTGACCTCCGCCATCGCTACCGCGCCGCTCATGGCCTACGGCCGCGTGGGCGCCGCCCAGTTCGTCCGCGCGGAGGCCATCGTGGCCCGTCGGGACAAAAGTCGGCCCCTCGCGCTCACGGTGCACCACCCCGTCACGCCCACGCCGGGCAAGCGGAACGAGTACCACCGCGAGCTCCGCGACGCAGCCCAGCTCCGCGCCTTTGCGAGCCGCCACCGCGCGGTCCTGTTGGCGCACGGCCACAACCACCTCTCGCATGTCGTCCGGCTCGCTGGCGGCTGCGTTGTGTCTGGCATCTCTTCGAGCACGACGCGCCGAGAAGACCACGACCACCGGCGCGGCGAGATCGTGCAGTATCACCTCGGCGCAGAGGGGCTGGTGCGGCTCGAACGGTCGCGCTGGAACGAGGCTTCCGGGGCCTTCAGTGACTGGGCCGCAGTCGACCTGTCGAGCCTTCAGGCGGGCTAAGCAATTCGGCGGATGGCGGCGGCAAAGAAGCCGTCGGTGCCGTGGCGCTGGGGCCAGAAGCGCAGTGCGCCCGCCGGGGTCGCGTTCGGAGCCTCGGGTGCGACGAGCTGCTCGAGGCGGACGTCGGGGGTTGCCGCGACAAAGGCCGCGATCTGGTCCTCGTTCTCTTCGGCGATCACCGAGCAGGTGGCGTAGATGAGCAGGCCGCCAGGCGCGGTCTTCTGCCAGGCGGAGCGGAGTACCTCGCGCTGGGCGGCTACTGCGTCGCGGAGGGCGGCGTCGGCGTCGCGGAGGCGCAGTTCCGGGTGGCGACGGAGCGTGCCGGCGCCTGTGCAGGGTGCATCGGCGAGCACCAGTTCGAAGGGCGGGGTGTCGCCGAGGCCTTGCGCGGCCAGCTCCGGTCGCACGACGAGGCGGCGGGCGCCGGCGCGGGCCGCCCGGGCGGGCAGCTCGGAGAGCCGGCCGATGGAGAGGTCGGTAGCCACGATGTGGAGGTCGGGGCGGGCCGCAGCCAGCGCCAGGCTCTTGCCTCCTCGGCCGGCGCAGAGGTCGAGCAGGCGGGCCTCCGGCGGCGCAAGCGCAGCGATGGCGTCGGCGAGCGCCTGCGACGAGCCATCCTGCACCTCAAGCCAGCCTTTGCCGAAGGCTTCGGTCTCAAAGAGGTGGCGCTGGCCCGAGAGGTCAAAGGCGGCCCTTGACCAGCGGTTCGGCGTGGCAACGAGGCCATCGCGCTCGAGCGACGCGATGCAGCGGGCCTGCGCTTCTGCTCCTGGTTGCAGGCGCACGGTCAGCGGCGGTTCCAGCATGGAGGCTGCGAAGAAGGCCTCGCGCTCCTCCGTCGCCACCTCTTCCCACAGCGCCTCGGAAACCCCCAACCGCAGATGGTCGGGCAGCGGAGCAGCGAGCCAGGCTGCAGCGCGCTCCGAGGTGAACGAGGCCCGCTGCTCGAGGAAGAGGAAGGGCACCTCGTAGGGCATCGTCCGCAACGCATCATCGAGCCGCGCTGCACGCAGCACCGCCCGCTCCGCAATCTGTGCGCCGCTCTGTGCGGCAACCAGCCAGTGGCGTAGGGCCGCGCGTGTCCAGAGCCGGGCCCAGTAGCCATCGCGCGGAGCAACACCGCCCGACTGACGGAGCAGCCGCGCCATCGTCGGTGCGGCCTCGTCGGGCGCCGCGCCAATCGCACGGGTAAGCCGCAGCACAAACTCAGCGAGTCCACGGCCATCGAGGGGCAGCTGCTGCCCACCGCTCTCCGCTCTGCGCGGCCCTGTCGGGGGCCGATGGTTGGGTCTTGCGCTCATCGTTCGCTCCCTTGCAGGCTGGCCCTGCTCGGCGCCCACCTTGTGACCCGCCCTTGCCGATGTTACAGCCGCGGCGCAATCCCCATCTCCGCATGGGGCGGTAAAGGAGCGGCAATGGGCAGCGAGATTCGGAGTGTCGGCGTGGTCGGCGGCGGTCAGATGGGGACGGGGATCGCGCAGGTCGCGGCACAGTCCGGCTTTGCGGTCACCATCGTCGACAGGTCTGCGGCGACGCTCGAACGGTCGCAGAGAACGATGTTGCGCTCCATGGCCCGCCTTGTTTCCAAGGGCACCCTGACCGAGGCCGTCGCCGCCGAAGCACTCGCGCGCCTCACCTTCGAGACCAGCCTCGACAGCCTCGCCTACTGCGACCTCATCATCGAGGCGGTACCCGAGACCTTTGAGATCAAGGCGGCAGTCTTCACCGAACTGAGCCGCATCGCCAAACCGGACGCCATCCTCGCCAGCAACACCTCCTCCATCTCCATCACCCGCATCGCCGCCGAGACGAACCGGCCAGCGCAGGTCATCGGCCTGCACTTCATGAATCCCGTGCCGATGATGAAGCTGGTCGAGGTCATCCGCGGTATTGCCACCTCGGAGGAGACCGCCGAGGCGGTGAAGGGCTTTGCGACTGCGCTCGACAAGACCACCATCGAGTCTTCCGACCTGCCCGGCTTCGTCGTCAATCGCATCCTCGTGCCCATGATCAACGAGGCCTGCTTCGCCCTCATGGAGGGCACCGCCTCGGTCGAAGACATAGACACGGCCATGAAGCTGGGAGCGAACCATCCGATGGGCCCCTTCGCCCTCGCCGACCTCATCGGCCTCGACGTCTGCCTCGCCATCATGGAGACGCTGCAGGCCGGCTTCGGCGACCCCAAGTACCGCCCCTGTCCGCTCCTCCGCACCTACGTCTCGGCCGGCTGGCTGGGCCGGAAGTCGGGACGCGGCTTCCACATCTACCAACCCTAAACCACACCGAGCAGCGCATGTCTTTCTCTGCATTTGAGAACCTCCAGATCTCCGTTACCGACCGCATCGCCACGCTCACCGTGAGCCGCCTGAAGGCGCTCAACGCCCTCAACGAGCCCACGCTGCATGAACTGCACAGAGCTATCGCGGAGATCGCAGCGGCGGCCGCAGCCGGCACCGTCGGCGGCCTCATCATCACGGGCGAAGGCGAGAAGGCCTTCGTGGCGGGCGCCGACATCGCCATGATGAGCGGCCTTGCGAGCGACCGCGGTGAGGAGTTCGCCCACCTCGGCTCCGACGTCTTCGGCGCCATCGAAAACCTCACCATCCCCGTCATCGCGGCGGTCAACGGCTTCGCGCTCGGCGGCGGCTGCGAGCTCCTGCTCTGCTGCGACTTTGCCTACGCGGCCACCAATGCCAAGTTCGGCCAGCCCGAGGTCAACCTTGGCCTCATCTGCGGCTTCGGTGGAACGCAGCGGCTCCCGCGCAAGGTTGGCTACGGCCACGCGATGGAGCTGCTCATGACGGGCGCCGTCATCGGCGCAGAAGAGGCGCTCCGCATCGGCCTCGTCAACCGGGTGCTGCCGCTCGAGGAGCTCATGCCGGCGGTCGTCAAGACCATGACCACCATCCTCTCCAAGGCCCCCCTCTCGGTCACCCGCTCGAAGCAGCTGGCGCAGCGCTCCTTCGACCTGCCCATCGCCGAGGGTCTCGCTGAGGAGTGCGCCGTCTTCGGCGAAATCTTCGCAAGCCCGGACGCCAAAGAGGGCACGACCGCCTTCGTGGAGAAGCGGCCCGCCCTCTTCAGCCACCAGCGCTGAAACCGATGGCTGAGGCCTCGCTCGCCTCGCTCGCTTTAGCGGCCCGAGCGGGTGATCACCGCGCGACAGCCGCACTCGTACGCGTCGCAGAGCGCGGTGGTGCGGAGGCAGACCGGCTTGAGCGTGAGCTCCGTCATGGCGCCCCTCCCGCTGCGCACCGCATCGGCATCACGGGGGTGCCAGGCGCCGGCAAATCGACGCTGGTGAGCCAGCTCGTCACAGCCTTCCGGCAGCGCGGCGCCCGCGTCGCGGTAGTGGCTGTCGACCCCTCCTCGCCCTTCACGGGCGGCGCTCTCCTCGGCGACCGGGTCCGGATGCAGCAACACGCCGAAGACCCCGGCGTCTTCATCCGCTCCATGGCCACGCGGGGCATGCTCGGCGGACTGGCACAGGCCAGCAACGCAGTTGCGGACACGCTCTCCGCGGTCGGCTACGACCCCGTGATCATCGAGACGGTCGGCGTCGGCCAGGATGAACTCGACATCGCAGCCGCGGCTCACACCACGCTGGTCGTCCTGGTTCCGACGCTGGGCGACGAGGTTCAGGGGCTCAAGGCGGGGCTCATGGAGATTGGAGACGCGATGGTGGTCAACAAGGCCGACCTGCCCTCGAGCGCGGGCTTCGTTCGAGACCTTCGCGCCACGCTCGCGCTCCGCCGCGTCAACGGGCAGGAGCCTCCGCCGCTGCATGCCACCACAGCCACGACGGGCGAGGGGCTGGCGGCGCTCTGTGACTGGCTCTTCGCACGAGATGGCGCGCGCGACAGTTGGATGGCGGAGCGGGAGGCGGTGCGGCGGCGATGGGCGCTCGAATCGGAGATGGTCGCGCGCATCCGGCAGGCGGTCAGGGCGCGGCTCGCGGCCGAGCCCGAACTCTGCGCGCAGGTGGAGCGGGGCGAGGTGGGCACGCAGGAGGCGGCAGAGCTGCTGATGCCCCCCACCGAGGCGGATTGAGAGAGCAGGTTGCTTGCTCGACTGCAGGCGCGTTGCTATCTCGCAGCGAGGCCTGCAAAGGGTCCTCTCAAAGCACGCCGAAGGATCTCACATGAACCGCCTGTCACCCCGTCTCCTTCTTACTTCATGCTTCTTCGCTGCGCTCATGGGTTCCATGAGTGGATGCGCCGATTGGCTCGAAGATGGGCTCAACGCAGCCGATGACGCGCTCCTCATCGACTTCGACCTCAGCCTCGACCTGCCCGGCGCCATCACCGTGCCCTACCCTGGCTCGGAGGCGCTGAACTCGCTTCCGATTGATACGGCCTCGGGCATCGTCAAGCTGCCCTTCGTGCCCACGCCGGCTCTGCCGATCAACATGATCGAGATCGACCCGACGGGCCAGCTCGAGCGGTTCAAGGACAACATCCGCTCCATCAAGATCAAGCGGATCACGGCGACCGTGACGGACAACAGCTTCCCGACCGAGATCCAGCCGATCGCGATTCACATCGGTGAATTCAACGAGAGTGTCGAATCCTCGCTGAAGGCCGCCGAGACCCCGGTGATCGCAATCGGAGCCAATCCGGTTGTGGAGGCCACCATCGACGCCGGGAATCAGACGCCGATCGGGAATATTCTGAGCCTGCTCGCCTTCTCGATCACCACCCGCACCGCGGTGAAGAAGCCGGCTGGCGCCATCCCCGAGGGCGGCTCGTTCACCATGAAGTTCAAGATCGATCTCACCCTCACTGCGACCCCCGTTCCGCAATGAACCGACTCCGCATTTCGCTCCGCAGCGGCCTGCTCCTGGCGAGCCTCCTTTTGGTTCCCGCGCTCGCGGCCGGACTGCCGGAGCCCGCCAAGCCTGCCGCCACTGCTGGGCCCAAGCCTGCCGCCGCCGCACCTGCGCGAACCGGAGGGCCCCTCACCGCCGCCAAGCCCAGCATGGTGACCACCGCGCCTGGCAAGGCGACTGCCGTGGGCACCATTGTGCCACCCGCTGCGGCACTGCCCAAGTCTGTGCTCCCGCCTTCGCCGCCGCCCGCGCCGCCGCTCCCGCCGCCGCCCGTTTCGGCACAGCCTGTTCAGCCAGCCCAGCCGGCTGCGTCGCCATCGCCCGCAACCGTAGACCCGTCGCGTGCCCCCAAGGCCTACATCCAATCCCGCTACACCGGTGAGTTGGCAGACGAGGAGCTCAAGCCCATCTCGGGCATCTTCAACATCACCTTCAAACTCTATCCCGACATCTCGGCTCCCCAAGAGGTTTGGACGGAGTCGGTCTTCGTCACCATCGTCGAGGGCCGCTACGATGTCGCGCTCGGGCGGGTCTCACCGATCGGCGTCAATCTCGACGGCCGTCAGCTCTTCCTGAGCGCGGCGCTCGACGAGGAGCCCGGTGAGCGCATCCCCTTCGCTGTCCGGGCCGCAACGACGCGCGACGACTCGCCGTCTGGCCCCATCTTCCGTGGCAAGAGCTTTGCCGACGTCGCCGACCGCGCCCTTGTCGCAACCCGCGCTGCGACCGCAGACAACTGCTCTACGCTAGGCGGCAAGACGGCCGAGGAGATCGACCAGAGCAAAGAGCTCAACAAGCGGGTCTCGGAGCTCCGCGAAGCGCTTCGTGAGAAGAGCTCCATCAAACTCGGAGGGCAGCAGCAGGTGCTCGAACGGGTGGGAGGTGCCGGCGGCAACTCCTACCAGCGCCAGTGCCCGCCCGGCTTCGTCGTCACGGGCTTCCGCGGTGGCCAAGGCCAGTTCCTCGACTCCATCGAAATCGTCTGCAACGCCATCGAATAGTCCCCTTTGACTGAGGTTCGCTCATGACCGCCAAGATGTTTGCCGCTCTCGCCCCGCTCATCCTCGTCGCCGCCTGCTCCAAGCAGACGAGCGCACCGGCGCCAACGCCGACAGAGGCTCCCGCAGCCGCCGCGCCCGCTCCGGCCGCGCCCGCTCCGACGCCCCCGCCCGAGGCCCCCAAGGCTGCGCCCGGCTCCGTGCCTGCCCTCGGCGGCGAGTCCACGGCCGAGATCCTCGCGGCCTACCCCGGCGACGGCAAGCTCATCGCGACCCTGGCCACCACCCATGGCAAGATCAACTGCGAGCTCTTCGACAAGAAGGCGCCAAACACGGTCGCCAACTTTGTCGGTCTTGCGACGGGCAAGAAGACCTTCATCAACTTCAAGACCGGTCTTCCCGAGCGCGGGAACTTCTACGACGGTCTCATCTTCCACCGCGTCATCCCCGACTTCATGATCCAGGGCGGCGACCCGAAGGGCGTCGGCATGGGCGGCCCCGGCTACCAG
>JABMMX010000049.1 GCA_013205435.1 Deltaproteobacteria bacterium
AGTCGTTGTCGAGCTCGTCGGTGAGGCCGTCAGTGTCGTCGTCGAGGTCGTTGCCGCAGCTGGGGAGCGCAACCCCCGAGCCCTCCACGGCGTCGATCGCACTGCGGCAGCCAGGATCGTTGGCGTCGGTTGTGCCGTCGCCATTGTTGTCGATGCCATCGGTGCAGGCGGTCATGTCGACCGGGCCCGACTCGTCACGCGCGAAGCGGAAGCAGGTGGGGTCGCGGCCATCGGCTTGGGAGTCGCCGTCATTGTCGACGCCGTCACCGCAGTTTCCTGAGCCTTCGGGTGCCGGCTGACCGCTTCCATCGGCAGCGAAGCCCTTCAGCGGGCCCCAGAGGTCGCCGGACTCGTTGCCGTTACGGGCGATGTCTGCGGTGCGTGCGCAGTTCGGGTCGTCGCTGTCGACGAGGCCGTCGCCGCTGTCGTCCACGCCGTTGATGCAGGAGGAGGCATCGTCGATGGCGATGTCTCCGTTCTCATTGTCCGAGGGGCCGAAGCACTGCGGGTCGGCGGCGTCGGTGAGGCGGTCGCCGTCGTCGTCGAAGCCATCGGAGCAGGAGGGCAGGGTGGTGAGCCGGCCGAGGTGGCAGGGCGCGTCGGCGCAGGCGCCGGCGGTGTCGAAGACCTCGATGCCCGAGCCGTCTGCCAGAGCGACGAAGAGACGCCCTGAAGCCGAAAGCGAGATGCCGGAGGGACCTTCGACGGTAAGGCGTGGCCCTGCGGTCCAGGTTGCCTGTTCGGCACAGTCGAGGGGCCTGGTTCCGTTCGCTGCGACACAACTCCAGGCAAGCGAGAAGCGCTGTACGAGGTTCTCTTGCGGCAGGGTCACCCAGACCTCGTTTCCGCCGCCGGTGGCCGTCGCGATTTCGGCTGGCAGTGAGCTGGTAGGCTGTACATCGGAGATCTGGGCAGCGCCGGCCGCGTCGAAGGCAACCAGGCCGGTCTGCGCCGGCGACGCATCAGCGTTACGCGTCCACTGGTCGTCTGCGAGCAGCGCGACCGCAACGGCCGGGAATGCGGTTGCGGCGAGGCGGGTGGGCCCACCGGCGAGTGGAATGCCCGTGTTGCCCGGGGTGGCCTCACTGAGGTCGAGGAAGCGGGGTAGCTCGAGGCCCGCGTTCAACAGCTGCGCGGCGCGCAGGCGTGCGTCTGCGACGGCGACCCGGTCGACCGACTTTGCTCCCGGCTCGGCTGCCGCACAGTCAGCGCGGCGCGCCGAAAGCGCGGTGCCATCGGCGCTCACGCACCACGACAGGCCCACCGCTGCGCGGGGATCGCGGAGCGAGGTTTGCGGCACATCGACGGTCTCCGTGCAGGCCGCCAAAGCCAGAACGGTGAGGGTGAGCGCACCAAGTCGCAGGTTAGCGGATGGTCGCATCGAGGGTCACCACAGAGGGGTCGGCGGGGTCGAGCTTCACGACAGCGAGGGCGTCGTCACCGAAGAGCGAGATGTAGAGAGAGGCGCCGTCGGGCGACAAGGCCATGGCGGAGGGCGCATCGCCGACGAGGAGCCGCGAGAGCGTCTGGCCGGTGGCGGCGTCGAGGACCACGAGTTCATCGCGCGCCTGCAGCAGCACGAAGAGGAGCGACCGTTCAGCGGTCTCACGAAGCACAATCGCCGTGGGCAGTCCAAGCAGCGGGAGGTGGCCAGAGAAGGCGAGCGTCGCGCCGCCGTCTGCGTCGCTGCCGACCTCGACCGTGGCGATGCCTGCGGGCTGGTTGATCGAGACGAAGAGCCGGCCGAGCTGTTCCGAGTAGGCGAGCCCGCGGCTCTCCATGGCACCCGAGGCGGTGGAGAAGGGCAGAGTGAGCGAGCGTGTCGTCTGGAGCGCGACGGGCGCGCCCGAGCCATCTTGCGCGGCCGAGATCACGCTGAGCTGGTTGCCGTAGCGACCGGCAGCCACGAGCTGATCTCCGACTCGCACGAGCGCGGCGGTTCCCGCGGCGACGCCAGTGGTGCTGACGGTGGTGGCCTTCGAAACATCGCCATTGGGGACGCCGACGACCGACACGGCGCCTACGAGGCTGCCGACGCCCCACCAGTCCCAGTGGGTCCAGCGATCGCCGGCAAGCGGGCGGCTCCACTCGGAGCGGAGCGCTGTGAGCGCAAAGGGGCTTGCTGCGAGCCCGCCCACGAGACAGTTGGCGCCCGTCTCGTCTGCCGAAGCAGGCGGGAGACCGAGCGCGGCTGTAAGTTCGGTAGGTATGGCAGCGGCGACGAGGTCGTAAAGAGCTCCGAAGGAGCTATCGCCGTCGCACCAGACGCGGTCGCCAGAGGCAGAGACCTCGAGCAGGTTGAGGGCGTCGTCACCGCGGGTGGTCGCGACGAGCTGGCCGGGGCCGTCGGCGGTGGGGCGGGTGAACTGGAGCTGGCCACCGAAGCTTGCAACGCTCACCGTCGGGCCGTCCAGGATCGTGCCGCTCTGTGTGTCGATGACGGAGACGGTGCCACCCTCGTCGATGCGGTACTTGCCGTCGAAGTTGGTGCTCAACACATAGACGAAGCGGCCGTCTGGGTGGACAGCGACGCCGAGAGGGTAGTGCAGCTTCGCCGGGTCGGGGGTGAGCCCCTCATATTCATCGCAGGCCGCGAGTGCGAAGACGGCGAGGCCGGTGGCGATGAGGGAGCAAAGGCGCATTGAAGGCCTGCTAGCAGGGAGGGCGAGCGCCGTGCAACCTGCATCGCCCCGTGCTGTTCGCAGTGCTCTCAAGCGCCCTGCGTCTGGATGCGCGAGATGTCGGCAAAGCGCATGAAGGCCGTTCGGATGAGTCCCAGGAGGGCGAGCCGGTTCTGGCGGACCATGGGGTCGTCCGCGTTGACCATGACCTCGTCGAAGAAGCGGTCGATGCCGGGCTTGAGTCCCACGAGGAGGTTGGCGACCTCGTCGAAGCGGAGGGCAGCGACGGCGGAGTCGAGCGAAGGCAGCGTGTTACAGACGGCCTCGCGGAGCGAGCCTTCGCAGTTCTTCTCGAAGTAGGCGGGGCTGACCTCGCCCTCGCTGGCGAGCGGACGGCCTGCAGCAAGGTCCTCTTCGTCTGCCTTCTTGAGGATGTTGACGACGCGCCGGACGGCTGCGGCGAGCGGGTCAAAGTCTGCGTTCATCCGCATCGCGTTGAGCGCGACGGCACGCGCCCGGAGCGACGGCAGGTCGTTCTCGGCCACCGCAACAACCGCCGCGACGATGTCGGTCGGAGACTCCTGGCCGAGCAGGTTGCGGAGGCGGTCGAGGATGAACTCGGTGACCTCGGCGACGAGGTTGGGGCGGCTCCCGAGCTCTCCCGGAAGACCGGCTGCGACCGTCGCAACGAGGGCGCGGAGGTCGAAGCGGAGGTTGCGGTCCAACGCGGTGCGGAGGATGCCGATCGCGGAGCGGCGGAGGGCGTAGGGGTCTGCGCTGCCCGAGGGGATCAGGCCGAGCGCGAAGCAGCCGACGAGGGTGTCGAGCTTGTCGGCGAGCGAGACGCAGATGGCAACCGGCGAGGCCGGCGGTGCGTCGTTGGCGCCCTTCGGCTGGTAGTGGGCTTCGATGGCCTCGGCCACCTCTGCGGCCTCGCCATCGGCTGCAGCGTAGGCCCGCCCGATGGTGCCCTGCAGCTCGGGGAACTGGTAGACAACGCCGGAGACGAGGTCTGCCTTGCAGAGCTGCGCGGCGCGGGTTGCATGTGTGGCGACCGTCGGCTCGTCGGAGAAGAGCAGGGTGGCAAGATGGCCGGCGACGACTTCGATGCGCTTGGCGCGATCGGCGACGCTGCCGAGCTTGTCCATGTAGAGCACCCGCTCAAGGTCGACGCGTCGGCTGTCGAGCGTGCGCTTGCGGTCCTCCTTGAAGAAGAAGCGGGCATCCTCGAGGCGGGCGACGAGGACGCGGCCGTTGCCGGCGACCACGACCGCGGGGTCGCGAACAATCATGTTCGAGACAAAGCAGAAGAGGTTGGCCAGCTTGCCGTCGGCGGTCTCGGCCGCGAAGTAGCGCTGGTTGGTGCGCATCGAGGTGGTTAGCACTTCGCGCGGAATCTCGGTGTACTTGGGGTCGAAGGTGCCAATCATGGGTACGGGCCATTCGACCAGGTGGACGACCTCGTCGATGAGCCCCTCGTCGACGATCGGAATGCCGCCGGCCGAGCGGAGCGCGGCATCGACTCCGGCGCGGATGGCCTCTTTTCGCTCCGTCACCGAGGCGATGACATGGGCCGCGCGGAGCTTCTCGGCGTAGTCGTCGGCTGCATGTTCGAACCGGACGGTCCCGGACGAGAGGAAGCGGTGGCCGAAGGTCTCGTGGCCGGCTTCAACGCCTGCGAAGGAGACAGGCAGCAGGTCGCCGTCGAGCAGCGCGATGATGGTGTGGATGGGACGGGCGAACTGCTCGGTGCCCCAGCCCCAGCGCATCGAGCGCTTCCAAGCGAAGGCGGTGAAGACCGACTGCAGGGCAGCCGTGATGACCTCCGCAGCAGGCTTGCCCTCCTCGCGGACGACAGCACCGATGTATTCGCCCTTCGGGGTGACGACGCGGAGCAGCTCCTCCACGGCGATTCCCTTGCCTCGTGCGAAGCCCTCGGCTGCCTTGGTGGGGCGGCCCTCCGCGTCGAAGGCGGCCTTGACGGCCGGCCCGAGCGCCGTCTCTTCGGAGGCTTCGCCAACGGCGGCGATGTCGTGGATGCGGACAGCAAGCCGGCGCGGTGTCGCGAAGGTCTGCACCTCGCCGTGGCTCAGGCGAGCGTCGGCGCAGGCGCGGATGAGGTGTCGTGCGAGCGTCTCAACAGCGGTGTCGATTTCGCCTGCGGGGAGCTCTTCGGTTCCGATTTCAAACAGCAGTTTCATTGTGCATCCTCCCCGCCGAGCATCTCGATGCGACGGGCCTCATCACGGAGCAACGGAAAGCCGAGCGCCTTGCGCTTCTCGACATGGGACTCTGCGGCGGTGCGCGCCATCTTGCGGACCCGCAGGATATACTTCTGGCGCTCGGTGACCGAGATGGCGCCGCGGGCGTCGAGCACGTTGAAGCAGTGCGAGGCCTTCATGCAGCAGTCGTAGCCCGGAATGACGAGCCCCTTGGCGAGCAGCCGGGTTCCTTCGCGCTCGAAGTCCTCGAAGTGCTTGAAGAGCAGCTCCGTGTCGGCCTCGTCAAAGTTGTAGTGGCTGAATTCCACCTCGGCCTGCAGGTGGATGTCGGCGTAGGAGTACTGCTCGTTCCAGCGGAGGTCGACGAAGGCCTCGACGTTCTGCAGGTACATGCAGATGCGCTCGAGGCCGTAGGTGATCTCGGCGGCCACAGGGCGGAGCGGGATGCCGCCAACCTGCTGGAAGTAGGTGAACTGGGTGATCTCCATGCCGTCGA
>JABMMX010000050.1 GCA_013205435.1 Deltaproteobacteria bacterium
CGCAACATCCGGGCCATCGAGGCCGCCACGGGCGTCGACTTCATCATCGACGACACCCCCGAAGCCATCATCATCAGCGCCTTCGACCCCGTCCGCCGTGAGATCGCCAAGCGGGCCGTCGAGCGCATGCTGGCAGACGGCCGCATCCACCCCAGCCGCATCGAAGAGGTGGTGCAGAAGTCGACCAACGAGATGGACCGGGTCATGCGCGACGCCGGCGAACAGGCCTGCTTCGAGCTCGGCCTCACCGGCCTCTCGGGCGACACCCTGCGCGCCATGGGCCGCCTCAAGTTCCGCACCTCCTACGGCCAGAACCTGCTCTCCCACTCGCTCCAGGTGGGCTGGCTCACCGGCCTGATGGCCGACGAGCTCGGCCTCAACGGCAAGCTGGCACGCCGCTGCGGCTTCCTCCACGACATCGGCAAGGGGCTCGACCACGACGTCACCCTGGCACAGGAGGCCGGTGGCGGCCACGCCCTCGTTGGCGCCATGTTCCTCAAGAAGGGCGGCGAAGACGAGACCGTCGTCAACGCTGCCGCCTCGCACCATGGCGAGGTCAAGCCGCTCACCGTCTATGCCCACCTCGTCATGGCCGCCAACGAGCTGTCCGGCAGCCGGCCCGGCGCACGCCGCGAGGCCCTCGAGGGCTTCATCCAGCGGCTCGGCGACCTCGAGCGCATCGCCCTCTCCTTCAAGGGTGTCGAGAAGGCCTACGCCGTGCAGGCAGGCCGCGAAGTGCGCGTGATGGTCGAGCATGCGACCATCTCGGACGACGGCGCCTACCAGCTCACCAAAGAGATTGCCCGCAAGATTGAGGAGGAGCTCACCTACCCGGGCCAGATCCTCGTCTCCGTCATTCGCGAGACCCGCGCCGAGTCGACGGCGCGCGGCAAGATGTCGCTCCGGACCCCGTCGTAGCCGTGGCGGAGCTCCTCGTAGCACTCATCGCCGCTGCGCTCGCCGGAGCGGCCGCCTTCACGGTGGCGCAGCGCAAGGCCGGCCAGGTTGGCGAGTCCGGTGGCACCGGCAGCGTCGAGGCCGACCGCATCCTTGCAGCCGGCAAGGCCGAGGCCGCGGCAGTCGCCGCAGGCAGCAAGGCCCGCGCGGCAGAGGCCAAGACCCGCGCCCTCTCGCTCATCGAAGAAGACCTCAAAGACCGGCGCGCCGAGATTGCCCGGCTCGAAGACCGGGTCACCACCCGCGAGGCCTCGCTGCTTGAGCGCTCCACCGCGCTCGATGCCCGCGCCAGCGAGATCGCGGATGCCCGCGTCATCGTAGACCACGCCTTCAAGCAGTATGACGACAAGGTTGCCGCCCTCGAGGCGCGCGACGCAGGCTTCCTCGACCAGCTCGCCGAGCTCGCCGGGATGACCGTCGCCGGGGCCCGCGACAGCCTCGTGGAAGAGCTGACCGAGACGGCCCGCCACGATGCAGGCCGCTACGCCCGCACCGCCGACGACCACTTGGCCGAAGACAGCGACCGGCGCACCAAGAAGATGCTCGCCACCGCCATCCAGCGCTACTCGGGCCGCTACCCCAGCGACCGCCCAGGAACCAATGTCACCCTCGCAAGCGATGAGGTGCAGAGCCGACTCGTCGACAGCGAGAACCTCAACCTCAGCACGCTCGAGAAGCTCGGCGGCGTCGACACCAAGCACGACCCCACCAGCCGCGTCATCGGCATCGCCTCGCAAGACTCCGTGCGCCGCGAGATTGCCCGCATCACCCTCGAGCGGCTCGCCTCGTCGCAGGTCGTCAACCCCGACGCGGTCAAGGCCATGCTCGAGCGGGTGCAGGGCGAGATGGACAACATCAACCGCGAGGCCGGCAAGAAGGCCGTCAACATCCTCAGCCTCGCCGGTCTCGACCCCGCCATCGTCAAGATGATGGGCCGGCTCAAGTACCGCACCTCCTACGCCCAGAACATCTGGTCGCACAGCATCGAGGTTGGCTGGCTCTGTGGCCTGATGGCCGAAGAGCTCAAGCTCAACGTCAAACTGGCCCGCCGCTGCGGCTTCCTGCACGACATCGGCAAGGCGATGGACCACGACGTCTCGCTCGCCGAGGCGGCAGGCGGAGGCCACGCCATGATCGGCGCCGTCTTCCTGAAGGAGCACGGCGAAGACGAAATCGTGGTGAACGCGGTCGCGGCCCACCACGACGAAGTGAAGCAGAACAGCGTCTACGCCCACCTCGTCATCGCAGGCGACGCCATCTCCGGCGCCCGTCCCGGCGCCCGTCGCGAGATGGCCGAAAACTACCAGCAGCGGCTCCGCGACATCGAGCGCATCTCGGGCAGCTTCAAGGGGGTGGCCGAGGCCTACGCCGTGCAGGCCGGCCGCGAGGTGCGGGTCATGGTCGAACGCCGCGTGAGCGACGCCCAGGCCTTCCAGCTCAGCAAGGAGATCGCCCTCAAGATTGAGGCCGAGATGACCTACCCGGGCCAGATCAAGGTCACGGTCATCCGCGAGACCCGCGCCGAAGCGACCGCCCGCTAGGCAAACCGGGCGAGGAAGTAGTTCTTCTTGCCCATGCGAACCACCAGCGACGACTCGCTGGCGAGCTGTGCTACCGTCACCATGAGGGCCGCGTCGGTGACCTTCACATTGTTGAGGTAGATGCTGCCGGCCGTGAGCGCGCGGCGGGCCTCGCCCTTGGAGGCGGAGGCCCCCATCTCGACCAGCAGCGAGATGAGGTCGATGCCTGCCTCGAGCCGGCTCCGCTCGAGCTGCCTGCTCGGCACGTCGCCGAAGATGTCGGCCAGCTCGGCGTCGGAGAGGCCTTGTATCTCGCGGCCGAAGAGGATCTCGGTGGCCAGCTCGGCGCGGAGAAGCGCGGCCTCGCCGTGGACGATGCGGGTCACCTCCTGGGCGAGCCGCTTCTGGGCCAGCCGCCCCGCGAGGTTGCCGGCGTGGGCCTCCTCGATGGCCTCAATCTCACCCAGCTCGAGGAAGGTGAACATGCGGAGGAACTTGGCCGCGTCGCGGTCGTCGGTCCGCACCCAGTACTGGTAGAAGGCGAAGGGCGAGGTGAGTTCGGAATCGAGCCAGACCGCATTTCCGGCCGACTTGCCGAACTTCTCGCCCGCGGCGGTGAGCAGCAGCGGCGAGGTGATGGCGTAGGCCTGGCCGCCCCCCTTCTTGTGGATGAGCTCGATGCCGGCGGTGATGTTGCCCCACTGGTCGTTGCCGCCCA
>JABMMX010000051.1 GCA_013205435.1 Deltaproteobacteria bacterium
CGACGGCTTGTGGTCGTGCGTCATGTAGTAGTCTTGGAGCTTGCACTCGCCGGCCTGGTCGCAGATGGGGCAGTCGACCGGGTGGTTGACGAGGATGAACTCGAGGACCGCCTGACGGGCCGCCTTCACGCGGGCCGTCTCGGTGTTGACCACGGCTCCTTCGGTGCACTTGTGGTAGCAGGAGGCTGCGAGGCCGCGGGCGTCGGAGGACTCCACCAGGCACATGCGGCAGTTGCCGGGCGTGGAGAGGGTGGGGTGGTAGCAGAAGTGGGGGATGTTCACGCCAACCTGCGCGGCGGCCCGGATGATGGGGGTGCCGGCGGGGACAGTGACCTGCTTTCCGTTGATGGTAAGAGTGGGCATGGTCGGTTGGCCTAGCGGTCGACTTCGCCACCAATCATGTTGATGGTGTCAAAGGTGGGGATGATGTCGGAGAGCATGCCGCCCTCGATCATGCGGTCGATGCCGCCCATGAAGTAGAAGCAGGGGGGCCGGACGCGGAGCTTGTAGGGCTTCCCGGTGCCGTTGGAGACGATGTAGAAGCCGAGCTCGCCGTTGGCTGCCTCGGTGTAGGAGTAGACCTCGCCGGCCGGCACCTGAATGCCCTCGAAGATGAGCTTGAAGTGGTTGATCATGCCTTCGATGGAGTTGTAGACCAACTCCTTGGGGGGCAGCATGATGTGCGGGTCATCGACGTTGAGCGGGCCGCCGGGCAGCCCCTTGAGGCACTGGCGGATGATGGAGATGGACTGCTTCATCTCCTCGAGCCGCACGAGGTAGCGGTCGTAGTTGTCGCCGTTGGTGCCGACGGGGACCTCGAAGTCGACCCGGTCGTAGGCAAAGTAGGGGCTGTCTTTGCGGATGTCGTAGGCCACGCCCGTGGAGCGGAGCACCGGTCCGGTGAAGCCGAGCGAGATGGCCTCATCTGCTCCGATGGTGCCAGTATTCATCATGCGATCCATGAAGATACGGTTCTTTGTTGAAAGTTGATCCAACTTCTTGATAACGTCCCAGAGGCGGGGCTCCGTGGCCTCCCAGCGCTCCGCAAAGTTGTCCGGCAGGTCTTCCTTGAGGCCGCCGATGCGGGCGAAGGAGACGGTCAGTCGGGCGCCGGTGACCTCTTCCACGAGGTCCCAGATATGGTCGCGGGCCTCGACGGCATAGAGGAAGGCGCTCATCGCACCGAGCTCAAGCGCCCCTGCGCCCAGGCTGGTGAAGTGGTCGGCCAGCCGCGCCATCTCACCCAGAATCGTCCGGATATAGTTACAGCGGTCGGTCGCCTTGATGCCGAGCATCTTCTCCACGGCCAGCGCGTAGCCGAAGTTGTTCAGCAGCGGCGAGCAGTAGTTGAGGCGGTCGGTGTAGGGGAAGACCTGGCTCCAGGTGGCATTCTCGCACTGCTTCTCGAAGCCGCGGTGCAGGTAGCCAATCTCCGGGTCGCACTTGATGACCGTCTCACCGTCGAGCGTGAGCACCATGCGGACGGTGCCATGCATCGCCGGGTGGCTCGGCCCCATGTTGAGGACCATCACATCTTCCTGCACGCCACGCTCGGGGGCGGCGGCCAGGGCATCTGCAATTGCGCGGTTCATGGCTCTGCCTTGCGGGCTTGCGCGAGCTTGTCGACATAGAGCGTCTTGTACTCTTCGACGGCGTCGCGCTCCTTGCGGCGCAGGTCCATGCGGGGCTGGCTCTGCTGCATCGGGTAGTCTTTGCGGAGGGGGTGGCCCTCGAACTCTTCATACATCAGTATCCGGCGGAGGTCGGGGTGACCTTCGAAGCGGATGCCATACATGTCCCAGACCTCACGCTCCGCCCAGTTGGCCGAGAGCCAGACTGAGGTCACCGAGGTCAGCGACGGGCTTTCGGCGCCAACCGGAACGCGGAGCCGGAGGCGGTGCTTCTTGCTGACCGAGTAGAGTTGGTAGACCACCTCGAACCGCGGGTTGCGGGCGAGGTAGTCGACGGCCGTCACATCCGAGAGCATGTTGAAGGCCAAGGCCGGCGTGTCGCGCAGCCAGGTGGCAATCTCGAGCAGGCCGGCGGGCGCAACGATGGCGACCTCGTCGCCGAGCCGGTCGGTGGTCTCGAGGATGTGCTGCGGGAAGGTGGCGACAAGGCCGTCCAGGGCAGCGCGGCTCATGCCGGCACCGCGGCGATGATCGGCGCCACGTCGGAGGCGGCGCGCGTCTCGCCCCACTTCTCGCGCTGGATCTTGTCCTGCAGCATCATGAGGGCGTCGAGCACCTGCTCGGGGCGGGGCGGGCAGCCGGGGATGTAGACGTCGACAGGGATGATTTTGTCGATGCCCTGCACGGTCGCATAGTTGTCGTAGAAGCCGCCCGTGGAGGCGCAGACGCCAAACGAGATGACCCATTTGGGATCGGAAATCTGGGCGTGGATGCGGGCCAGGTGGGGCGCCAGCTTGTGGTTGACCGTTCCGACCACCCAGAGCAGGTCGGCTTGGCGGGGCGAGAACCGGGGAATCTCCGCGCCGAAGCGGGAGACATCGTAGCGGGCGCAGGCCACCGCCATATACTCCATGCCGCAGCAGGCGGTGACGAAGGGGTACTGGAAGAGCGAGAACTTCCGCGCCCAGTTGACTGCTGTCTCGAGCCGCGACGCAACTACGCCGGGAACGCCGATATCTACTCCCATTCGAGTCCTCCCTTGCGCCACTCGTAGATGAGGCCCACGACCAGCACGCCCACAAAGAACATCGCCGCCGCGAGGCCCGCGCCCCCAAACTCCTTGGCGACAATCGCCCAGGGCATGAGGAAGACCGTCTCGAGGTCGAACATGACGAAGCTGATCGCCACCATGTAGAACTTCACGTTGATGCGGATGCGGGCATCGCCGAGCGGCTCGCTGCCGGCCTCGTAGACCTCATTCTTGTAACGGTTCGGCAGCTTCTTGCCGAAGAGGGTGGCCATCACGACGATGGTACCCGCCAGCGCGATGCCGAAGAGAAAGAGGACGAAGAGCGCGCCGTAGTCAACCACGGGAGGCCTTTGGAGATCGGTCAGGAAGCGTCCCGCGACAGCTCACAAGAGCAGGGCGGAAGCGTGAGCGGGCGGCTAACATCGGGGGGGCACAGTGTCAATCAATGGCCACTGCGAACCTAGGATGCAACAGCCTAGTGAAGGGTCCGTTGCACTGCCACAACCTTGCCGAGCAGGTAGGTGTCGCGGCCATCTTCGGGACGGACGATGATGGCCGTCATGGTGGGGTTGGAGGGCTCGAGCCGAAGCGTCTTGCCTTCGCGGTAGATGCGCTTCACGGTGGCCGCGCCGTCGACCATCACCGCGGCAATCTCGCCGTCGCGGGCCTCGGTGCCGTGGGCTACAAAGACGGTGTCGCCATCCAGGATGCCGTCGCCGATCATCGACTCGCCCTTGACCCGGAGCGCGAAGACCTTGCCGCGGGCATGCCGGCCCAGCGTGCTCCGGTCGACCCGGATCCGGTCGGAGCTCTCTTCGATGGACTCGATGGGGGTGCCGGCTGCGATGCGGCCCAGCATCGGGATGGAGAGCGAGTCGTCCTCGCGCTCAAAAATGGGGCTGGAGATGACCGAGGTCTCGAAGGCCGCAGAAGCCGCCTCACGGGCCGGTGCGTCGGAGAGGACCTCCATGGCGCGCGACTTGGAGCCCACGCGGGAGAGCATCCCCTTGCGCTCGAGCGCCTTGAGGTGGTCGTTGACCCCGTTGGTCGACTTGATGCCCAGCTGCTCGCCGATCTCACGAATCGTCGGCGGGTAGCCCTGGCTGGCCTGATGGCTCTGGATGAACTGGAGGACGGCGAGCTGGCGATCGGTCAGGCCCTTCATGATTGGCTCCTCGTTGCAGTCGAAAAAGGACTGGACGGATGTTCCTACTGAACATGTGAGCATCATGCAAGAAACGATGCAGCGCTATCTTGGACTGAGCGCGCCCTCGCCGATGAGGCTTCCCAGCACGCGCGCACCCCGAGAGAGCGAACCGCGGCCCGGGTAGTTTGCCATCGCAATCACCCAGACGGTTCGGCTCGACGGGTCCTTCACGAAGACATTGTCGCTGAACCAGTCACCCGCGTAGCCGGCCTTGTGATAGAACTGTGTGCCTGGGCCGAAGGCGCTCTCGTCGAGGCCTTCGACCACCTCCATGCCTCTGCTCCGCTGGCTGCGGAGCACGCCGCGGATCAACCGCAGGCTCGCCGGCTTGAGCCGAAACGACTGCGAGCCTGAGAGCTGCTCCTGCAGCATGAGCCGGCGCATCGTCTCGGCAAGGTCGTGCAGGGAGGTGCAGGCTGCCGAGTAGCAGCCGCCGTCGATGGTGCCGAGCCGGGCATCGATGGTCCGGCTCTTGGAACCCTCGGTGATGAGCAGGCGGGGCGAGGGCGCGAACGATGAGGAGAAGCCCATCTGCATCCAGCGGCTCGACTCGTAGGCACGGCGGAGCGCGGTCCGTTGGAAGCCGTTGCCGCGGGTGAAGAAGTTGCCGTTGAGCTCATCGTGACCGACGAAGGTGGCGAGGAAGTCGTAGGCGATGTTGTTGCTCGGCCCGAGGGCATCTTCCACGAGTGACTTCAGCTTGCGGGTGTGCTCGGCCTTGCCGAACTGGATGTCTGCGTTGCCGGTGAAGCCGAGGGAGTCGGCCTTCTTCATGGCTGCGATGGCGGCAAACAGTTTGACGGTTGAGGCGGGGTTCCAGTTGCTGACGTCGTCGCCTGTGCCGCGGTAGTCGAACCGCTTCTCGCTCACGATGCGGCTCCTGTCGGCGCTGAGCGTGATGCGGATGACGTAGGCCTTGAAGGTGGAGTCGCCCCGGAAGCCCTTGCTGGCCATGAGTGCGTCGAGCGAGGCGTTTGCCGGCGCAGGCGGAGCTTCACGCTCTGCACGGGGTTCGGCAGGGGCCTCTTCCTTGGGCTCGCCCTTGGCGGGGCCCTTGCCTGCCCGGGGCTTCGGCGGCTTGGTCGACGGCTGCCGCTTGGGCTTCTCTGCGGGGATGGGGGCGCCCGGCTTGGGAATCACGAGGGTGTCGTAGGCGCGGATCTTGTCGCCATCGAGCTTGTTGGCGGCCTTCAGGGCGTCGATCGTGGTGTCGAACTTGAGGGCGATGAGGCCGAGCGAGTCGCCTGGTTGCACCAGATACTCACCCTCTTTTGTGACGACCGGCTTGGCACCTTTTCCCGCTGCGGCGGGGTCTTGCGCGACGGCGGCCTGGGGGGCCGCACAGACGGGGATATTGAGCACGTCGTTGCTGTAGATTGCGACGCTGGTCAGCTTGTTTGCCTGCATCAGCTCGGGGAGGGAGCAACCTGCGGAGCTGGCGATGTTATCGAGGTTGTCGCCCGACTGCACGATGTAGACCTGGCCGGGGATGACGGGCTTTCTCGGGCGGTCCTCTGCCGGCTGGCAGGCTGGGATAAGGAGCGTTTCGCCAGCCCTGATCTTGTCGTCGTCGTCGTCCATCCCGTTGGCGGCTTGGAGCTCAGCAGTGGTGCAGCCATGCTTGAGGCCGAGCGCGTAGAGCGTGTCGCCGGCCGTGAGGGTGTGGTTCTGCGGAGCCCTCGCGTCGGCCTGACCGGATCCGGAGCCGCTGCCGTCGTCGCCTGAACCGCTGCCGCTTCCGCTTCCGATCGCGATGGGTGCGGCGGAGCCCTCTGCGGCGGGCGGAGGCGCGTTGGTGCAGGCCTGCATGACCAGCGCGAGCATCACTACGAGGAGGAGCGGCGCGATTTGCAGGCCCCGGTCTCTGGATGATTCGTTCGTCATGAAATCTCCTCGCGAGCCCCACGCACACGGCGGGGGGTAGCATGGATTCTGAGCGGTGTCATGCGCCGAATCCTCTGGGGTTCAGAGGCTATCGTGGTGTCGTATTGCCGCAATGCAATTCAACGACTAAGAGCCGTCCGCGCCTAGAATTAGGGCGTCGGTTAATGCGTGAGGGGCAAACGAATGAAGCGTCTATTCGGATTCACAGCGGCGATGATTCTTGGTTCGATGGTTGGGTGCGGTGCAGCGGAGACGCCTGCTGCAGTCACGCCGGCTGCCCCCGCCGTAGAGGCGAGCGGTTCGGGCTCGGGTTCGGGCGCCGCTGCGGCTGCGGCTCCGGTTGTCGAGGCGCCCAAGCCTCCCGCACTCAACGCACTAGGCAGCAGCGAGCCGCTCAACGAGGCGACCCGCAAGCTCGTTTGGGAGACCACCGAGGACGACGCCCCCGAGCTCTTGAACGCCACGCGAAAGGACCTCGAGAACCGCCACTACCTGACCTGCGACGAGCTCCACCTCGCCAAGTTCTACCCGAACCTCAAGGGCATCAAGGGTGCCTACATCGGCGTCGGCTCCGACCAAGCCTACACCATCATGGGCTGGATGGATGCCGAGCTGGCCTGGCTCACCGACTACGACCCCTGGATCAAGCAGGAGCACCGCATCTACGCGCTCTTCTTCGAGAAGGCCGAGACGCATGAGGCCTTCGTGAGCCAGTGGCGTTCGCGTAACCGCGCTGCGTCGCGGGCGATGATCGCCGAGCATTTTGCGGCCGACCCCGAGAAGGCCTTGATCATGCAGGTGTTCGATTCTGCCAGTTACAAGGTGGATGTTCGCATGAGCCGTCTGCTCGCGATGGCGAAGTCCTATAAAATCCCCACCTTTGTCTCCGATGCAGCGATGTATGCCCATGTGCGGTCCATGGTCCTTGGCGGCCGCGTTCGCCCCATGGTCTCGAACCTGCTCGACACCGACGGCCTGACGGGCGTGGGCAACGCCTCGCGCGCTGTGAATGTTCCGATCCGGGTGGTCTACATGTCGAACGCCGAGGACTACTGGCCCTACTCGGAGCAGTTCCGTGTCAACATGGCGGGGCTCAACTTTGACGAGAACTCCTGGATTCTCCGCACGGCTGCGTCGAAGCCGACCAACGGCGACTACCGCTACAACATGCAGGATGCGCAGAACTTCCAGGCCTGGCTCAAGGAGCCCTACGTGAAGCGGCGCGGCGATGTCTGGCCCGCGCCCTATGTGAATGGCGACGACGACATCCCGATGGAGGTGCTCGATGCGCCGCCTTTCAACCGCCGCGCGAAGAAGAAGTAGGGGCATCGTGTTTCGCCTCCGCGCTGCGCTTCCGTTGCTCCTGCTGACCGCCTGCGTGGCCCGGACGGCTGTGACGGTTGTGGCCGAACCGGCTGTTGCGCCCCTGCTGCAGTCCGTGGCGGTTGCGCCGGCGGTCGAGGGTTCGGCTTCGGAAGGTTCGGCCGCCCCGGCAGAGGGTTCGGCTTCGGCACCCGCGCTCGAGGGTTCGGCGGCGGCGGAGTCGATTGCGGCTGAGCCGGCCGCTGCAGAGGAGCCGACGCGGCGGCATCCGCCCTCGCAGGCCTGCAACTACACCACCTACCAGTGGAGCATGAAGCGGAAGACAGGCGTGAACCGTCGCACCATCAGCAAGACCTTCGGGGAGCTGAAGGGCGATGAGATCGACCCGAACGACGCCCGCTGCTCCGTCTGCGAGGAGAACCAGGTCTGGCTCCGACCGGCCGACCACGGCTGGCCGAACATCAAGCCTGTTCGGGTCTGCGACGTCTACGCAAGCAAGCTCGGCAAGGCGCTGGAGGAGATGGCAGCGAGCGGCGCCTTCACGATCATCGACCTGGAGGGCTACCGGCCTGGGCGGACGCGCGGCGCAGTTGTGGACGGTATGCGCACGCAGATGAGCAACCACGGATACGGCACGGCCATCGACATCAACGCACGCCACAACGGGCTCTACGCGGGCTGCAACATCAGCCCGGTGACGCTGGAGGGGCTCCGCCGTTGCCGGCTCGCCGTCGGTGGGGCATGGGACCCGGTCGCTCGTCCCTCCCCCTCGGTCGTGCGCGGCGGCATCCCCTACCGAATCATGACCCAGTCTGTGGGCTGGAAGTGGGGCGGCGAGATTGGCGGCGGCACCCGCGACCTGATGCACTTTTCGCTCACGGGCTTCTAGACCCGACGGCGGAGAAGTTGCTCTGAGGCGGCACCGGCCGTAGCAGAGCGCCACCCAAACGGAGTGGCACCGTGTATCACAGCATCCTTCTCGCCAGCGCCTCGCCTCGCCGCAGAGAGCTCCTCGCTCAGGTGGGCTACCTCCCCGTGGTGGAGGTGGCTGACGTGGACGAGCGCCGGCTCGAGGGCGAGCACCCGAAGGAGCTCTGTGTGCGGCTCGCGGTTGCCAAGGTGCAGGCGGTGGCGGCGCGCGCGGCGGAGCGGCGGCCGGTGGCAGCAGCGATGGGGGAGCGCGACCTTTCGGAGATTCCGCGGACTGCGGTGGGCGCAGACACGGTTGTCTGGACGGTGGAGGGCGTGCTGCTCGAGAAGCCGGTCGACCGGGCTGACTCGCTCCGCATGCTCGCAGCGCTCTCGGGTCGCTACCACGAGGTGACGACGGGCGTCGCCATTGCGGAGACCTTTGAGGGGCGACTCTTGGCCAGCTTCTCGGTGACGACGCGGGTGCACTTCCGGGCGCTGAGCGAGGCGGAGCAGCTTGCCTACGCCGATACGAGCGAGCCCTACGACAAGGCCGGAGGCTACGGCATTCAGGGGCTCGCGGCGCTCTTTGTGGACCGCATCGAGGGCTCCTACGCCAATGTGGTTGGGCTGCCCGTAGAGGAGCTTCACAGCCGTCTGTTGGCGCTGGGTCGTGTGGCGGGCCTTCCCTGGCAGGGGCAGTGGTGCTGAGCGAACGGCTGGCGGAGATTCGCGGCCGGATGGCTGCGGCGGAGTCCCGGAGCGGGCGGGCGGCAGGGTCGGTGCGGCTGCTCGCGGTGGTGAAGCGGCAGTCGGACGAGGCCATCCGCGAGGCCATCGCGCTCGGCGTGACCGACCTCGCCGAGAACTATGTGCAGGAGTGGCGGGCGCGGGTGGAGCGGTTTGGCGAGGGGCTTCAGTGGCACCTCATCGGCAACCTGCAGTCGAACAAGGTGGGCATGGTGGTCAACCGGGCCGCCACGATTCAGACGGTAGACCGGCTCTCGCTGGTGGCCGAGCTGGACCGCCGCGCGACGGCGCCGCAGGAGGTCATGCTGCAGGTGAACCTGGCGGGCGAGGCACAGAAGTCGGGCTGCAGCGCTGCAGAGGCGGCCCCGCTGCTCGATGCGGTCGTCGCGTCGCGCTGGCTGCGGCCAGTGGGGCTGATGTCGATTCCGCCCTTCATGGAGGAGGCCGAGGCGACGCGGCCGCTGCATGCGGGGCTTCGGGAGCTGCGAGAGGCGCTGAACCGGCGTGAGTTCGAGGCCGGCAGAGCTGCCTGCCTGCGCGAACTTTCGATGGGCATGAGCGACGACTTTGAGATAGCGATAGAGGAGGGCGCCACGATGGTTCGTGTGGGTTCGGCCCTCTTTGGCGAGCGGAGTGGATGATGACGACAGGCAGTGTTGCGGCGACCTCGGTTGGATTCATCGGGCTTGGGAACATGGGCGGCGCGCTGGCGTCGGGGCTTGTGCGCTCGGGGCGGTTGGCGGCGGCGAACATCGCGGGCTTCGATACCTATGCCGGCGCTGCGCCGGGCTTCGAAGGGCAGCGGCTGCGCAGCGTCGCCGAGGTTGCCGAGCGGAGTGAGGTGCTGGTGCTGGCGGTGAAGCCGCATCTCATCGGCGAGGTCTGCGCGGAGGTTGCGCGGGCGTCGAAGGTTCCGTCGCTGGTGATTAGCATCGCGGCGGGCGTGTCGCAGGCGCGCATCCGAGCGGCGCTTGGTGGCGAGGTCGCCGTGGTGCGGGCGATGCCCAACCTGGCGGCGACGCTGGGCTTTTCTGCGACGGCGCTCTTTGCTGCGCCGGAGCATCAGGGCTGGCTTGGCCAGGCGGAGTGGCTCTTTGGTGCGGTTGGGTCGGTGGTCCGGCTTCCGCGCGAGGCCGACATGCACCCCTTCACGGCCGTGGCGAGCTCGGGTCCGGCCTTCGCCTGTCTGTTTGCCGAGTCACTGGCCGACGCCGGCGTGCACGAGGGGTTGACCCGTGAGACGGCCCGTGTTGCGGTTGCGGCCATGTTGCGCGGCGCAGCGGAGATGCTGTCTCAGCCGGGTGCAACGCCTGCTGCGATCAAGGATGCGGTCTCTTCGCCCGGCGGTACGACGATCGCCGGCTTGGCTGCGCTGGAGTCGGGCGCCTTCCGCGGCTCCGTGATGGCAGCCGTTATCGCCTCGACGCGCCGTTCTCGGAGCCTCGCGGAGGAGTCGTAAGGTGGGCGCCATCTCGGCGCATACTTCGGGCGCGGCGATCGACATTCTGGTGTCGCCGCGGGCCTCGAAGAGCCGGGTCGTCGGGCTGCACGATGGGCGGGTGAAGGTGCAGATTGCTGCGCCTCCCGTGGATGGCGAGGCCAACGAGGAGGTCATCGCCTTCTTTTCGCGTGCGCTTGGGGTGCCGCGTGCTCAGGTTGAGCTGCAGAGCGGAAGCACGGGCAGGCGCAAGCGGCTGCTGGTGCTTGGAACGACGCCGCTCGAGGTCGCCACGAGGTTGGAGCTTGCATATCCGTAGCCGTCTGATCGCGCTCCTGTTGGGGCTGTTTCTCTGGGTGCCGGCGCTGTCGGCCGCACCTGCCGCGGCGCGCGAGCGGGCGACGGTGGTGGAGGTCTCTTCGACCCGGTTTGAGGTCGATGCGCCGGTTGGCATGGCTGGTTCTGTGGCCACGGCCGTGCGGGTGATCGAGCAGGAGTGGCCCGGCATCGCGACGCGGGTGGGGGTACCTGCGGGCGGCCGCGTGACGGTGAGCGCGGAGCGTGACATGAACGACTGGTTTGCGCGGGAGGGGATCCCGTCGCAGCCGCCGGAGTGGGCCTCGGGGCTGACGATCCCGTCGCGGATGACGGTGCTGATGGCGCCGTCGAACCCCGAGTGGGAGCGGACACTGGCCCATGAACTTGCCCACATCGCGGTGGCGCTTGCGGCCGACCGGCGGGCTGTTCCGCGTTGGTTCAACGAGGGCTACGCGATGGAGGTATCGCACGACTGGGATGTGGAGCGGGTCGCACAGCTGAGTGGCGCGGCGGTTATGGGGCGCCTCTACAGCTTCGATGCGTTGACGGCCGGCTACCCCCCGGGGGCAGGGCAGGCGGAGCTGGCCTATGCGCAGAGCTTCCACATGGTGCGATGGCTGGAGGGAGAGTTCGGCGCCGAGCTCGGGCGGCGCATCTTTGCGGAGATGCGGCGCAGCGGAGGCTCCTGGGATGAGGCCTTTGCGACGGTGACGGGGCAGCCGTTCGTCGCAGCGGAGCAGGCCTGGCTGGACTACGTTGAGGGGCGCTTTCACTGGCTCCCGGTCGCGACGGGCGTGGGGGCAGGGTGGGTGCTGGTGGCGCTGCTGGGGCTCTGGGCCTGGCGCCGTCGGGGCCGCCAGAAGGCTGCCAAACTCAAGGTGATGGAGCGCCGCCAAAAAGGTGCATACCGAGCAGACCCTGACGATACTACCTTCGGATGATGCCGGAGGAAGTATGCACCGCGATGACGACGAGCGCGAAGAGGGGTCGGTAGGCGAGAGCGGTTCTCGTCGTGCAGTGGTGATTGCCTCCGAACAGGATGCGCGAATGCCCCGCCAGTTCCTCGATGCGGTGCTCGCGGCCTGGTCGCGCGATGCGCAGATGATGGAGGGAACGGTTGGCGTTGGCGCGCTGCAGGCCTCCGCGGCCGAGGTCGCTGAGTTCGGCTGCGGCGATGCAGACCGGGGGGAGCTCCTCTTTCAGCGTTCCGTAGCGCACACCGATGCCGACCCGCGCGCCTTTGCGGGGCTTCGCCGGGCTGCTCGTCGGGCCCGTGATCTCAAGCGGCTCGCAGAGGTCTATCGGCTCGAGATCGCAGCGGAGCGTTCTGCCGCGCAGGTGGTCTTGGCGACCGTTGGCGCAGTGCAGCTCGGCCTGCGCGAAGAGGCGCGTACCGACAAGCTGATCATGATGTTGCGCGATGTGGCGCCGCAGCTTGAAGAGGTCACCGAAGACCTGCGCGCTGTCTATCGTGCGACCCTCGAGGATGTGCTGGTGCGCGCCGGTCGGAAGCAGGAGGCGCTGGCGGAGCGGGTAGAGCGCTGGGCGCAGTTTGAGGAGGCCTCCGAGGCCGATTGGCGGGCCGATGGCGCGCTGGCGCTGGCGGTGCTTGCCGACCTGATGGGGGCGCCCGAGGCCGATGTGCTGGACTGGTTCCGCGAGGCCTTTGATCGGGCTCCGTCGCTGGAGTCGGGTCGTCCGTTGCTGCGTGCTGCCTATGATGCCGGCGACACCGAGACCGCCGCCGCGCTGCTTGCCGAGCTGGCGCAGGCGGCCGACGGCGCCAACGTGCGCTGCGCCTCCTACTACGAGCTTGCGCTTCTGCGGGCCCATCGGTTCGGGCAGCGGGCCGCGGCGCTGGAAGCGATGCGGGAGGCGATGCGCGACGGCATCACCGCGCCCGTGGCTGCGGCCGGCTTTCTGGCGCTCTCGCGTTCGGCGACGGCGGAGGCCGTTCCTGACGACCTGCTCGACGCCCTTGATGCCTCCATTGCGGCTGCCGCTTCGGACGCCGAGCGTGCCGATCTGCTGGTTCAGATGGCGCAGCGGCTCGCTGAGACGCCGGCGCGGCTGCGCTCTGCTGTGGGGCTTGCCAACGAGGCGCTCGCGGAGTCGCCGGGCTACAAGCCTGCGCTGCGGCTGCTCGCAACGCTGCTGCTGCGGGAGTCGAACTGGGGACAGCTTGCCGAGGTGCTGGAGTCGGAGTGTGCGGGCGAGGAGGACCTGTCGGAGCGCATCCGGCTGCATGAGCGGCTTGCGGAGATCTACGAGGAGTATCTGGGTGATGCAGCCTCTTCGGAGCGCCACCTGCGCGAGGCGCTGGAGCTCCGGCCGGAGCCGCTCATGGTGCGCCGTCTGGCGCGGTTGCTGACCGATCAGATGCGGTGGGCTGACTGTTTCGAACTGCTGCTTGCGAGCAGCCGCAGGGTCGCGCCGCTGCGCGACCGGGTGGTCTTTCTGGAAGAGGCCGCCGTGCTGGCCGAGATGCGGATGCGCGATCTGGAGCGTGCTGCGGCAGCCTACGAGGCGCTGCTGGAGATCGCGCCCGAACATCCTGCGGCCTGGTCGTCTCTGGGCCGGAACTACGCAGCGCGGGAGCGCTGGGCCGACTATCTTCGGCTTGCCGATCGCGAGGTGGCGCAGCTGTCTTCGGACAAGGCGTCGCGCATCTCGGTGCTCTGCCGCGTGGCCGAGGTCTGCCGGCGTGCAGTGGGCGACCTGACGCTTGCGGAGCGCTACTGGTTGCGGGCGCTCGATGAGGATGTGCTGGCAGAGGAGGCGCTGCGCGGGCTGGGTCAGCTGCTGCAGTCGCAGGGCCGTTGGGAAGACCTGGCGACGCTGACGGAGCGTGTGCTGCGTGCCTCGACGGTGACGACGCAGCGGCTCCGCTGCCTGCGGCAGCTGGGCGAGTGGTATGCGGTGCATCTCTCGCAGCCCGAGCTGGCGATGGAGGCATGGCGTCAGGTTGCTGAACTGTCGCCCTCCTCTCGCGACGAAGCGCAGATGTGGATGGAGCGGCTGAACGAGGCGATGGGCCATCATGAGGCGCGGCTGACCTCGGTGGTGGCACGCGCGGCAGAGGCGCAGGATGCGGTCTCTCGCGCCCGCCTCCGGTTCCGCGCTGCGGAGATTTTGGAGTGGTCGCTGATGCGGCCCGGCGAGGCCTTTGCCGCCTATCTCGATGCCCTCGATGATGCGGCCTCCGCGACGGCGGCCGTGAGCGGCGTCGATCGGCTCTGGACTGCGGAGGGCGTCTCGGATGCCGATCGGGAGCGGGCTGTGTCGCTGCTTCTTTCGGGTGCGGATCGCGCCGGTGCAGACCTGCGGCAGGCGATGCTGGAGCTGGCGGTGGAGCGGGGTGGTGCGACC
>JABMMX010000052.1 GCA_013205435.1 Deltaproteobacteria bacterium
CGGTTGGCGCTGCGGCCGCCCCAGGCCTCGCTCGAGAAGCACTGGCCGCTGTAGGAGACGCAGAGGGCGCCATGCACAAAGACCTCGATCTCTACGGGGGAGGCGGCGGCGATCTCCTTGATCTCGGCGATCGAAAGTTCGCGCGCGAGCACCACCCGCTCGATGCCCAGGCCGGCGGCCCAGGTGCAGCCCTCCGCGGAGGTGATGGTCATCTGCGTGGAGCCGTGCACGGGGAGCTCGGGCGCTACTTCGCGCATGAGGCGGACGATGCCGGCATCCTGTACGATAACGGCATCAACGCCGGCGTCCGACATGGCGCGGACGCGGTCGAGCACGGCGGAGATCTCGTCGTCGAAGATGAGGGTGTTGAGGGCCACAAAGCCCTTCACGCCGCGGGCATGCAGCGTCTTCATCACCTCGGGGAGCTCCTCGGGTGTGAAGTTGGTGGCGCGTGCGCGGGCCGAGAAGTCGGTGAGGCCGAAGTAGACGGCGTCGGCGCCAGACTCGATGGCGGCGCGGAGCTGGGGCCAGCCTCCGACAGGGGCGAGGAGTTCGGGCTTGAGGGGGCGGGTCAAAGGGGCTCTCACGGCGGGTCGACAGCGTCGATACCCAAGTTCGCGCGCGGCGGCAAAGAAGCGAGCCCGAGCCGGCGCATCGCGGTGTCGGCGGTGGCCTCGTAGATGGCGTCGGCGTCGGTGTTTCGCAACGCCGCGACGGTCTCCGCAACGAGGGTCAGGTCGTCCACGGTGCCGCGGGCGGCGGGTGCGCTTTCGGGAGGTTCGCCTGCACGCATGTAGGGTGCGTCGGTCTCGAGCACGAAGCCGTCGGCGGGCAGCAGGGCAGCGACGGCGCGCACCCGCTTGGAGGCAGCGCGGGTGACGGCAGAACCTATGCCCACAACGAAGCCGAGCCGGCGGTAGGCGGCCGCCTCTTCGGGGCTGCCGGAGAAGGCGTGGACGAGGCCGCCGCCCCGGTCGCCGTGGTGCTGCCGGAGGAGCTCAACGCAGCGTGCGTGGGCGCGCACGCAGTGGAGCACGAGCGGCTTGTGAACAGCGACCGCAAGCTGGATCTGGGCGACGAAGAACGACTCCGCGCGGTCGCGAGAGAGGTCGTCGGTGTGGCGGAGGTGGTCGAGTCCGCATTCACCGATTGCGCAGATGCGGGGGTCGCGGGCCTGTGCCTCGAGCTGAGGCCAGCGGGGGTCATCGTGCGGGTGCAGCGAGCCGTCAGATCCAGCCGGCACCAGGAACCAGGGGTGGAGGGCGGTGCCGAACGCGAGGCGGGGATCGGCGGCGAAACAGGCGAGCGCAGCAGCCACCGCGGCGGGCTCGATGCCAGGCACAAAGGCGCGGTAGTCGGGCGCAGCGAAGAGGAGGCTGCCCCGCTCTTCGCGGGTCATCACATCGAGGTGAATGTGGCTGTCCAAGCGCATCGTATCGCCTCTTGCACGGGCCCTTGCTGCGGGTCAACGGCGCCGCATCGTTGCGCGCAGAGGTTGACTTGCGGGCCGCTTCGCCACAAGCCTCGCGACGCACTTTTCCCGCCCTCGGAACTGCCCATGAACCGCAACCTTCTCACCCGCCTCCTCACACTCTCGCTCCTCGCGCTGGCCACCGCCTGCAGCGACGACAAGGGCCCCGACAGCACCTCAGACACCACCGGCTCCGGCGAAGGTTCCGGCTCCGGCGAAGGCTCAGGAAGCGGCGAAGGTTCCGGCTCCGGTGAAGGCTCCGCAGACGGCTCCGGACTCATCGACGCCGACCTCCGCACTGCTCCCGACTACCGCCTCTCCGCCGCCGCGACCGTCAAGCGCGACGCCCAGGGCACGGCCCACATCTACGGCGCAAACCTGACCGACGCCGTCTTCGCGCAGGGCTACGAGCAGGCGCGCGACCGCATGTTCCACCTCGCCTACCTCCGCCACTTTATGTACGGCGAGCGGGCCCGCTACTACGGCGCCGCCTTCCTCAACGACGACCGGGTGAAGCGGGCCGTGCGGCTCCGCGCCGTGGCCGAGGGCAACGCCCAGTTCTACAAAGACAACCATCCCGAGCTGACGGCCATCCTGAAGGCCTTCGCCGCGGGCGTGAACGCCGGCTTGGGCGACATGAAGCGGGGCGCCAACGGCATGGTGCGGCCCGCCGAGTTCGACCGCATCGACCCGGCCTGGTGGCCCGAGCCCTGGACGGTTGTGGACTCGGTCGCCATCGCCAAGGCGACCGTCTTCTCACAGTCCTTCCAGCCCGACATCGAGCTCGCCGTCTTCGCCGGCGAGACCCTGCTCGGCGCCCGCAAGTTCCACGAGCTGCTCACCTTCACGCCCATGTATGCGACCAACATCTTGGAAGAGAGCCCCACGCCCGACAGTGCCCTCTCGGTGGCCGGCGAAGCGGCCGGCTCCGGCGCGCTCGAGTCGCAGGGCGACCCGCTGCTCACGCCCGAAGAGCGGTCCCAGCTCGCCTATGCGCTGAGCGGCGCTGCGCAGATCATCGCCGAGGCAACCGGCCGGCCCCGCGTGGGCAACGTGGGAGGCTCCAACAGCTGGGCGATCGCCGGCGCCCACACCGCCTCGGGTGGCGCCATCCTCTGCAACGACACCCACATGTCGCTCGAGCAGCCCTCCCGCCTCTATCCCACCCATGTCGTCGATCTCAGCCAGAACACCACCGGCGCGCTCGGCTACATCGCGCCCGGCGCGCCGCTCGTGCTCATCGGCAACACGAGCGAGGTGGCCTGGGGCCTCACCAACGCCTACGGCGACGTGGGCGACCTCTACCGCGAGGTCTTCGACGCCACCAAGACCCAGTACCGCTACGAAGGCGAACTGCGCCCCATCACCTTCACTGAAGAGGTCATCTATGTGCGGCCCGAGGGCGGCGCGCTGGCCGATGCGGTGCCGCAGACCGTCACAGTGCGGCGCATCCCTGGCCACGGCCCACTCCTCAACGACCTGCTCCCCGACGAGCTCAGCCGCATCCTGAGCAACCTCAACATCTACCTCTCCATCCGCTGGGCCGGCTTTGAGACCGACACGCCGGACCTGGTCACCTTCCGGCTCTTCCTGCAGGCGGCGGGGCTCACCGACCAGGTGGAGGCGCTGCGCAACTTCCGGACGGGCGCGATGAACTGGACCATCGCCGACAAGAGCGGCCGCGTGGGCTACGTGCCGGCAGGACCGTGGCCTATTCGGCAGCAGTCGGTGCTGGTCAAGCCGCCCTATCTGCCGCTCGACGGCGAAGGCGGCGACGAGTGGCAGGGTTTTGTGCCCTACGACGAGGTCCCCAAGCTGATCGACCCAGCGAAGGGCTATGTGGTCACGGCCAACAACACCATCAACGAGGGGCCGATCGACAACCTGCCGGAGACCACCCCCTTCTACTTCGGCCACTTCTTCGACCTGGGCTCACGCGCCCATCGGATCACCGAGGTCATCGAACAGTGGAAGCTGACGGGCGGCATCACCACCGACCTCAACCGGGCGCTGCAGGCCGACAACGGCTCCATCGTCGCGCCCATCTATCTGAGCAGGCTGCTAGCGCTCGAGACGCAGCTCTGCGCCGAGGCCAACTCCGACCGCTGCAAGGCCATCCGGCTGCTGCAGGGCTGGGACCGGAGCCAGGGTGTGGAGAGCGCGGCCACAGCGGTCTTCAACGTCTGGATGGTCCACTTCCTCTTCGAGACCTTCCGCGACGATGTGGTCGATCCGCTCTTCGGCCTGGTTGCCAAGGACCTCGACAATGTGGGGCTTCGCGCGACGGCGAACTGGCTTGCGGGGCGCACGCCGCCGTCGGGCGCCAACTTCTTCAACGACACGCGGACCCGCGACACCGAAGAGGGCTTCGAGGAGATCGCCCTCCGCGCCCTCGACCTGGCCATCGGCCAGCTCCGCGACCACTTCGGCGCCGACTCCGACCCCGCCACCTGGGCCTGGGGCGACATCCACCAGACCCAGCACAAGCATGTGGTCTATGCCGACCTCAACACGGTCGCGGCACCGCAAGACAGCTCCTTCCGCGCGGTCAACCCGACCGACTTCCCCTTCGTGACGGAGGGCCAGCCGTCGCCCTTCCCCTACCTGCAGGATGAGGGTGCACAGATCCGCTACTGCGTCGACATGGGCGGCGCCTCGCCGAAGGTCTTCGGCTCGCTCAACGGCGGCGTGAGCGCCCACAGCGGCACGCCCCGCTTTGGCGACCAGATCCCCGGCTGGCTCCGCGAAGAGACCTACGCGGTCCCCTTCACGCAGGCCGAGGTCGAGGCCGCCGCGACCGAGACGACGACGCTGCCGGCAGGATACCCCGCGCCCTAACCGGCCGACCACAC
>JABMMX010000053.1 GCA_013205435.1 Deltaproteobacteria bacterium
AGCCCGAGGCCTACATCCCGTCGTCCGATACCTTCATCGAGAAGGACTCCATCGTGAACGACACCATCGATCGCATGCGGCTGTCGGCCTCGCGGAGCCTCCTCGAACGCAAAGATGTCATCGTCGTCGCGTCGGTCTCCTGCATCTACGGCATCGGTGGAGCCGACTCCTTCTACGGCATGATGCTCCACCTCGAGCGGGGCCAGAAGATCAGCCGCGATGCCATCCTCAGGACCCTCGTCGAGATCCAGTTCTCGCGGAACGACGTCGACTTCCATCGCGGTACCTTCCGCGTCCGCGGCGACACCATCGACATCTTCCCCGCCTACGAAGAGGAGATCGCGATTCGCGTCGAACTCTTCGGCGACGAGATCGACAACATCACCAAAATCGACCCCATCCGCGGAAAGCGACTCGAAATCGTCCCCGCCGTCTCCATCTACCCCGCCAGCTTCTACGTCGTCAGCGTCGAGCGGCGGAAGAGCGCAATTCGGGGTATCAAGGAGGAGCTCAAGAGCCGGCTCGCCACGTTCCGTGAGGAGAACCGACTGCTCGAGGCGCACCACATCGACACCCGCACCACGCGCGACCTCGAGCTCCTCGAGACCATCGGCTTCTGCAACGGCGTCGAAAACTATTCGCGACACCTCACGGGCCGCGCACCCGGCGAAAAGCCACCCTGCCTCCTCGACTACCTCGGCGACGAGTGGCTCCTCATCGTCGACGAGAGCCATGTCTCCATCCCGCAGCTCGGCGCCATGTACCGCGGCGACCGGGCCCGCAAGGAGACGCTCGTCGAGCACGGCTTCCGGCTGCCCAGCGCGCTCGACAATCGGCCGCTGCGGCTCGAAGAGTTCGAGACCATGGTGGACCGCGTCATCTTCGTCTCGGCAACGCCCGCCGACTACGAGGTCGCCAAGGCCGACGGTGTCCTCGTCGAACAGCTCATCCGCCCCACGGGACTGCTCGATCCCATCATCGAGGTCCGTCCCGCACGCACCCAGGTCGACGACCTCGTCGGAGAGATTCGCAAGCACATCGAGATGGGCGACCGCATCATCGTCACAACCCTCACCAAGCGCATGGCCGAGGACCTCACCGAGTTCCTCCGGGAGCTCGCCATCGGCGTCCGCTATCTTCACAGCGATGTCGACACGCTCGAGCGCATCGAGCTCATCCGCGACTTCCGAAAGGGTGTCTTCGACGTCCTTGTCGGCATCAACCTGCTCCGCGAAGGCCTCGACATCCCGGAGTGTTCGCTCGTCGCCATCCTCGATGCAGACAAAGAAGGCTTCCTCCGCTCTCACCGCAGCCTCATCCAGACCTCGGGGCGCGCCGCCCGAAACCTCGCCGGCCGCGTCATCATGTATGCAGACCGCATCACAGGCTCCATGCAGAGCTGCATCGATGAGACCCTGCGGCGGCGGCGCGTCCAGGCCGAGTACAACGAAGAGCACGGCATTACTCCGCGCTCAGTACGGCGGCGCATCCACGACCTCGACCTGCCCGACGATCCCAACCAGCCGGCGACCGAGGAGCAGGCCCAAGAGGACCTCACGCTCCTCTCCCGACCCCAGCTCGACGCCGCCATCTCCGAGACCAAATCGGGCATGCTCGCCGCTGCCAAGGAGCTTGCTTTCGAGCGCGCTGCTTCGCTCCGCGACCGCCTCAAGAAGCTCGAAACGCAGCGCCTCCTCCTCTCCTGACGAGCGTCAACACCATGAAGTCTGAACCGACCAACGCATCCAATGCCGGAACGCTCCGGATGGTCGCGCTTGTCGCGCTCTCCGCGTTGGCGCTCGGGCTCCTCTACCACTTCTCCGCGCTCGAGTTTCTACGCTCCGGCGGAGCCTCCGAGCTCCTCCGCTCCCTCGGTCCCAACGCTCCGATCGCCTATGTGCTCCTGATGGGCGTCCTGATGACCCTCTGGGTTCCAGGGACGCTCATCGTCCTCGTGGGCACCGCCGTCTTCTCCCCCAACCAGGCGCTGCTTCTCAACTACCTTGGCTCGCTCACCGCCGCGCTGTTCGGCTTCGCAACGGCACGCCTCATCGGCGGAAATGCCTTCCAGCAGCTCATCGCGCGTCGCGCGCCCACGCTCCTCCGCTTCCAGCGCAAGCTGGCCTCCGAAGGCTTCCTCACCATCTTCTACCTCCGACTCATCCCTACCCCCTTCAACGCAATCAGCTATCTCGCCGGACTCTCCCCCGTCTCGGCCCCCACCTACCTCGCCGCCACAGCGCTCGCCATCCTGCCTGGCTCCTTCGCCTTCACCACCCTCCTCGGCGCGGCCTTCGAAGTGCTCAAGACCCACTCGATCCAACCGCTCTTCGCCCTACGGCCCATCGCCGCAGTGCTCGTCTTCATCGCCGCGGTGCTGCTCCCCCCGCGGATAAAGGCCCGTTTTTTCCCCACCATGCCCGACGCAGGCCCAAGCGGTGATGACGCATAAACTCGCTTCACGCTTCCCTTTTTCGCGCGTTGTCGTAGACTCCACAATCGTCCTGTGCGGAAAGTGCGCCGATGATCATTGAATGCCCCTCATGCCAAGCTCGCTACCGCATCCGCGAAGAGAAGCTCCCAGCGGGGGGCGGTGGCATCAAATGTCCCAACTGCGCCCATGTCTTTGTCGTCACGCCCGAAGGCCAACTCGGCGAAGCCAAGAAGTCGGTCCCGCCGCACGGCACGGAGTACAATGTCGCAGTCCGCGCCGCAGAGGCAGAGATTGAGCAGGCCCGCGCTCGGGTAGAGCCTCAGCCTTCAGCAGAGGCCCCCAGCGAATCCGGAGCCAAGAAGGCCGTCGCCCGCTGGAAGGTCCGCAATGCGGGCCTCGTCTTCGACTTCGCAGACATCGACTCTGTAAAGCGCTGGCTCGCCAACCGTGAGAGCCTCGACGGCGTCGACGCCTCTGACGACCTGGGCCAGACCTGGTCACCGGTCACCGCTTTCGATGATCTCACCGACCTCCGCGCAGCTCGCAAACCCTCCATCACCTTGTCTGGCGGCCAGCGCGAAGCGGCGCTCGACCCGCCGCCCCCACGCGGTCGAACCGTGCCGCCAGGTGCTGCAGCGGTCTCCTCTCCCGACGAACTCCGAGCCGAGGCCGAGGCGCGCCTGCGCGATGCCCGCAACGGCCGCGGCGTCACTGATTCTCCCGCCGTCGTCTCCTCCAAGCGCGACGCCAAGCAGGATGCCGGCAAAGAAGAGAAGCCCAAGAAGTACGAGCGGCTCGCCCCCGTAAGCGAAAAGCAGCATGCGCGCATCGCCTCCGGAAGCAAGGTGCTTGCAGGCATCAGCATCCTCATTCTTCCGCTCCTGCTCGCCATCGGATTGCACGCCGCGGGCACTGCCGATCTCAGCCGCTTCCTCCCCTTCTTGCCGGCCCGCTCGCCCGCCTCCAAGAAGGTGCAGCTCGACAACGGACTGACCGTCGACGGAGCGCTCCGTGGCGGCGCGAGCAGACCGGTATCCTCTGGCCAGCCCGCTGCCGAACCCCCCACGGCGACGCCCAAGCCCGCACCTGCCGGCGCCGAAAACCCCAACAGCGCCGTGGCCGCCTATCAGGCCCGTGCTGCCATCAGCCGCGGCGACGCAGCAGAGGCCACAAAGCTGCTCGAACAGGCCAACCAGCTCTCCCGCAACGACAGGCAGCTCCTCTGCCTCCTTGCAGGCCTCTACGACGCGACGGGTGACAAGCCCCGCGCCAATACCTCTGCCGACAAGTGCAAAGAGGCCGGCGGCACGCCAGAGCGCGTCTCGCTCCCCGCGGCACAGACGGGTGACAATCCGGCTCAGGCCCCGGCCGCAGAGCCATCTGCCCCGGTACCCCTGCCGGAGCCCGCACCAGCAACCACCATCCGCCGCCGCGTGCGACCGGCCACGGGCGACGGCCCGTAGCCCATGGTTACCGGCGCGAGCTGCAGCGACTGTGGTGCTCCGCTCGGAGACGACACCTCCAGCAGGCGCTGCACTGACTGCGTGGCCGCTGACGACCTCCTCTCAGGGGCCCGCCCCGCTGCGGCGGCCCAACAGCGCACACGGCCCTTCGATGAGGGCCGTATCCTGCGGACCGGAGCGCTCCCGGCCACCTCTACAAACCCCGTCGCAACCATGCCGCGGCTCATGACCGCAGATGTTGAAGCGGCGATTTCGGGACTGCCCGCCGGCCAGCGCGACGACGAGGTTTTCACCCTCACCGAATCCAGCGCCGCAGGCGACACCCGCGAGGCCTGGTCGATCGGCGACGAAGAGACCGGAGACAAAGGCGGCGAGCTGCCCATCCAGTCCACCCGTAAAGCGCTTCCGCGAGGCCTCTTCCTCACGGCCTGCCTTATCGCCCTCGTCGCCGTCGCTGCCCTGATCTCACTGGCCGAAAAGCCTAGCCTCCCCGACGGCGCAGCAGGCAGCGGCGTGGCCGCAGAGGCCACCGTTGGAGGCCGCGACGCCTCGGGCAGCGGTGGGAGCGAGGCAACAAAATCAGCGCCGGAGAAGCGCCCATACGAGCAACCGAAAGCGCCGGCTGGCAGGGCTACGAAGCCCGACGACGATGCGAAACCGGATGCCCCTGCGCCCCACGCCGCTGCTGCTCCGGCTTCTCTGCCTCCCTCCGCCGATGCAGGGCCGGCTGCTGAAGCCCCCCAAGCGGTGCTGCCGCCCCCCGACTTCGCTGCCCTCATGCGAGAGGGGCACGCTGCCCTCAAACAGGGCAACCTCCCCGACGCACTTACCGCGTTCAAGGCAGCCGCCGCGCTCCGACCCCGCTCCGCAGAGGCGGTCACCGGCATCGCACGGGCACAGGCAGGCAGCGACAAGACGGCGGAGGCGATCAAGAGCTTCGAGAAGGCGGTTGTACTCGACCCCGACTACGCACCCGCCTGGTCGGGCCTCGCACACCTCCGCGGAACCTCAGGCAATCGTGACGGCGCCATCGACGCCTACCGACGCGTCATCGCCATTCGCCCTGATTCCAGAGAGGCGAACATGGCCCGCGAAGCGCTCACCGACCTTGGCGCGACAGAGCCGTGAGGCTGCCGCTCGGCATTGCGATCGTCTCCTTCGCTTTTGCGATCGTCCCCGTCTTGGCGGGCTATCTCCTGCGAGCCTGGCATAGCCGCCGATGGCGCCGCGCCCACGCCGCCGCAGCCGCTGCCACAACCCCCGAAGAACGCCTCCAACAGCTCCCCGTGCGACCGCCGCGAAGCCGATGGTTCTGGCTCTTCCCAGCCCACACGATCGCCGGCGGCGGATGCGGTATCGCTGCCGCCCTCCTCCTCTCCCCACTCCTGGCCCCGCTTTCGCTTGGCGGCTCATCACTGCTCCACTTCGACAACCTCCACGAGTTCCTCATGCAGCCGCTCTGCGAGGAGCTCGGCAAGGCGCTTCCACTCCTCGTCGTCTACCGCACTCGCTGGTTCCGCGACGCCCTCGATGGCATGATCCTCGGCCTCGCTGCCGGCCTCGGGTTCGCCGCCTTCGAGAACCTCCTCTACTTTGTCGTCGCCTACGACCGCGGCGGACTTCCCGCGTGGACCACCTCGATCTCCCAACGCGTCCTCTTCTCGACAGCGCTCCACGGTATCGCCTCCTCCCTCGTCGGCGCCTACTTCGGCGCAGCCAAGCAGAACCCCTCCGCCGCCATCCGTCGGCTCGCGCTCATCGCCGGACTCTGCGCTGCAGTTGCATTGCATGCCAGCTGGAACGGCCTCATCACGAGCGCCCACGAACAGGCTAGCAGTCCGCTCGCACTCATCGCGCTCGCCCTACTTGGCTTGGGCGCCGCCGCCTTCTTCCTGCTCTTCCGGCGCGCCATCCGACCCAACACGTTGGCCGACACGCTCACCACGCAAGAGCATCAAATCGAAAGGATGTGACCCGACTTCCGCTTCTTCGTCTGCAGGTAGAAGCGATTGTAGCTGTTGGGGACCGCCTGAATCGGCGTCCGAGCCCGCACATCAACACCGAACTCACGAAGCCCTTCGACCTTAGACGGATTGTTCGTGATCAGGTTCAGCGACTTCACACCCAGCAGTTGGAACATGCCAGCCGCAACCTCATACTCGCGAAGGTCGTCATCGAAGCCCAGATGCTGGTTCGCCTCGACCGTGTCCATACCGCCATCTTGCAGGCTGTAGGCCTTGACCTTGTTCGCAAGGCCAATCCCGCGACCTTCTTGCCGCATGTAGAGAATGACGCCCGCGTCCAGCGTCCCAACCGTGTCAATCGCCGCCTCGAGCTGGTCGCGGCAGTCACATTTCAGAGACCCGAAAACATCGCCCGTCAGGCACTCCGAGTGCAGCCGTGCTGCCACGCCTTCACGGCCCACCACATCGCCCTTCACGATGGCCACATGGTCCAACGCATCCTTAGAATTGCGGAAGGCGACGATTTCAAACTTCCCGTGACGGGTCGGGAGCTGCGCGCGCGCAAACACCTCCACGGTCACACCACTCTCCATCGTCAGCTTCTCGCCAGGCGTGCCACGAAAGGGCTCCGAGCCGACCTGCGAGGCTCTTGGGTTGATTTCCGACACGCTGGTTCTCCTTGGTGGAACAGGACCGCTGGTAGGCGTTTGACGGAGACCGGACAAGGTCTGCTCAAACCCTAAGCACCTGCCACTTCGATGCACCTTACGCGGCTACAGATTCGCGACGAGGCGAAAGTTCCCGAAACCTTATCTGCGCCTGCTCCGCCAGCCCCTCCACAAAGAGCTCCCGCGACCGCGAAACCTCGTAGTTGAGCGAGTGATAGTAGCGCTGCCGCTCATAGCTAGGGATGATGACGGCGGGATATCCGTTCGCCAGCAGCACCTGATTTGCCAACAGACGGGCCACCGCAGCGCTGTGCTTCTCGAACGGCCAGATCTTCACAAACCGGTGGTGCACCTGGACCGCCAGATCGATCGGGTGATGGCGGCGGCTCATCAGGTCTGCCTCCGCGAACATCATCCCGAGCGCCTTGTCGATCTCCTCAGGCGCTACAACATCGTGCTTGAACTGCTCCGTTGCGCCGGCATCCTTTCGCATCGAGCCAGCCTCGACCCGGCCCGTCAGCCAGCCTAGATAGGCAAGCGCCTGCCCACGGTTCAAGGGCTCCGCGCTGGCTCCCACCTCGCGCATCCGCTGGTAGGCCGCTCTGAACCGACGTGCCCGCTCAAACGCCGTGCGCTCCAAGTGGGTAGCCCCCGCCTCACCCGCCAAAGCGCGGTCGAGCGCCTGAACCTCCATGCCAAACCCTTCGATGGCAAGCTCATGATAGACCCAGCCCTTGGTCAGCCGCTCGTGCATCGCATCGCGACGGGACGCAGGAGCGCTCCACTCCACGCCAATGAGCTGATCAAGTTGTTCGTCGAGCTTCAAGTAGCAGCGTTCCATGGTCACTCCTTTGGTCCACGAATCGTGCGCTTCCCCAAGTGCCCGTGCTCCGCTTTCCTCTGGTCGACCACAACCTTCCGACACTATGGGGACTTCTCTCATGCAATGCAAGCAGCGGCGATTCGCTCTGCTTCATCCCTCCCGCAGCGCGACCTATCGCTCAGATGCCACCCGCCTTCCATACCGCCTTCGTCGCACTCGGCAGCAACCTAGACGACCGGCTCGGCTGCATCGACGCCGCCACTGCGCAGCTCACGCGCCTCTCACGCACACCTATACAGCGCTCACATCTCTACGATACGACACCCATGTATCTCGAGGAACAGCCGCGCTTCGTGAATGCAGTCGTCAGGCTGCAGACCGAACTAGACCCCGACGCGCTCCTCATCCGCCTCCTCGACATCGAGACCTCACTCGGCCGCATCCGAGCCGAGCGAAACGGACCGCGCGTCATAGACCTGGACCTGCTCCTCTGGGACGACCTCGTGCGCGAAAATGACGCGCTCATTCTGCCCCACCCCCGTCTCCATGAACGGCCCTTCGTCCTGCGTCCGCTGGTTGATCTCGATCCTGGACTCCGCCACCCCACGCTCGGCCGTCGCGTCGACGAACTCTGGGCACACCTGCTCCCCACTCTCGCGCTGGACGAGCTCCCTGTGAGGCTCGAAACATGAAGCAATCCTCCCTCATCGCGGTTGCTCTGGCGCCGTTACTGCTCGTCGCCTGCGACCTTGTCGCGCCCGCCCAGCAGCGCGACAGAATCGACCGCGTCGCCATCGCGCCGACGACGCTGGTCTCTCCGCCTCAGCCCCCTGCTCTCTCCGCCGAGACCCGCACCTCCTATCAGGCGATCCTCGGCCAGGTGACCGCCTCGGGAGACCTCTTCTTCACCCGACGTGCACCCACCAAGGTGCTCAACGAGGTGGAGCTTGTCTTCTTCTCGCTCGGCCGCGGCCCCGAACTGCTCACCCGCATCGAGACCGCGATGACCGCCGATCCGAAGGCGCGAGCCTGGCTCCTTCCCCGGCAGGCCTGGTTGCTCGGTAGACTCGGGCAGTTTGACGAAGCACGAGCTGTCGCCGAGATCGCCCGCGCAGACTTCCCGGCCGAGCCCGACGCCTGGTTCGTCTGGGCCTTCGCCAACAGCCAGTCGGCCTCGGGAAGCCGCGTCCCGGTTACCGCACTACGCGACGCCATCGAGCACCTCCTGGGCATGGCCCCCGACTACCTCGGACCAGGCGACACCACAGCAGAGGGGCTCCGGAAGCAGCTCACTGCTCCGCCGGCTCCCACGACACCCGGCGGCCCCTAGCGCACACTCTGAAGGGAGATGTGGGCGTCGGGCGGCGGCTCTCCGAGCCACGCCGCATAGACCGCGGCAGAGACCGCCACCTCGCGGGCATAGGAGCGGACCACATCGTAGGGAATGGCCTCGGTCCAGAGCCAGAGATCGGCCCCCTCATCGCCCCGGATCCACCGTCGCGCCTTCGCAGGACCGGCCGAGTAGGCAGCCGCGACCACCTCCGTCCTACCGCCGAACTCGGCCATCAGATCGGCGATCATGGCCGCCGCAATCTCCAGGTTCAGACCGGGATCCTCCAGTCCGCGAGAGAGCGAGATCCCATGCCGCGCTGCCACCTCGCGCGCCGTGCCGGGAAGCACCTGCATCAAGCCCCGCGCGCCGACGGACGACCGAGCATCGGCGTCGAAACCCGACTCGCGCCGCAGGAAGGCAAGCAGCAGGCTCCGGGGAACACCCTGGCGCGCGCTCGCCGCCGCAACCTCCTTCTCCCACAGCATCGGATAGGCCTCACGCCAGACGCGGCCGGCGATCAGGTCGGTCTCCGAGGGATAGACACCCAGCGAGGCGGTCATCCTCCGCGCCGCCGAGTGAGCGAGAGCGAACTCGCCGTTGCGAGACAGCAGATCGGCGGCCAGTCCCCAGAGGCTCGGGTGCACCGCACCCGCTACCTCGGCCTGCAACAGCGCCTCGCTCCGAGCCTGCGCGATGTAGCCCTCCGATGCGAGCCAGTCTGCCGCCCAGCCGATCTGAACCGGCGCCCGCACCGTGGATACAAACCGCAGTGCCGAGAGCTTCGAGGCCAGTTCGCCGACGCCACCATCCTGCCGAAGCAGGCGATCCGCGTAGACGGCCTCGTAGCTCACCGGCGCCTCAGCCACGAGCGCATGCAGCTCCGCCATCGACCCCTTCGCCCGCGCCGCGACGAGACGATGACGGGTGGAGGCACCGGCCTCCATCGCAAGCTCGACCGCACCCATCGACGCAACCAGGTTACGCTCACGCAGCGCTCGCTGCGTCGCTACCTCGTAGAGCAGCGCCTGCTCCCAGGGCAGCGCCGTCTCAAGCCGTTCGAATGCCGCCAGGCACTGCTCAGAACGGGCCGACTCGCCCAGCGACGCGGCCAGCGTCACGCAGGCAAGGAGCGACGCGCCTCCGCGCCAAGCTGACGGAGCAATCGCGAGCGATGAAGCAATCTCAAGCGCCTCCGCATCGCGGTCGGCGCGTCGGGCCAGCACCAGCGCCTGCCAACGCGACTCCCGCGAGGCCAGCTCGACCTCTTTCATCGCGTCAGCAGGAGCGCGGCCCAACAGCCAGCCAGCCGACCCCGTGGGGAGTAGCCCATCCTCGAGCGCAGTCTCACCGAGGCACTGCTCCACAACCGGCATAAGCCGACGCACCGACGCCTCCGTCAGCGGCGGCTCTTCGTTGGCTGCAAAGCGATCCACGCAGCGAGCAGCAAGCAGGAGCCGGTCGGAAGCCGTCAGAGAAGGTTGCGCGCGCAGCCAGGAGAGCCGCTCCAGCCAGAGCGAACCGTCACCCGTCTCGGTCTCCACGATCCAACGCAGCGACCAGGCCAGTCGCTCGTCGTCGGCCCCCTCCATCACGAGGCGCCAGCGCACCGCATCGACCCGCGCCCGGATCCACGGCGCAGGCTCGAGCGCAAACAGCTCGGCCTCATCCTGCAACCAGCCATCGCCCGAGCCTCCGGATGTAAGCGACCCAGCGAGCGTCTGCGTCGGCGCGCCACCCCGCTCTCCACCGCCCGTCGCCTGCGCGATACGCCGGTTCATGATGTCGCCAAGCCGCGGCTCAGCGACGGCAGCCGCCCGCCAGTGACGCACCGCCTCGCCTACCATACCCGCGCAGGAGCGCCGCTCCGCAAGCAGCATCTCGGCCGACGCGCCCGCCCGCAACGTTGAGGAAGCCTCCACCGCCAGCCCTTCGCAGAGGCTCGAGGCCACGGCCATCGCGGGCAGCCGGCGCTCCGAGACGGCGGGCGCGCTGCTGCCGTCAGACAGGGGAACCACCGACGGCGCCGACCCGACGGGCGCACCATCGACCTCCGCGGGCGCTACGGATGTCGCTCCCTCCGAGCAGGCCAACAGCACCAACGCCGCTGCAATACCCACGCACCCTCGCCATGCTCCCAGTTCGCTCTTGCGCAAGAGGCCTCCTGCCTCCAATGTTCTCCACTCTTCGACGTTTGCCAAACTTTGCGTGAACCATCGTGCACACACATCAGCCGGCGCCACCAACACTCTCCTTTCCCTACCTCGAGACCCTCTGGCTCCAGGTCACGGGAACGCTCTGCAACCTCACCTGCAAGCACTGCTTCATCACCTGCGGCCCCAACAACGCCAGCCATCCCATCATGACCTCCGAGCAGGTCACACAGGCGGTCGACGAGGCGGTCGGCTTCGGGGTGCGGGAGTTCTACTTCACGGGCGGCGAACCCTTCCTGCACCCGGAGATCGAAGAGCTCATCGCCTACGTCCTCGAACGGGGCCCGCTGAGCATCCTCACCAACGGCCTGCTCATCGATGCAACCCGCGCCGATCGGCTCGCCAAGCTCGCAGCCGCATCTCCCTACAGCCTCGACCTCCGCGTCTCCCTCGACGGATTCACCGCCGACCAGAACGATCCCATCCGCGGACGCGGAACCTTCGAAAAGATCATCGGCGCCGTGACCCGATGCGCCGCCGCGGGCATCCCGCCCATCCTCACCATCACCGAGGTTGTCCCCGCCACCGAGGCCACACTCCCCGCCTTCCAGCAGCTGCTCTCGAACGCCGGCATCACTCGCCCGCGACTCAAGTTCCTGCCGCCCGTTCGGCTCGGCCGTGAGGCACGCCGCGACCGAGGCTACCAAGACGAAGAGCGGCTCGTCGACGGCGACCTCCTGCCAGACGAGGTCTTCTCGCTTGCCTGCGGCACGGGGCGCATGGTCACTGCAAAGGGTGTCTACCCCTGCCCCATCCTGATCGAAGCCAAAGACGCCCGCATGAGCGACCGTCTCGCCGACGCGCTCACTCCCATCCAGCTCCGCCACCAGGCCTGCTACAGTTGCCATGCGGAGGGGCTCCGATGCCGCACCTGAACCCAGACCACGCGCCGCCACGCCGCATCGTTGTCTTCGGCGGCGTCTACAACAACCACCTCAGCCTCGCCGCCACCCTCGCAGAGGCCGAGCGCCGCGGCGCTGACGAAATCTACTGCCTCGGCGACATGGGCGGCTTCGGACCGCGCCCCGACAAGGTCTTCCCGCTGCTGCAGCGCGCTGGCGTCCGCTGCATGCAGGGAAACTACGACCACTCCATCGGCAATCGACTCGAAGACTGCGCTTGCGGCTACACCGACCCGCGCGACAACCACTTCGCACGCATCAGCTACGACTACACCCTCGCCCGCACTTCAGATGCCAACAAGGACTGGCTGCGAGCGCTGCCCACCGGCTTCCGCCACACATGGAACGGCAGGCAGGTCGTGATGGCGCACGGCTCCACCCGTCGAACCAACGAGTTCCTCTGGGCCTCCACCTCGCCGGACCACTTTCTCGAACACCTCCTCCGCGACGCAGAGGCCGACCTCCTCCTGGTTACCCACACGGGAATCCCTTGGTCGCGCACCCTCCCCTCCGGCCGCACCGTCATCAACGTTGGCGCCATCGGAAGACCTGCCAACGACGGCAATCTGAACGTCTGGGCCGTCGAGATCGACCTCACGACGCCGAGCGATATCCGGCACCGCTTCCTACCCATCAGCTACGACCACGCGGCCCTCGCCGACGAGATGCGCGACGAGCAGCTCCCCGAGGAGTTCGTCGCCACCATCCTCACGGGTTGGTGGACAACCTGCCTTGAAATCTTGCCCGCCAAAGAGCGCGCCCTAGGCCGCTTCTGAAGTTCCCGAGGCCAAACATGGACGACAACGAACAGCGCCAGGCGCCCGAGGAATTCGAGCGTGAGTTCTTCGGCCCCAACCAGGCCGGCGAACTCGGCACCGCCGACCTTGACCGAATGGCCGAGTCGCAGGCCACACGCATCCTCAAGCCGCTTGTCTTTGCTCTCCTTCTGGGGCTCAGCGGCCTCACTGCTTGGCAGTATGTTGGCCACCTTCGCTACTTCGTCGCTCCTACCGCGCCCGCCGCGCTTGGCGCTGCCGAAGACATCGGGGTGGCAATCCGGGCCGAACAGCCCGACCCCAACCTCCGCTCCCACCGCTTCGTTTCGCTCTCAGGCATCCCGCAACGCTACGCCTCCGCCGGCGACAAGGGCGTCTTCAAGCTCATCGGCGCGCAGATCTATGTTGCCCGCGACACCAGCAAGCTGGCGGCAGCGAACTCCGAGACCTTTGGAGACACCGACAACCCCGACGAAAACCGCGAGGAGTTCGACGGCAGCGGATGGCTCATCGCCTTCTCCGACCTCCCCCGGAAGTATGCCGGTATCCGCGACTTCTACGCCGAAAACTACCGCGTCCCCTTCTGCAGCCACGACCCCTCGCCGCGGCTCGCCGCCTACCTCGAGGCCGAACGCGAACGCACGGGAAAGCGCGACTGCGTGGAGGGCTACCTCATCATCGAAGGCGAGGCCCCGCGCGACCAGTGGCCCTACCTCGCCGGACTCTCAGCCTACGCGCTCCTCGTTGCAGGTGCGCTCGTGCGCGCCCTCCGCTCGCTCCGCCCTAGCCACCGTTGAGGCAGCGACCATTGACGCAGCCACTGCGCAGCGTAGAATATCCCCGTTGTCGCGCTGGGATGGACCCGCGCCCATCGTCCGTTCCTCTCGCTCCCGCTGCCCCTCTCGGTTGACGTCACGGAAGCCTCGCTCCTCAGCCACCCATCCTGCCGGCCCTGTGTCGACACCGGGGTGAGCGGCCCCTGAGCAGGTCAACAGCGTCCGGACAGAAGGGTTGCCCAGACCGGGTAGAATGCTCGACCGCCTCGTTTCCCGAAGGCGCGGCAACCTTGTTGCTCACCACCCCCGCCGCCGCTCGACCCCAATCCTTTTGACACTCCCGAGTCCCGCAGATACCTAGGCGCCATCGTCGCTCTAACCCATCGTGACTCACCCATGAACCTGAAAAGCACCGCTCTTCCCGCTGTCATGAAGGCCTCGCTCGTCGCCTCGATGCTCTTTGGCTCCGCCTGCGCGAAGCCGCTCGAAGCGCCCCAAGGGCAGGTCCTCACCATCAACGGCATTGAGGTCTCCGTCACCGATGTGAAACTCGCCGCCATCGATCTCGAAGGGCCCTCCGGCGCGCTAGCAACCAAGAAGTCCACGCTCATCGTTTCGCTTAAGCTCATCAACAAGAGCGCAGAGCCTCTC
>JABMMX010000054.1 GCA_013205435.1 Deltaproteobacteria bacterium
CTCCGAGGCCCTGCCCTTCAAGCCGGCGCCCGTCCCCCAGATCTCAAAGCCCGTGCCGCCGCCGCCGCCGCCACCGCCGCAGCCGCCGCCGCGCAAGCGCCCGCCCGGCATGCGCATCCCCATCAAGCGCGACACCAACCGGCGCGGCAAAGCAGACCACGACGACTAACCGTCCAGCAGCCGCTCCACCGTCCAGAACAGCCCCACCGCGGCAATCCCCAGCGATAGCCGCTTCCGCATCGGCACCTCCGCCAGGAGCCCAGTGCGTTGCCACATCGCCGCCACCCCGAAGGCCGCTGCGACGATGGCCACCTGCGCCAGCTCAACCCCCGCGTTGAACGAGAGCAGCGCCACCGCCAGCCTCCCCGCAGGTAGCCCCAGCTCCTGCAGCACGCCCGCAAACCCAAGCCCGTGCAGCAGCCCAAAGCCAAACACCAGCCCGAGCCGCCACCAGCGCGCCTCGCTCGACACCAGGTTCTCCAGCGCCACCACCGCGATCGACAGCGCAATCAGCGGCTCCACCACCGAGGCGGGAAGCGCAACAGCCCCCGTCACCGCCAGCGCCAGCGTGATCGAGTGCGCCACCGTGAAGGCCGTCGCCTGCAGCAGCGCAGGCCGCCACCGCAGCGACAGCAGGCAGAGCGCCAGCACAAACAGGATGTGGTCCAACCCCAGCGGCACAATGTGCAGCATCCCCTGCCAGAGGTACCGCAGCCCAGTCCGCGCCCCGCTCTCCTCCTCCACCGATACCACGATCGGCTCTGGCGCACCGCCCGGCGCCACCGGCACCCGGTCCATCACCTGCACCTCGTCCACCCAGGCGCTCAGCGCCACCGTGCCGAGCATCTCGCTTGTCCGGAGGCCCAGCGCGCTGCGGCCCGGCGGAACCTTCATGCGGAGTACCACCTCGCTCTCCGCACCTTCCGCCTGCTCCTGCTCGGGGAGGACTACCTCACTCTGCAGCTGCCGGCCGCCGGCGTAGAGCAGCACCGCGCGCGACAGACTGCCCGCAACCTGGGCCCGTAGCTGCTCCCGCTCTGCCGTCGCCGCGCCGAACAGCGACGAGAACTGCTCCTCCGACAGGTCCCCCTCGTCCTCGCCTGTCACCAACCGCCACAGATCCAGCTGGAGCCGCACGGTTGCCCCACCATCGGCCTCCACGCGGAGCTCCGCCTTGGAGAAGGACAGCGCATGCCCCCATGCCCCAGCAGGCAGCATCACCAGCGCGAGCAGCAGCGCTGCGATGAGCCGGAAGGAGCGAGCCACCGTCACAGCCTCCTCAGAAGCCGAAGTTCTCCCGCTTCAGCTCGCGGCCCATCAGATCGGCCAGCGCCTGCTGCGGGGTCTTCCGCTCATAGATGACCTGATAGACCGCCTCACAGATGGGCATGTCGACCTTCATCTTCACCGCAAGGTCGTGCACCGACTGCGCCGTCTTCACGCCTTCCGCCACGGCGCTCATCGAGCCCAGGATCTCCTCGATGGTCTTCCCCTGGCCCAGCTGGATCCCCACCGTCCGGTTGCGCGACAGCTCGCCCGTGCAGGTCAGCACCAGATCGCCCATGCCCGACAGGCCCGCGAGCGTGATCGGGTTGGCGCCACGCGCCACCGCCACCCGGGACATCTCTGCAAGACCACGCGTGATGATGCCGGCCCGTGAGTTGTGCCCAAACCCCATGCCGTCCGAGATGCCCGCCGCGATCGCGACCACATTCTTCAGCGAACCGCCAATCTCCATGCCCACCACATCGGTCGACCGGTAGACGCGGAACCAGCTGTGGTTGAACACCTGCTGCACCTGCTTCGCCAGCGTCTCCGAGTAGGCAGCCACCGCCACCGCCGTCGGGTGATGCAGCGCAACCTCCTTGGCGAAGCTCGGGCCCGAGAGGAAGGCCAGGTAGGGGTGGAACTTGATCGGCAGCACCTCCTCCAGCACCTCGTTCATGGTCATGAGCGAGTCGTTCTCGATGCCCTTCGTCGCGCTCACAATCGGCGTGTGCTCCGGCAGGAAGGGAGCCGCCTGACGCATCACCATCCGGGTCACATGCGAAGGCGTCACGGTCAGGATCAGGTCCTTGCCTGAGCAGGCCTCCTCCATGCTCCCCGTCGCCCGGATGTTCAGCGGCAGGGTGATCCCCTTGAGGAAGGTCTCGTTCTCGTGCCGCTCATTGATGCCCGAAACCACATCGGCCTCGAAGGCCCACATGGTCACGTCGTAGTTCTTGTCGGCCAGCAGCATCGCCAGCGCGGTGCCCCAGGCGCCCGCTCCAATCACACCAATTTTCAACTGCTTCGTCTCCACATCGCCTCCACAATCTTCTTCGCTACGACGACACACCAAACAGACCGGCCATCCGACCGCTCGTGTGCGCCGGACGCGCCCTGCCCTGCGACCAGGTCCGCAGCGCTTTGATCTCGTTCTCATACATCGCATAAAGCGGCACAAGTTGTTTGGCCGCCACCTGCAAGTCGCGCTGCGTCATCTCGCGGCGCTCCGCGAAGGCCCGGTAGAGCCCCGCCACCACCACCTGCTCCAGCTCCGCGCCCGAGTAGTGCTCCGTCTGCGACGCCAGCTCCTCGCAACCAAAGGCCGCCGGCTCCCGCCCACGGCTCCGCAGGTGCAGCGCCAGGATCTCCGCCCGCGAGCCCCGATCCGGCAGGTCGACAAAGAAGACCTCATCGAGCCGGCCCCGCCGCAGCAGCTCCGGCGGCAGCGCCTCCACCCGGTTCGCCGTCGCCACAAAAAAGACCGCCGACCGCCGCTCCGCCAGCCAGGTGAGCAGCGTCCCCAGCGTGCGCGCCGTCGCGCCGCCCTCGTCCAGCCCCTTCTCCAGCTCGTCCACCCAGAGCACGCAGGGCGACATCGCCTCTGCCGTCGCCAGCGTCCGCTGCAGCGTCCGCTCCGCGCCCGCCGCGCTCCCAATCAGCAGCCCCAGATCGAGCCGCAGCAGCGGCAGCCCCCAGAAGCCGGCCACCGCCTTGGCTGCCAGCGACTTGCCGCAACCCTGCACGCCCACCAGCAGCAGCCCACGCGGTGCCGGCAACCCAAACACCTGCGCCTCGCCGCCAAAGGCCTCGCGCCGCTCGCGCAGCCAGCCCTTGAGCTCGCCGAGCCCACCCACGGAGTCCAGCGACAGCCGAAGATCACAGAACTCCAGCGCCTCGTCGCCCCGCAGCAGCCGGCGTTTTTCGCCCACCACCTGCTCCTCCGCGTCGCTCGTGCGCCCGCGCGCTGCATCGAGCTCCTCGACCACCCGCGCCCGCTCAAAGGCCCGCTGCGCCTCGCGCCGCGTCAGCCCCACCGCCGCCGCACCCAGCCGCTCCAAGCGAGCGCCGTCACCAAAGACGCTCCGCGCCACCGCCTCGAGCTCCATCCGACCCGGCAGCGGCTGCACCAGCACCGTCACATCCCGCTCCAGCTCGCGCGGCACCACCGGCTCGGCGCTCACAAAAATCACCGTCGTCTTCGTCGCCGAAAGCACCGGCTCCAGCAGCCGCAACAGCCGAACCGTCTCGGCCCCTGCCAGGTAGGGGTGGGCATCGCACAAGACCAACACAGCCCCCGCGCCAACGCCGTCGCCGAGCTCGGTCAGCAGCAGGAGCAGCCGCGCACGCAACGAGGCTTCGCCCGGCTCACCCGTCCCGGGCGCCCAGACCAGCACAGGCCGCTGCAGCGCCAGCCCCAACGCCTCGATCAACCCCAGGCTCTCCTGCTCGTCGTGGCTCACGATCGAGATGAAGGGATAGGCGGCCGCAAGGTGGGAATGCAGCACGGCAGCAAAGTCCATCATCGCTACCCCGCCCCGACGACCGAAAGCACCTCTTCAAAGGTCGTATGCCCTGTCGCCAGCTTGCGGATGGCCGACTCGCGCAGCGTCACCATGCCGTTGGCGATCGCCTCGCGCCGGATCACATTGGCATCGGCGCCATCGCTGATCAGCTGCTTGATGCGGCTATCTACCGGCATCACCTCAAACACGCCCGTCCGGCCATGCATGCCCGTGTGGCGGCAGCTCACGCAGCCCTCGCCATACCAGACAGGCAGCCGCGTCGGCGCATCGGCCGGCAGCGTGATACCGAGCAGCGCGATCTGCTCCTCGGTGAGGAAGGTCTGCCGCTTGCAGTTGTCGCAGATGCGCCGGATGAGCCGCTGCGACATCACCCCCACCAGCGTTGAGCCCAGCAGGAAGTTCGGCACCTTCAGATCCTGCATTCGGGTGATGGCAGACGGCGCATCATTCGTGTGCACCGTGCTCAAGACGAGGTGGCCCGTGAGCGCGGCTTGTACCGCCATCTGCGCCGTCTCCTCGTCGCGGATCTCGCCCACCATGATGATGTCCGGGTCCTGCCGCAGCAC
>JABMMX010000055.1 GCA_013205435.1 Deltaproteobacteria bacterium
GGTTGGTGGCGGCGACGACGCGGACATCGACGGGGATGACCTCGTTTCCGCCGACCCGTTTGACCTCTTTGCGCTCGAGGGCGCGGAGGAGTTTGGGCTGGAGGTCGGCGCTGAGCTCGCCGAGCTCGTCGAGGAAGAGGGTGCCGCCGCTGGCCTGCTCGAAGGCGCCGGCCCTGCTCGCCACTGCGCCCGTGAAGGCGCCTTTGACGTGGCCGAAGAGCTCGGACTCGATGAGGTCGCGGGAGACGGCGGAGCAGTCGAAGACGATGAAGGGGGCCTTGCGTCGCGGGCTCTGCTGGTGGACAGCCTCGGCTACGAGCTCTTTGCCTGTGCCGGAGCGGCCTGTGATGAGCAGGGTGATGTCTGCGGGGGCGATGCGCTCGAGCTGGCCGAAGACCTCGCGCATGAGGAGGCTGCGTCCGACGAGGTTGCCAAAGCGGTTCTGGCGCGAGATGCGGACCTCGACCTCGTCTTCGGTGGGCTCGAAGCGGATGCGGGTATCGCCGATGGTGAAGGTGGTGCCGGGTGCGAGCCAGGCCTCTGCGATGCGGAGGTCGCCGATGCGGGTGCCGTTTTTGCTGGCGAGGTCGCGGAGCCGGTAGCCGCTGGCATCGACCTCGATGGCGCCGTGGCGGCGCGAGACGGCGGCGTCGTCGAGGACGAGGTCGTTGTCGAGTCCGGAGCCGAAGAAGACGCGGTGGAGGCCGAGTTCGACCTCGTAGGCGGGCCGCTTGGCAGGCTGCACGACCAGACGAAAACGGCGGAGGCGGAGCGACTCGGTGCCGTTGTCGAGGAGGAGGGTTCTGGTGTGTTCGACGGTCAAGCGGGTGCTCCGCGGCAGAGTGGCCACGATACAGGGAAGGTCACTTCCAGTCGATGCGAACCTGTTCTTGCTGACCGGGCGCGACCTTGCCAACCCAGCTGTCGATGCGACCATCGCGCAGGCTCCGGATGGTGAGCGTGCGATTGCCGGCGGGGATCTCGACGACCTGGGCCAGCTCGATGAGCTGGATGGGCAGACCGCCGTCGATGGAGAGGGTGCCGAGATAGGGCAGTTCGATGAAGCGGAAGGTGAAGCGGCCAGGGGCGGGCGCGGGGGCAGCGGGGCGGACCTTGTCGGGCAGGCCGGCGCCGGGCTGTGCAGGTGGGGTGACGGGGGCGGCATCCGTGGGCGCTGTGGGCGCGGCGATTCGGGCCGTGGGGAGCGGTTCGAGGAGCCGGGCGAAGAGGGTCTCGCCCGCGGCGACGCGGTGGCGCTCGGAGAGGGTCTTGTGACCGGCGAGCTCCATCGTGATGGTGTGCTCGCTGTCCGGGAGGAGGAGGGCGGGGGTACCAGCGGGGAAGGCGGGGCCGCCGTCGATGCGGACAGCAGCACCGGGCGGCGTGGACTGGAAGAGGAGCGAGATGGGCTCTGCGGCGAGGTCGACGACAACGGCGGTCGCGGTGGCGAGGTCGAGCTGTTGCTCGCTTGCAACGAAGCCCTTCTTCTCGAGGCGGAGGAGCCCCGTGGCCTGCCGGACGCGGGTGTCGAGCGGGGTGCGGCCGACCAGCTCGTCGTTCCAGTAGACGGCGGCGCCGGCGGGTGCGGAGGTGACCTGGAGCGGTGCGCGGGTGAGGCGGGGCCAGAGGAAGGGGGTGATGCCGAGCGTGACGAGGGCGAGCGCGATCACGGCGAACCAGAGGCGGCTCCGCGCGGGCGCTGGCGCGGGAGAGACAGCGCGGGTCCGGGTGACGGAGGCGGCGTCGGGACGGAGCGACGAGGGGGGCACAGAGCGGGCCGAGCGGTCGCTGCCTGTGGGGCGTGAGGGGGTAATGTGGCGTGCACCGGACTGGCTCTGCGCGGCCTCGTCGAGCTGGGCGTTGAGGAGGTCGTTGAGGCTCATGCCAGCGGTCGGGGCCGGCTCGGCCATGAGGCGCCCGACATGGCGTGCGAGGAGGGCGTGGGTGACGGGCCCCGTCTCGCTGAAGAGCAGGCGCATGAGGCCGAGGAGGAGCTCGTCAACCTCCTCGAAGCGGTCGTCGGGGCTGGTGGCGATGGCCCGTTCGACGAGTTGTGCGAGGCCCGTGGGGAGGTCGTCGCGGAGGTCGGTGATGGGGCGGTGTTCGCCGCGCTGTACGCGGGCGAGGACCTCCATGTCGGAGCCTGTGGAGACGGGTCTCTCGCCTGTGAGGAGCTCGTAGAGGACGACGCCGAGCGAGTAGATGTCGCTGCGGTGGTCGAGCCGTTCGCCGCGGGCCTGTTCGGGGCTCATGTAGGCGAGTTTTCCGCGGAGCTCGCCGGTTGCGGTTCGGACGGCCTGGTCGGGCGCGATGGCGATGCCAAAGTCGACGAGCTTGGCCTCGCCGTCGCGCGAGATGAGGATGTTGGAGGGTGAAACGTCGCGGTGGACGAGGCCGAGGCTTCTGCCCTGCTCGTCGCGCCGGTTGTGAACATAGGCGAGGCCGCGGCAGATCTCGGCAACGATGAAGAGGGCGAGCTGGTCGGGGAGACGGGCGCCGCGGGCGAGCTCGGCGCGTTGGATGGCGCGGAGGTCCCAGCCGTCCACATGGTCCATGGCGAGGAAGAGGGCTCCGTCGTGCTCGCCAACATCGAAGACGGGGACGAGGTTGCCGTGCGAGAGGCTCGTGGAGATGCGGGCCTCTTCGAGGAAGCGGCGGGCAAAGGCCGGGTCTTCTGCGAGGTGGGGGAGCATGCGCTTGATGACGAGCTGCTTCTGCCAGCCGGAGGCGCCCTGCATGCGTGCGAGGTAGACTTCGCCCATGCCGCCGCGCGCGAGGAGGCGGAGGAGTTCGTAGCGTCCGAACTTTATGGGGGCGTCGGGGGATTCCAAACGGTCAACTCATGGACTTGCAGGCAGTAGGCGACTGCTAGAAGCCTTCTCTGATCGTGTCGAGAGCAGGCGGTTTTGACAGCCTGTGCGGGATGGATCAGGATGGCGACATGAGGCGGATGGCACAGCAGTTGAGCAGGGTTTGGTTCGGTCTGGCCGCGGCGCTGCTGCTGTCGGGCTGGCTGGGCGGTTGCGGGGCTGCGCGGGTTGCGGCGCCGCCTGATGCCTATGGATCGGTAGGCTCGCTGCTCGCTGTCGTGGAGGGAAATGCGAACCCACTGCGGACGCTCCGGATGCGGAGCACGGTGGAGGTCTATGCGGCAGGCGAGCGTGTGAAGGCGCGGCAGGTAGTGGTGGCGCAGATGCCGGACCGGTTCCGGTTTGAGACGTTGTCGCCGCTCGATACTTCGCTCTCTGTGGTGGCCTGTGACGGCGGCCGGCTGTCGCTCTATGACCTGCAGGCGGGGCGGTTTCTTTCGGGCGCTGCTACGGCCGCCAACATCGCTGCGCTGACGCGGATTCCGCTGACGGCGCCCGACCTGGTGCGGCTGCTGATGGGTGGGCCGCCGGCGCTGTCGGAGGCCGATGGCTGGGCGATGGCGTGGGATGAGCGGCTGGGCGGCTACCGGCTGTCGCGGACGGCGGCCGACGGGTCGCTGCAAGAGCTCTGGCTGCGTCACGGGAGCGGGTCGCTGCTGGCGCTCCGGGTGACGGATGGTGCGGGTCGGGTGCAGCTCCGGGTGACGACGGCGGCACCCTTTGATGTGTCGGACGGTGGGCAGCAGGTGACGCTGTCGCGGCGGCTGGAGCTGGTGCTTCCGCAGGAGAAGACGCAGGTGCTGGTGGAGGTTGGCAGCGCGCAGCTGGGTGTGGAGCTGGACGCCATGCTGTTCGAGCTGCCTGTGCCGCGCGGCTTGGAGGCTGAGCCGCTCGGCGTAACGGGACGATGAGATGATTGACGACCAGAGATTCGGAGCAGTGCTGCTGGAGCGTTCGCTGCTCACAGAGGTTCAGGTGCGCCAGCTGAGCGCGCTGGCATCGTCGCGTCAGACCTCGGTCTACCGTGCGGCGGTGGAGTCTCGTGCGGTGGAGGAGGAGACGGCGGTGCGGATCGCGGCCAAGCTGCTTGGCGTGAAGGCGGTATCGCTGAAGGGCTTTGCGGCGCCGCCGGAGCTAGTGAAACTCTACCCGCAGTCGATGATGGAGCAGTACCGGTTTGTGCCGATTTCGCTCGAAGAGGGGCGGCTCTTTGTGGCGATGGAGGACCCGACGGACAGCGAGGCGCTTCGTGTGGCGGGCGAGCTCTGGAGCGGTACGATCACGACGATCCTGGTGGGGCCGTTGGACCTGATGGAGGTCTTCCGCCGCCTCCGCGGAGGCGGGGTCGCCGCTGCTCCGAAGGTGGAGGTGGCGCCCCTCCGCTTTGCCGATGCGGGGGCTGCTGGGCGGGCACCGCTGCAGGCGTCGCCGGCGCTCGGGTCGGCGCTGATGTCGCGGGGCGATGCGGAGCGAGCCCATCGGGCGGCGGGTCAGCCTGCGAGGTTGGGGCCTATCGATGTGGTGCTCGATGAGGGGAGTGGTGAGCTGGAGACGACGGCGCTCCCGGAGCGGTCTGCGGCCTCCGATCCCTTTTCCACAGAGAGCCTGCCGGCGGGCCAGGTGTCGTCGCCCTTCCTGCTGAGCCTAGGTGACAACGCCGCGGTGAGCCGGGCCGAGGTTGCTGCGCGCGCGGTGCGCCAGGCGGGTGCGGATGAGCTGCTACGGGCGCTCGTTCGGGCAC
>JABMMX010000056.1 GCA_013205435.1 Deltaproteobacteria bacterium
CGGCGCTGGCCGTGCTCGCCGACCATGGCATGCTGGCAGACAGCCTCATCACCGCCTTCGGCGAGGCCTCACTCACAGCCTGCCGCAGCGCCGGCTTCCGAGGCGATCTGGGCCTTCTCATTGGCTCCGAAAGCCTCGCGCTCCGCCAGCGGGCCTTCGAGGCATGGCCCTTCGCCGCCATTGAACGCACGGGAGCCTCATCGCTCTCCATTCACCACCGTCTCGCCCATCCGCTCCTCCGCAGGGAGCTCCGCCGACGGGGCCTCGGGCTCTACCTCTGGATGAGCATGAAGGATGAGCACAGCCCCGAACCGCAGCGCGCGCTGCGATACAAGGCGGCGGCGCAGCTCGGCGCGAAGGGGCTCATCGTCGGTCGCATCCCCGAGGTGCGAAGCTGCCTCGACGCCGCCGGCTTCAAGACTTCGTAAAGCGGTCCACGAGCTGTCCGACACCGGGCAGCGCCTCTTTCACATGCTTTTCGCCCATGGAGCGCAGGGCCTCGTAGGTCTTGCGAAGCACAGCATTGTCCGTCTTCCGAGCGCGGGCATCGGTGATCGACAGCAGTGCATTGGCTGATCTGTCGCCCCGCGACGAGAGGAAGCCGCCAAACCCTGAAGCCGTAGGGGCCGCCGCATACTCGGCATGCAGCGGCGCGATCGCGCCGGCGAACTCAGGCAGCAGACCGTCGACCACATCGTGAATCATGCGGCCGTTCTTGAGCCCGCGCACCGCCTTGAAGCCCTGCTTGATCGCAAAGCCGCTGATGCCGCCCTTCGACTCGACTTCCCGCTCTACCAGCGCAACCGTGGCATCTACCACCTGCCGGCGAACCGCTGCATCTCCGATGACCTCTGTCAGTACCTTCATCGCCTCTCTCCCTTCCAGACGGGCCAGTGCCTCGCCAGCTACTCCGGCTGCTGCACCAAGGCCACAACCACACGAAGCCGAGAACCTACACCATCAACATTCAAAAGCAGGTTCTCCGTCCGCTCAGGGCAAACGCGTAGTGTTGCCACCCCCTTCTTGCCCTCATCGGCCATCCGCTCCACGAAGTCTTCATCGAGGAGCGCGAGACGAATCTCGCTGCGCCGGTCCTCTGCCACAGCCATCGCGCGATAGCAGCGCCCTTGCGCCAGAATCATCGGGAACTCCGCGATCTCCCGCGCCGAGAGTTCGACCTGAACCGGCCCCAGCAGGTCGTGATGATCTACATAGCTGCCCTTTCGCACCTCATCATAGGCAAGTTCGGGCAGCCGGTCTGGCGGCGCCCCCGTCTGGAACGAGTAGGTTTGCACCCTCCCGCAGCCAACCGCTAAGGCAGCCGCGAGTACCATCATCCCGACCTGAAGGAGGAGGCGATGCGGCATCCTGTTCCAAAGATTCATGTTCTCGTCCTTTGCAAGGGCAACATCTGCAGGTCACCGCTCCTCGAAGGTCTGCTACAGCACCGCGCAGGGATTTCAAACCTCACGGCAAATTACCACTTCGATAGCGCCGGAACCTCTGCTTTTCACCGTGGCGAACCGCCCGACCCGAGGAGCATCGAGGTTGCAGCGCGCGCCAACATCTATATCAGTCACCAGCGCTCGCGACCACTGTCGATCGAAGACCTCCGCCGATTCGACTTCATCGTCGCCATGGATCGCGCCAACCGGCGCTTCGTCATCGAACTCGGCGCCTTCCCCGACGAACGCCTGCTGCTGGCGCGCCACTTCGACCCGGAGGCCAGCGAACACGATGTCCCAGACCCCTGGTACGGCGGGCCTGGCGGATTCGAAGAGGTCTTCGCCATGCTCGACCGCGCCACCGTGCCGCTTCTCGACCACTTCGCGACGCTCGGCGCTCGGTCCCGTCCGTAGCGCAAAAATCCCAGCGGAAACGAGCCCGCCCAGCCTACTGCAACAGCATGTTGTAGAGCAGCTCGAGGCCGCCATTGCCTAGGTTGCCGCCACGCAGCGTCAGCCGTAGCGAGTCGGCCCCGAGGCGGACGACGATCCAGTCCAGTGCAACCTCAAAGTCGTTCTCATCCTCCGCAGCCTGCGGAATGTAGATGCCCGAGACGAAGAGATTCTCGGCGATATACTTGCCGCCTTCCACCCGTGAGACCGCACGGCCCGTCTGCGCGTCGCTCTCGATCGTCAGGGAGTCCACACCCACGCCCGGCAGCCGGTCGCTCAGCAACCCGATGAAGAGGCTGCCGGCGGTTGCGAGCGCCTGTTGCTGCGCCGCTACTGCGTCGCCGCTGGCGCTCTCCTCTCGCGCGATCGGGCGGCCCGTCAGAAGCACAAAAAGCACATCCTCCTGCGGCATCGCCGGGTCGGAGGCAAACCGCACCACGGGTGCGGAGGCCGTCCCCGTCACCGCCAACGTCACGCTCGGGCTCCCCGTCGTCGCCGGCGGCAGATTCACGGCCACCTGCGCGCTCAGTGTATGCGCCGCCTGAATGTCGAGCACGGCATCCATGGGGTTCTCGCCGACGCCGTCAAAGCTGATGAGCCCGCGCCGGATCGCAAACGACTTGCCCGCGAACCGGATGGTTCCCTCGGGCAGCGTCACGGTCCCCACGGGCACGATGCTGTCGCCCGCAACCGTGACATCAAGCCCGATCTTGTACTCGAGATCTGCATAGGTGTGCTCAACCCGGTTGCTTCCCGTCGTCTCCACATGCAGGCGGATGGGCACCGAAGCAACGCCCCGTGAGGCGCCCGATGCATCAGCCAGGAGCGCCGGTTTGCGCTTGCCGATCTGATCCGTTGCTACATCCTCCCCCACAAAGAAGACGCCTGCGCCAGCCGTCGTTGGGCCATACTCGGCCGCGTTCGCATACTCGGGAACCGCAATCTTGCTGTCGCGGATAACCGTGCTCGCGGTCCAGCCGGCAGCAGCGCGGTTGGCCGCCGATTCGACCTTCGCTGTCACGAAGATCGCTGTTCCCTTCGGCGCCGTGACCAAGAAGTTCTTGAGCGCCACAGAGAGCTTCGCCGAGGCCGGCTCCAGCCCGGCCAGCACCACGTGACCCGACGCTCGAAGCGACGACCCCGACTCCTGCACCGAGAGCTGCCGCAGCTCCACCCTACCCGGCTCGAAGACCACCTCCGCCGTTGCATTCTCTACCCGCCGATGCAGCGCCGCCAGCGTCACTCCAAGTGCTGTCACGCTTGCGGCACCCTCCACCACCGGCGCCGCCATCGAACCACTCACCTTCAGATCGGCCGTGAGCAGCCCAACCAGGTCGCTCGCCTGGCTGCCGAGCAGCGCGTTGCTTGCGACCGAGGCCAGCGGAACCTCCACACCGTGCAGCGAAGCCTCCATCGGCCAGCGCAGCGGCTCAGGGCGCTCGCCCTTCGACAGAAAGTCCATCCAGGCACCGTTCGGCACATTCCACGCAACCTCGTAGGAGAGCGGCGAGCTCACGGCCAACTCCGCCTCCCTCTGCTCACCGCAGATCGTGCCCGAGACGGCCACCCTCGCGGAGGTCGCCGAGAACTCGACCCCCACGTCGGCGCGCCTGGAGTTCTCCGAGGAGAGGCCCCGCAGGACTGCTCGTCCGCGCAGGCGTGGGGCGACGAGATTACCCGTGACATCAAGGTAGCCCGAGGCCGTCCCGCTCACCTTTCGCAGCGCAGGAACCACGAGCCCGAGACGCGTGAGAGAGACCGGTTCGAACTGCGCCCGAAGCTCCAGTGGGCGTGTGGCGCGCACCGCCGTGTCAAGCAGCTCCGCCAGCGGCGCGGCAATCGAGCCCGCAACCTCCGCCAGCGGTTCGCCGCCGTAGGCCACGCTCGCTGCCACCTCCGTCGTCCTGTCGGCTTGAAGCGAGAGCGAGCCGTCAACGGCTTCCAAGCCCTGCACCGTGAGCCCTGCCACCTCGCCGTACGCCTCGAGCATGGGACGTCCGGTACGGTTATCCCAGCGCAAAGACCCTCCGACGGTGCCAGAGATGAGGCCGAGCAGGGTGCGGAGCGAGGCGGGAAGCAGCGCAACGTCGAGGGGCTCCAGCTTCAGGCTGAAGTCTCCCTTCGCGGCCGACAGCATCGCCGGCGCCTTCACCGGGTCGCGCAGCGCCGCGCGTAAGTCGATGGCCAGCGCCGTCGACAGCGTCGCCGTGCGGCGGCCCTGCCAATCTACCTCTGCGCGCGCCTGAACGCTCGGGCCGCCTGCCCCCGCGGCCACATAGGCGATACCGGCCGTCGTCGTGATCCCGTCGAACCGCACAGTAACACCGTGCTGCGACACGGTGCCGCCAAGGCCCTCGCCCGTGAGTGCGCCGGTCACATCGAGCGCGTCGAGCCGACCCCGAACCGTGCCCTCGCCACGCAGACTCCCCGCCACCTCCGTCACGGGCAGGCCCGCTGCTGCCGCAAAGGGAGCGAGCGCGAGCGGCTCTAGCTTCCAGTGCGCCTCCATCGGCCGACGCGCCGACCAGACCAGCTGCCCCGTCCCGCTATCCACCGTCACAGGCAGTTCACAGCTCGCCGACAGCCGCGACGCATCGCCGTCCGACAGCCCGAATTCGGCGCGCATCCGACCCGGGGCATAGTTCGCCGTAAGCTTCGCTCCGTAGGGCCCGAGTCCGCGCGCCGAGATCTCGCTCAGACCGACGGTCAGCTGACCGGTCGGCGCGCTGAGGCTGCCGCTCAATCCCGCGTCGAGATCCAGGAACCCCGCGAAGTCTCCCACGCTCTGCTCACCCGCCAAGGCCAGTGCAAGCGCCCGCAGGTCGACCCGCTTCGCCGTAAGCTGTCCCGCAAGCGCGCCCGACTCCTCCCACGAGCCGCTCGCCTCCACCAGGCCCGGACCAACCGCGAGTTGCAGCGGCGCGAGCGAAAACCCCACGGGCCGCAGCCCATCCGCCAGCGTCACGCCTGCACGCCCTTCGCCCACCAGGTTGACCGCCAGCTGCCCGCGCGCAGCAGAGAAGCTCCGCAGCCGAACCGCGACCTCCTCCTCCGCCAGCGATGCCCCTGCCGCCAGTTCGAGCGAAAGGCCGCCGGCCGCGCCACCCGAAACCGACAGGTCGAGTTCACGCCCAACCAGCCGCGCTTTGAGCTTCGTGCGACCCTCGCGCAGCCCTCCCACCTGCACCTGCTCAAGCTGCAGCGATGCATCCAGCGGGACCTGCGCGCCTGCCTCCTTGTTTACCAGCAGCGCCAACCGTCCCACCTGCTTCTCGCCGGCTGCGAGCCGATCGCCACGCAGCGCCAGCGCCACCTTGAGCTCCGGCCCGAGCTGCGCCCAGAGCTGCTGCGGGCTTCTCTTGGCGAGCGCCGAGAGTTCGTTCAGCGGCAACAATGCCTCGGCATCCAGCCGCAGCTCCGCTCCGCCCGACAGCCGCCCCACCGAGCGAGGAACCCAGGGCTCAGCCGAAGCAACATCGGGCACCGAGGCGCGCAGATGAACCGTAACCCGACCCTCACGATCAAGACTGCCTGAGCCATCAAGCTCTCCGCCCAGCGCCGCGGCGCTCAGGTCGGTCACAACTGCGCGTCCATCCTGCACGGTGATGTTCCCGTAGGCTCGCTCCAACGGCAGCCCCGCAAGCAGGCTCGGGCCCACATCCAATTCCACCCGCGCCTTCATGCTCGACGCTGCAAAACCTGCCCCTTCGACCAAGAGTCGCGCGGTTAGATTCGACCCCGGCCCCGGCAGCTCAATCCATTCTTGCGGACGCAGATGCTGCGCCACCAACGAGCCGCCGTAGCGCGGCAGCGCGGCATCGCGCAGGTCGACCCAGCCGTCAAAGACCACCGGCTCCCCCACAGAGGCAGCCTCTAGATGAATGCCCACCCGCGACGCCGGTCCGCCGACCCGCGCCGACAGCTGCAGCGGTCCTCGGAGCTTCAGCCCCGGCACCAGTTCTGCCGCCAACTCAGGCGAGATGTTCCCCTTCGGTAACGAGATCTCCACCCTCCCGAATGGCTCGCCCGCCTCGGTCGCCGGCGTCACCTGCACTCGAAAACCGAACAGCTCCGTGTCGCTCACGGCCAGCCTGCTCACCACCGCGCGGAGCCCCGACACATCGTTGAGCAGGCTCATCTGGCGGAGCTCCAACGGCAACTCTGCCTTTACCCCGCCCACACGCCAGCGCAGGCCGAGCCGCTCCAGTTCAAACGCTGCGGCGCGGTCGCGCGACACTGTGGCCGCGCCCGAAAGCGTGAGCTGCCGAAGCGCCACCACCCGGGCGAGCCCGTTCCGACCGTCGCGAATCGACAGGCTGCTCCCATCCACCTTCAGCGCCTCTACCGAGACCGAAACCGGCAGCCGCTCGGTGCTCGGCGCGGATGGCGTGAACAGCCGGCCGATGTTGAGACCCCCGTCGGCCTCGATCACACCGTCCGCCTCGAACCCTTCGACCGCAAGCTCCGTCACCACCAGCCGCCGGCTGAGCAGCGGCAAGATGCGGTAGTTAACCCGTACCTTTGCGACCTTCACAACCGCCACGCCGCTGCCGTCCTCCAGCGCGATCCCCGACAGCTCAAGCGGGCCCCAGAGCGAGCCCGATAGCCCGCCCAGACGCATCCGTCCGCCGGCCATCGACCCCGTCACCGCCGAAGCCACCTCGTCGCTCACACGGCCCAGCAGCCAGGCACTCTGCGACGCCCAGGCAACCACCCCCGCGAGCAGCAGCGCCACCGCAGAAAGGAGCAGCAGGGCGCGACGGCGACGGACCACCTTGCGCGGCGAAACGGGCTCTGGCGGAGCCTCCAGCTCGGGCTCCGCCTGCGGCTCTGTGAGCAGGTCGCTCAAAACGCCTCTCCGAAGGCCATGAAGATGCTCACCCGATCGAGCGGCGCATAGCTTGCAGGGTCGGTGAGCCGGTAACCGAGATCGAAGCGGAGCGGTCCGATCGGTGTAGCAAGCCGCAGGCCGCTGCCGATGGCCCACTGCGTCCCTTCGTCGTCAGGCGCGAGCGCAAAGTCGGAGCTCCCGCGCCCCACGCCGCCGCCATCCACGAACAGCGTGCCGTAGAGCCACCGCTTCCCAATCTCGCCGCGGAGCTCCACATTGCCCAGCCACGATGCGTACCCGCCGACGGGCACCGCCGAACAACGCTCCGAGACCGTCGGGCGCATCAGGCAGCTCGGATCGTAGCTGACCGCTGCCCCCGTCACCGCAGTCACGCTCGATGGCTCCGCATAATCGTTCGGCCCGAGCCGCCCCTGCGGAAAGCCGCGCACGCTGTCGCCGCCGCCAAGATAGTAGCGCTCGGTGCGAGGTACGTCGGCGCCGCCAAGCTCCACGAGCAGCCCTGCCTTGGCCCGCGCGGCCAGTACGAGGCGCCGGTGCAGCGGCCTGAAGTAGCGGAACTCAGGCGTCATCCGGAGGTAACTCGTGTCGCCCACCAGCACGCTCTCCGACACCTTCCCCTCCACCTGCGCCAGGTAGCCGGAACGGGTCGCGAGCGGGTCGTCGCGCCGGTCGCGGCGGAGCGCCCACGTAACGGCGCCGAGGCTGAACTGGGCCGGCAGCTCGAGGCTCGACGAACCCGAGGCGCCATCGAGTTTGTCGTCTGGAATGAAGAACACATCCACCGCGTAGCCGAGGTCGGCCCGCAGCCAGCGGCCGAACTGGCGCGAGACCGAAACCTCCGCGCCAGGATTCCGATAGGCATACCCGGGCTCGATGCCGGCATCGAACCGCACCGATGTCGACAGGTCGTAGGGGCTGCCGGCTAGCTGCGGCGTTACAAGCGCGGTCTTCACCGAGCCGATAAGGTCGTTCTGCGCTTCGACGGCATCAAGCTTCTCGGTCGAAAAGCCCAGCAGCGAGAAGCCGTTGGCCAGCCACGCATAGCCTAGCCGGCCCTCCACATCGACCCGATTGAGGGGCGCGAGCACGCCCCGCCAAAGGGCCGCACCCTTGGTGTAGGTCTCGGTCCGGCCCGTCTCGATGCCAGCGCCAATACCAAACTTCAACGTCGCAGCGGCCGACTCCGTGACCCTGATTCGGACCGCCACATTCGGGTCCATCGCACGCAGCTTCACGCCCTCGCCGGCTGCCACCTCGACGGCCTCGCCGATGGGTCTCGACGCAACGCGAACCTCCGCCCATGCCTGACCAGGATGCCGCAGCGAGACCTCGGCCCAGACGCTCTCGTCGAGCGCCGAGATGTCTGTCTCCGGCAGCACCGCCTCTACCTCCACAAGGCCAAAGACCGAGAGCCGGTAGAGGTCGAACTGGGCATCACGGAGCAGCGACTGCCGGAAGACCTCGCCACGCCGAATCTGGATGGACCGCGCGATGAGCGCGTCCGGAATTCGGCTGTTGCCCTCCACCTCCAGCCGCCCGAAAACACAGGCAGGACCGCGGTCCCAGAAGAAGTAGACCTGCACCTCATGGCTCTCGCGATGCACGAACGAGCGCGACTCCACCCGCGCATAGGCATACCCGTTCTCCTGCAGCCGTGTGCGGATGATCTGCGCCGTCCGCGCGAGATCCTGCTCGCTGAAACGACGGCCCCGCTCCACCGGCAGCCCCGCCAGCAGCACCCGCAGGTCAACCTGCCCCACCGACCGCCGGTCGAACTGCACCTCCGAGATCAGGCTCGGCGCCCCCTCCTCCACCGTAAACCGGACATCGACCGACGGCTCATCTTTGCGCTCCGTCACCTCGAAGTCCGACACCTTCGCATCGAAGTAGCCGCGCGCGTGCAGGAAGGCCTCTACCCGCTGCACATCGGTCGCCACATCGTAGGGGCTGTAACGGCTCGGCGGCGTGAAGGGATTGTAGGCATCCTCCTGCGTCGCGAGAGCCTCCAGGATCTCCTCTTCGTCGAAGCTCTGCAGCCCCTCAAACCGGACAGAGGCCACGCCGAGCTCGGTGCGACCCGGCATCGCGGGCGCCACGGGCCGGCAGCCCGTGAGCAGCACAAGCAACGCAACGGCCACCGATGCCCAACCCCACATGCGGTAGGCCTTCGTCAAAGGCGCTCCACCAGCGGCAGGTAGTCGGCATAGCTCGGAAGCGGCCCCGTGCGGCACCAGAGCAGATCTTCGCGCTGCTCCACAACACCGGCAAGCGCCATCTCGTCGAGCTGCGACATCGTGTTCGCGAGCCGGATGAATGCCACCTGAAACTGCGCAGGACCGAGCGTCTCAAAACTGCCCAGAACCGCGCCCAGCGGCTCGAGCGGCTCGGCAGAGGCAAGGAAGCCGGCGGTCAGCACATACCCCGCCTCCAGGTAGCCGAGCGACCGCCCCAGCGCTCTGTCCAACCCCCCGCTCGGGCGGCCGTGGCCCGGCAGGATGAGCGAAGGTTCAGGCGCGCTCCGCCACCGCTGCAGCGTCGCCCGATAGCTTGTCATGTTATCGCCGATCCGTTCGAGCAGCGGCGTGGGAAGACCCAGCACGATGTCGCCCGTCACGAGCCGGTCGCAGGCCTCGTCGTGCCATACACAGTGAAAGGGATCGTGGCCGCGCGCATCCTCGCATCGAAAGCGGCGGCCTCCCACGGTAATCGCCTCGCCAAAGGCCACGCCCACCGCGCCATGCAGCAGCCCGTCGCCACCCTGCCGGAAGGCCTTGCCAGAGCGGCCGCTCGCCAGCTGCCGAAGCCGCTCCATCCACTCCGACGGGGCCATCCGGCGACCCAGCCAGACCCGCCAACTCTCGCAGCGGTCGTAGTAGTCATAGTAGTTCTCAAAAGCTGGCCGCGTCCCCTCCCACACATACTGCGGGCAGCGCCAAGCATCGCCCAGCGCGACCCCACCACCCATGTGGTCCTCGTGGGTGTGGGTGTAGAAGACCGCCGCGACATCTGCCGGCACCAACCCAAGCTCCGCGAGGCAGGCGCAGAGCTGGTCGGTCGAATAGGTGAAACCGCTGTCGAAGAGCACCCAGCCCGCACCCGTCTCCATGGCATAGACATTGACCGGCGCCAGCGTGGGCGAGGTCAGCCGGAACCGAACAAGACCCGGCTCCAGCTGCTGGACTGCGCTGCTCATTCTGATGCGCTCCGCTCCGTGCTCGCAGCACGGCCTCGGGCCACAATCCGCGGAAGCCGCGCCAGGAGTTCGTCCACCTCGTCGTCGGTCGTGAGCAGGCTCAGTCCGAACCGAACCGAACCGTGAAGGTAGCGCTCCGACAGGCCGAGCGCCGTCAGCACATGGCTCGGCTCCTTCACATTCGACTGGCAGGCGGAGCTGCTCGAGGCCGCGATCTCCACCTCGTCCAAGAGCTGCAGCATGGCCTCGCCCGAGCTGTCTTCGAACGATACGTTGAGGGTGGTTGGGAGCCGCGGCTCGCCGCCGCCGTTCACCACAACGCGCTCGATGTTGGCCAGGATCGCCTGCTCGAGCCGGTCCCGCAGCGCCTCAACCGCCCCGTAGGCGCCCTCTTCGAGCCGCCGCCGCGCAAGGTAGCTCGCCATCCCCATACCCACGATGCCAGGCACATTCTCTGTGCCCGAGCGGATGTCCCACTGCTGACCGCCTCCCACCAGCTGCGCAACGATGGGCGCGCCTCGCCTCACCGCCAACGCGCCAACGCCCTTGGGCCCATGAAACTTGTGGGCACTCAGCGCAAGGTAGTCCACGCCAAGCCGCCGCGCATGCACCGGCATCTTGCCCACGGCCTGCGTCGCGTCGCAGAGCAGCAGCGCGCCACGCGCCTTCGCTGCCGCCGCAATCTCAGCAACCGGGAAAATCACCCCCGTCTCGTTGTTCGCAAGCATGGTCGCGACCAGCAGCGTGTCGTCGCGGAGCGCAGCAGCAACCTCGGCGGCCGTGAGCCCGCCCGAAGACGAGACAGGAAGCACCGTGACCTCATAGCCCTGCGCCCGCAACCGCTCGATGGGATGCAGCACCGCGTGATGCTCAACCGACGAGACCACAATGTGACGACGCTCAGGCCGCGCCGCTGCGGCACCGAAGATGGCCAGGTTACAGGCCTCCGTTGCGCCAGAGGTGAAGACAATCTCTTCCGGTCGGCTGCCGATGAGCCGCCCCACCGCAACACGCGACTGCCGCAGCGCCTCGCGCGACTGCTCCGCAAAGAGGTGGATGCTCGACGGGTTGCCGTAGAGCTCACCGAAGTAGGGCATCATCGCAGCCAGCACCTCCGGCAGCAGACGGGTCGTGGCGTTGTTGTCCAAGTAGATCATCGCCCTACCCCGTTATCTCAATCATGCGCTGGAGCGAGAGCCTGGCCCCCTCCGCAATCCGCTCCGGCACCTTCACCACGTTGACCAAGCGCCCCTCGGCCAGCTCGTCCAGCACCCAGAGAAGGTAGTTCGGACGGATGCGATACATCGTGGCACACAGACACTGGAACGGACTCAGCGAGGCGATGAAACGGTCGGGCATCATCGCCCGCAGCCGGTGCACCAGATTGATCTCCGTCCCCACAGCCCAGGCCGTCCCCGGCGGGCTGTTGCGAATCGTCTCAATGATGAAGTTGGTCGAGCCCGCCTCATCGGCCGCCTGCACCACCTCGAAGGTACACTCGGGGTGGACGATGATCCGGATGTCGGGCCGCTCCGCCCGCCAGTGGTCAATCTGTCCCACCGCAAACCCCATATGGACCGAACAGTGCCCCTTCCAAAGCAGCACCCGCGCCCGGGCGACGGTCTCCGCATCATGGCCGCCATTGGGCAACGCGGGGTCCCAGACAATCATCTCGTCGAGCGGCACGCCGAGCGCGAAGCAGGTGTTGCGGCCCAGATGCTGGTCGGGAAAGAAGAGCAGCTTCTGGCCCTGTGAGAAGGCCCACGACACCACCTTTGCAGCATTGGAGGAGGTGCAGACCGCACCACCGCGACGGCCGACAAAGTCTTTCAGGTTGGCCGCGCTGTTGATGTAGGTGATGGGCACGATGGTGTCGGTGGTGCAGGCCGCCATCTCGTCCCAGGCCAGCTCCACATCGTCGAGGTTGGCCATGTCTGCCATGGTGCAGCCGGCGCGCAGGTCCGGCAGAATCACCTGCTGCCCCGGCCCCGTCAGGATGTCGGCTGACTCGGCCATGAAGTGGACGCCCGCGAAGATGACGAACTCCGCCTCCCGCTCCGCCGCAGCAGCCTTGGCAAGCGCATACGAATCGCCCGTCCGGTCAGCGAAGCGGATGACATCGTCCACCTGGTAGTGGTGGCCGAGAATCATCAGACGGCTGCCGAATGCAGCACGGCGCGCTGCGATGCGCGCCAGCACCTCGTCATTGGCAAGCTCAGCATAGGCTTTGCCAGGCGTCGGCCGGACCGCCCGTTCGGCACGGGCAAAAATGGAACCTTCTTCGAGCTCTTCCATGGCGGAAACAACCTCCATCCTGCGCCCGTGACCAGCGCGAGCCGGCCTCTCGAAGGGCCCCTCGGGAGCCTCCGACCAGCGGTGCGTTTCAGACTAGCCGCACGAACCCCGCACCGCTAGAAGACCCTCGTCCCGCTCAAGAGAAACTTTCCGTGATCGACCGCACCTTTTGCTTTCTCGAGCGCGACGATGACCTTCGTGACTGGGTGGCCGAGCATGCAGACAGCCTCGAAGGGGCTGTCATCGCGCTCGACATCGAGGAGGACCGAGAGCGTGGCTACGCTCCACTCGTCGCCCTCATCCAGGTGACCATTGATGAGCACGACGTTATCTTCGACCCGCTGCGCCTCAGCAAGCCGGCGCTCTGCGAAGCCATCGAGCTCGTCTGCCTGCTCCCCGACGCCGTCGTTATCCACGGCTCGCACAACGATGTCACAGGCCTCAAGCGCGACTTCGGTGTAGGCCCAAAGCGGCTCATCGACACGCAGGTCGCCGCCCGCTTCCTCGGCGAGCGTGCCTTCGGGCTCGCGCCGCTGCTCGCATCGCGATTGAACATTGTCCACGACAAGAGCGTGCGCCGCTCCGACTGGACCGCTCGCCCGCTCGGCGAGGAGCAGCTCATCTATGCCCGCGCCGACACCTCCAACCTGCTCGACCTCTGGTATGATCTCGAGGCCGATCTCGAGGAGAGAGCTTTGCTCGACGACTTCGATGACGAGTGCGCAGCCCTCAACGCCGACCAGCCGGAGCCGCAGCGCCTCGACCCATGGGGCTGGCGCAACCTCAAGGGGCTCGGCAACCTCGACCAGGCCGCAGCGCAGCGCCTCGCCGCCCTTTGGGGCTGGCGCGACCGGGTAGGCCGTGAGCGCAACCTCCACGTGACCCGTGTGCTCCCGCCGTGGGCCCTCATCCTCCTGGCTGAGCGGGGAAGCAGCGCCCTCACCCGCCGCCGCTCCTCGGGCCTAGACCCCGCAATCTTCGACGCCGAGCACGAGGGGCTCGCGCTGCTGCTCGACAACCCACCGGAGCTCCCGCCCCCGGCCGCGCCGGCGCCCCGCAGCGCAGGACAGGGCCGAAGCGAGAGCGAGCGCCGGCTCGAACTTCTGCTGCAGTGGCGGAACGAGACAGCAGAAGCCACCGGCCTCGAACCGGGCTTCCTCGCCTCCCGGACCGTGCTCCTCGATGTTGCTCGACTGCTCGATCCAAGCCCCGCAAACATCGCCGCAGTCGCCGATGTGCGCCGCTGGAGAGCCGACAGATATGCCCCGATTTGGTCTGATTTGATGCGCCGCGTCGGCTAATGGTCGAAAAATCGACCTGCGCACCATTGGTTCGAACCGTTTTTGTTGCGCTACCCGATTTTTTCCCCTAACAGCCGCCCCCGTACCAACTGCTTTTGAATTCCGTTTCAGCCCGCCGAGCAATCGGCACTTTCCCTCTTGAGGTTACTACAATGTCGTTCTTCCGTCTCTCGCTGTCTGCCGCCGTCCTCGCCTCTGCTGCCCTCCTTGCTGGTTGCCCGTCGGCTCCCCCGGCCGCCAACGAAGGTTCGGCCGCCACGTCGGCCGGTTCCGCCGAGGCCAAGCCTGCCGAGCCCGCGAAGATCGCGGAGCCGATCCCGACCCGGACGCCTGCTGCTGAGGGCACGGGCTCGGGCGCCGCTGCTGCTGCCCCCGCCGCTGGCTCGGGCGCTGCCGTCCCGACGACTGCTCCCACGGGCAAGTAATCGGGCGGCGCCGCAAGGCGCTGTACTACGCTCGGCGCGGGCTCGGTCGCGCCGTTTGCGTTTTTGCTCCTCGCTCTGCACACCGCGCCTCGCGCGCCGCGCGGACCGGCGCCTCGAACGTAGCGTTCGTTACCGCCTCGACCGCGAACCTCAGCCGGGCCAGTGCCCGTCGAGCCGCAGGTGCTCCCAGATAACCTGGCACAGGTACTCCACCGCCTCCATGTGCCGCATGGCATCAGACACCCGGGCGCCCCAAGCATAGACGCCGTGCCCTGCAACCAGCACCGCGCCCGCATCGGGACGCGAGGCCGCCAGCACCGCCTGCGCCAGCGTCGGGATGTCGCCATGGTTGGGCACGATCGGAAGCGTCAGCACATCGCCTTCGCCCCAGAAGCCCATCGCCTTGATGAGCTCCCAGCCCGTCACCGTTACCTGCCCCGCCGCCACGAAGCGCTGCGCCACCATCGTCGCATAGAGCGGGTGACCGTGGAGGATCGCCCCAGGCGCGTAGCGACCGTAGAGCAGGTCGTGGACCGAGGTCTCTGCCGACGACTTGGCCGCCCGCTCGTCGATCCGCCGGAGCCCCACCTCAAAGAGGAGAAAGTCCTCCGTCGTCAGCTCGCTCTTGGAGCCCCCCGACGCGCTGATAAGGTAGCGCGTTGGCGTTCCTTCGCGGCGCACCGAAAGATTGCCCGAGGTCGCCGGTACCCAGTTCCGGGAACCCATCTTGCGACCTGCCTCGATCAGCAACGAGACCTCTTCTTCCATGGAACTCTCCGGCTCGCGCATCGCGGGCTGACCCGCGCGCATCGTCTCAAATGGCGTGGGGCTAGCCGCTCCGCGCCGCGAATGCTAGCAGCGCCCTCCACCGCAAAGCGACCTCGCTACTCACCACGTAGGATGACCATGAATCGCCACCACATCGCAGCCCGCGTTGCAGGCCTCACCCAGTCCGAAATCCGCGCCATGACACGCGCCTGCAACGCCGTCGGCGGCATCAACATGGGTCAGGGCGTCTGCGACGTTCCCGCTGAGCTCCTCATCAAAGAGGCTGCCAAGACCGCCATCGACAGCGACATCTCGCTCTACACCCGCTTCGATGGCGAAGAGCGGCTCCGCCGCGCCCTCGCCCACAAGTTCACCAACTACAACAAGGTGAACTACAACTTCGAGAGCGAGATCTGCGTCACGCTCGGCGCCTCCGGCGCCTTCGCCTGCGCCCTCACCGCCCTGCTCAACGCGGGCGACGAGATCCTCATGTTCGAGCCCTTCTACGGCTACCACTGGAACACGGCCTACATCGCCGGCCTCAACCCCGTGCCGATCCCGCTCGCGCCCCCCGACTTCGCCTTCGACGTCGAGCTCATCCGCTCCCGCATCACCCCCAAGACCCGCGCCATCCTGGTCAACACGCCCGGAAACCCGAGCGGCAAGGTCTTCTCGCGCGCCGAGCTCGAGACCATCGCGGCCCTCTGCATCGAGTTCGACCTGCTCTGCCTCACCGATGAGGTCTACGAGTATCTGACCTTCGACACCGAGCATGTCAGCATGGCCTCCATCGAAGGCATGCGCGAGCGCACCGTGACGATGGGCAGCTACAGCAAGACCTTCAGCATCACCGGCTGGCGCATCGGTTACGCGGCCGCCTCTGAGCCGCTCGCCCGCGCCATCGGCATGGTCAACGACCTCTACTACAACTGCGCGCCCGCTCCGCTGCAGCGCGCAGTCGCCGTCGGCATCGAGACCTACGGCCCCGAGTTTTACACCGACCTCGCCAAGACCTACCGCAAGAAGCGCGACATCTTCTGCGAGCTGCTCACCGAAATCGGCCTCGACCCCATCGTCCCCAAGGGCGCCTACTACGTGCTCGCCGACAACCGCCGCCTCGGCGCCGCCAACGACAAGGATGCAGCCATGAAGCTGCTGCACGAGAGCGGCGTCGCCGCCATCGCAGGCTCCGCCTTCTACACGGGCGAGACCGGCGAAGGGCTCCTCCGATTCTGCGTCGCCAAGAGCGACGAAGACCTTGCCCGCGCCTGCGACCAGCTCCGCAACTGGGGCAGCAAGCACTAGCGCGGAGCAGCCGGCAAAGGCCGCATCAGGTCGGCCACTCCATCACCAGCTTGCCCACGGTAGCACCCCGCTCCAGGTCGGCGTGTGCCGCAGGGAGCTCCGAGGCGGGACGGCGGCTCAGTTCGAGTTTCACCGTACCATCGGCTACCAGTGCAGCGGCCCGCTCCGTCACGGCACGCATTGCGGCCGGACGCGCATCGGCAACGCGGAGCATGTTGACGCCGATGAGGCCGCGCGAGCTTGAGAGGAAGACGAGCGGGTGAAAGAGTCCGAACTCCAACGCGCGGAGCGGTGCCAGCAGCCGCGACCAGCCGCCGGCTGCCATCGTTGCCACGCCGAAGCAGACCATGCGGCCGCCGTGCGCAAGCAGGCCCCAGGTGCGGCGCGCCTCTGCCCCACCCAGCGAGTCGAAGATGAGATCGTAGCCACCGGGGGCCGCCGCGCGGAGCGCAGCAAGGTCGCCGCCCGAGCCGTTGGTCACCACCGGCACCGCGCCCAGCGCGCGCAGGCGGTCGCACTTGCCGGCGCTGCGGGTCGTCGCGATCACGGTCGCCCCTCTGGCCACCGCCATCTGCGTGAGCCAGAGCCCCACGCCGCCGGCAGCAGCGCGAATGAGGACCGTGTCGCCCGCATGGATGGTCGCCACCCACTCTGCGCACCAGACCGCCGTTGCGCCCTGCACAGGGATTGCTGCAGCCTGCGCGAAGTCCACCTCTGCAGGAAGGGAAACCAGCCCCTCGGCGAGCGTCACCACGCGGCGGCCGTAGCCCCCGAAACGGGTGAGCGCCATCACACGGTCGTCCACCTTCCAACCTTCTACGCCAGGACCCACCGCGGAGATGATGCCCGCAACCTCGTAGCCCAGCGTCGCCGGGTTGGGAGGCGCGTCTGGATAGACGCCGAGCCGCGCCATCACATCGGCAAAGTTGAGCCCGAAGGCCGCTGCGTCGACCACAACCTCTCCCGTTCTGGGTGCTCGGAGCTCCACCGACCGTTGCTCAAAGGCAGCCGCCGCCGCTCCGTTACGAACCAACACCCATGCCTCGGTCTGCATCTTCTCGCTCCATGCTGCTGCTTGGCACTTGTCGGCCCTTTCGACGCGCGATAAGCCCGCCAAGACCCAACCGTAGCAGGAGTAGCGGCGCCATGTACCAGTTCGAACTGACAGAAGAGCAGACAGCCATCCGTGACACCGCCCGCGCCTTCGCCCGCGATGTCATCATCCCCGTGGCCGGTGAGCTCGACGAGCACGGCACCTTCCCCCGCGACATCTGCGCCAAAGCCTTCGACCTCGGCCTCATGAACGTCGAGATCCCCGAGGAGTACGGCGGCCTCGGCCTCGGCGCCTTCGAGCACGCTATCATCTGCGAGGAGCTCTCCTACGGCTGCGTCGGCGTCGCCACCACCATCTCGGCCAACAACCTGGCCGCAGCCCCCATCCTCCTCGCCGGCAACCACGAGCAGAAGAAGCAGTATCTCGGAGGCCTTACCGGCGCCCTCTCCTTCGCCTCCTACGCCACCAGCGAGCCCGACGCCGGCTCCGACGTTGCCGGCCTGCGCTGCCGCTACGAGCGCAAGGGCGACACCTTTGTCCTCAACGGCTCCAAGCAGTGGATCACCAACGGCGGCCACGCAGACTTCATCGTCATCTTCGCCACCCGCGACGCCGCAACCCGCCACAAGGGGATCTCGGCCTTCATTGTCCCCAAGGGCACACCCGGGCTCTCCATCGGCAAGAAGGAGAACAAGATGGGGCAGCGCTGCTCCAACACCACCGCCGTCCACCTTGAGGATTGTGCCATCCCGGCAGCCAACCTGCTCGGCGCCGAGGGCGAAGGCTTCAAGCTGGCGATGGCCACCTTCGACCGCACCCGCCCCGACATCGCCGCCTTCGGCCTCGGCATCATGCGCCGCTCCATCGACGAGTCGGTCAAGTATGCCAAGGAGCGCAAGACCTTCGGCGTGCCCATCGCGCAGCACCAGGCGATTCAGTTCATCATCGCCGACATGGCCATCGCCTACGAGGCCGGCCACCTGCTCACCTACAAGGCCGCCACCCTCCTCGACCGCGACCAGCCCAGCGCCATGCTCAGCGCCTACGCCAAGTGCTTCTGCGCAGACAACGCCATGCGGGTCGCCACCGACGCCGTCCAAGTCTTCGGCGGCAACGGCTACGTGAAGGAGTACCCCGTCGAGAAGCTCATGCGCGACGCCAAACTCCTCCAGATCTACGAGGGAACCTCGCAGGTCCAGCGCATGGTCATCGCCAAGCGCCTGCTCGCCTGAGCCCCGCTCGCGCTAGGAAGTAGGCCCGCAACCTGCTAGCGACCCTCCTTGTCGGCCCTCGGGCCACCTCTACACCTCCTCCGCAACGACCGCATGGCTCTGGATTTCAAGGCAACCAAGACCTGGAGCGCCATCGCGAAGGTGGGCCTCGTGCTCTTCCTCCTCGCGGGCGGTTCGTTGCTCTACCCCGTACTGCTGTGTGCGCTCGGAGCAGCGACGGGCGGCGGTGCGGATTCGGGCTTCGGAGCCTGCGCTATCCAGCAGCCCATGCTCCAATCACCGGGCTTCGCGGCGGCCGTCTCCGTCATCGGCATCGCGGTCTTCGTGCTTGGCACCTACCAGGCTCGCAATGTGGGCCGCTTTGTGCCACCGAAACCCGGCACCAGCAAGGCCATGCCGAGCATCCCTGCATCGCCCAAGTTCACAACGGCCAACCCTGCCTTTGCTGCGCAGTCGCACGCCGGCCACGCCACGCTTGCAACGCCCGCCGCCAGCACGGGTTCTGCCCCCAAAATTGTCCGTCCCCACGCAACGGGCGGCGCCAACCGCGCCGAGCGCGACCCTGCAGACCGCTGGGCGACGGGCTCCAAGCAGTCCACAACCTTCAGCGACAACCCCTTCGCTGACGACGGGAGCAACCCCTTCGCTGACGCCGGCAGCAATCCGTTCGGCGACACCGATACGGGCGGAATCTCCTCTGCCAACCCCTTCGCCGACCAGCATTTTGGCGGGCCAACACCGGCCTCGAGCGGCGCGACCTCGGAGCCCGAGAGCTTCCAGTCCTTCGCAGACGACCCGTTTGGCATCGAAGAGCCGGTGGGCGTGGGCCTTGGCTTCGGAGACCCGTTCGGCGTGAACGACGGCATGAGCGGTGCCGACTCGCTCGACGCCGAGCTCGGCCTGTCAGGTGGCACCGAGATGGCGACGCCACTCACGCCGCCGTCGCAGATTGCGACGCTCTTCGCGCCTCCAACAACGGCCGCGATCATCACCCCTCCTCTGCCGACCCGCGACGACAAAGACAAACTCGACTTCAACCTCGACCTTGGCCTCAACGACCCCAAGCTTCGGACGACAGCCGCCCATGCGGTGGTCGAAACGCCCGTGGTTACATCACCAGCTACGTCGCGCCTGCCGGCTCCCAGTGCCCCGACTCGTCCGGCCGCGCGCCCCGTCTATGCGGAGCCAGAACTTCAAGGTGTTCGGCTCGCGCCAAACCTAGCCTTCGGAGAGGAGATCGCCTTCGAGATCCGGGGCAAGCACCTCATGCACGAGGCCAAGAGCGAGGCCACGGTGCAGCTGGCTTACATCGACCCTACCCGCGGTGTGACGCCCCTCTGGAGCCCGCCCCGTCCGCTGCACGAGTTTGCCGGCGCGCGCGAACTCGAGCGATCCCCGAAGGCCGTGCTTCGCGTGGCCTGGGAGTCCGTATCCGCCACGATCGTCTCGCTTGCGTCGGCGCCGGGCGCCGGCCCGGGCCGCATCCGGCTGCTGGTCGCGACCAACCGCTCGGAGGAGATCTCGGCAGCCCCCATCTCCGACAGCCTTGCCGTAGACCTCGCCATCCGCGGTGGCGCGCTCTTTCGGCCCACGACAGCGTCGCTCCGCGCTCCCGACGGCACCGTCTACGGTATCGGCATTGCGCCAGAAGCCGGCACAGCAAGCATCCGCATCCCAGACCTCGGAACGGGAAGCTTCGAACTCGAACTACACGACGGCTCTCTGCTGGCGTTGCCCGGTCAACAGCCCTCCAAAACCGTTCAGATCTCCACGCGCGGCGCGACAGCTGGTTCACTGGATGGCGTAGCGCGCATTACGGTGGTCCAACCCTGCCTCCTGCAAGTGCAGGCGGGCAGCGTAGCCGGCGATGGCTCAGCGGAGCGTCCCTTCGGCTCCATTGCCGAGGCCGTGTCGCGGCTGCAGGCCGACCGCGCAGCCCCCGACCCGGCGGTGCGCGAGCGGGCGCAGCTCGGCGAGATCCGCATCGCCCCTGCCCAAGGGTTGCCCGAGGAGCGACCGCATCAGGCTGCCAGTTCGGGCAATACCCCCTGGTTCAACTGGTGGCGCAGCCATACCCCAAACACCCAGGTTGCCTGGTTCGACGGAGACGCCGCCACCGCGCGCGCTTCGCACCAGTTCTATCTCGAAGGCGCCCTGCAGGAAGATGTGGTCATCGAAGGAATGACCCACCTCCGCATCGTGAACGCGGCCTACGCCGAGCTGCGCGAACTCGCGGCGGTCAATACCGGCGAGGCGGCCCGCATCGACGAAGAGTATGCCCTGCTACCCTTTACAGTACTCGCTCGTCCGCGTGAGGCGCTCACCCGCTCCTACCGGCTCGAGATTCGCGGCTGCCGCGATGTGTTGGTGGAGGGCCTCTTCCTGTTCGGCAACGAGTCGCAGAGCGGCGCTCTGATCACCGGCTCTGCCTCGGTGACGCTCAAGCGCTGCATCTTCGCCTTCTTCGCGGCAGGCCCGACCAAGATTGCGGGCACCTTCGCCGTGGGCCGCGGACTGATGATCGACAAGTCGGGGCTCACAGGCCCAGCCGATGGCATCCGCCTCGACCAGTGCGAGTTCGGCTGGAACACGGCGGTCCGCAAGAGCGTACAGGTGCGAGCAGCCGCGCTTGCCGTCTACGGCTCCGCTGTAGCCCTCTCACGATGCTACGCCCACCACAATCGGGCCGACCTCGAGCCCGCCGACATCATGGCAGACGCCCCCTCGACGCTCTCGGGCGACGCAAACAACCACCGTGAAGCCAACACGGTTTTTAAGGCTTAGCGAGCGGCCCTCCGAGGCCCCGCAGGCTCAGGCGATAGGGGAGATGCGACGCCGCGTCGGATCTCGACCGCACCGTGACCGTGACGTTGTTCCCGCCGCCGGGCACGATGACCGAGGTGCCCTCCCCCGCAAGCGATGCGGCCTGCGCGCGAAGGTTGGCTCCCTCATTCACCCGCAGCTCCCACGCCACCCCTGGAACGCCTGTGAGGCGCAGTTCGGTGCCAGCTCCGCCCTGCGGGGAGACGAGGTAGGTATCGATGTCGGCGGGCCACCCGATGACGCCTGTGCAGCCAGCGCTCGAACAGATCGACGGCGCTCCAGCAAGCGCCTCGTCCTCTTCGGAATCGAACTCCGGCCGAAGTCTCATGCGGTACCAGAGCGTCGCTGCCGGCACCGTGCTTGGAAGCGTGAGCGCGACCGACAGAGGCCCATGGGCATGAAGCCCGAAGAGCCCTTCGGTGGCAGCGTGAAGTCGTCCTGCAGCGAGCTCCCGGCCGTCGGCGACGAGCAACCATGTGGTGTCCTCCACAACGCCGCGGAGCTCCAGCTCACCGCGCTGGTCGGCCGCAACCGCAGGGAGCAAAATGGCGGTCGCCTCGCCGGGCTCCAATGACAGCGCTGTCCAGGAGCCTGCCAGATCGGGCTCCTGTGATGGCGCGGCGCATCCCGCGAACGCAAGGATCGCACACGAGCAGGCGATGCGGAGGGCCTGCATCCTGCTAGCGGAGGAGGTACCAGGCGATCGCGGCGAGGACCAGGACCGTCGCGATACCTGCCACCCAGAGGACCGCGTTGTCGCGGCGGACGGGCGCTGGCTCACGCGATTCGCTCCGTTCTGGCGCTGCCGCCTGCGCTTCGCGGCGCGCGGGCTCACGCTGCCCGGGATGGGACTCCACCCGTGGCACCGCCCCCGTCTGGTAGCGCTTGGTCTTCTCCGGTGCCGGCATTTCGGTTTTGGCATGCGAGAGGTCTGCGGCGCTGTAGGCAGTCCGAGTGCTGGAGGAATCAGGCACGACGCTCTCGGGGCCCATGAAGAGGGTCTCGTTGGAGGCGGGGGGCGCCGGGGCAGGCGCGGGGGCGGGGCGGGGCGGGGCCGCCTTGGGCTCCGCTGGCTTCACAGCCGCCACGGCCGCTGCTGCGGCCTGCTCGAGCCACTCCGAAGACATCAACAGAGTACCGGCCGAGGTCGCGGGCGGCGCGACGGGCACAGGCGCTGCAACAGGCGGCGGCGCAGAGGCTGCGCTCGCCAGCCTTGCCTCTGCCCGCGCGGAGGCCTGCTGCTGCTCCTCTTCCAACGCAGCAAGAGCCGCAGAGCGGGCGTCGGCAGAGATACCCGCGGTAGCGGCAAAGGCAGCATCGACCTCGTCGGGCTCAGATGGATCCTCCATCTCAGCCTCCTCGCTGACGGCGCTGAGGCTACTCGTCACCTGCCCGAGAACGTTCGAGAGCGGGTCGGGCTCAGACGCCTGCTCCAACTCAGCCTCGACGCCGGCGGCGTTGAGGCTGCTCGTCACCTGCCCGAAAACGCTCGAGAATGCATCGCCCAAATCATCTGCATCGAAGAGCATCGTTGCACTGCTCTGCGCCGGCACGGAACTCTCGGTTACGCCTGCCTCCACGACAGACTCAGGCTCAGACGCAGGCGCAGGTTCCTGTTGGACCGCAGCCTCTGGCACGGGCGCCGCCTCCGCTTCGCCGCTGAGGAGTTTGTCGAGGTCGCCGAAGTCGGCGAGGGTCATCAGCATCGTACCGTTGGCCGGAGGCTCGTTGCTGTCTGCCGGAGCAGGAAGCACGGGCGCAGCAGCGGTCGAGCCACGCTGGCGCGGCGGAGGAAGCGGAGCTGACCGCTGCGTCACATGCTTCGGTGCAACCTCGGCTGCACCCGTAACTCGCTCCTCCACCGAGGCGATGGCCGCATCGAGCTGCGCAAGTTCATCGGCTCCGAAGGAGAGCCCCACCATCGTCCGCTCTCCGGCAGCGGCCGGCCTGTCTGTCGGCGGCGCCTCCGTGCTCTCGAGCGGCAGTCCGGGCAACCCAAAAACCGTCTTCTCATTTTCGCTGGCCACGAGGCAACTCCGCTCGAGAAATGCTCAGTACCCTCTAGGACTTCGCCTCGGAGCGTGTCAATCAGAGCCGCTGAACACGGAGTTCCGAGCGGCCCCCCGAAGCCCGCACCAGCACCTCGCACTGCGTAGCCAACCGGAGGTCGGCTGTATCGTGCGCAACCATCAGTTCAACTCGGACGCCGTGCCGCCGTCCGCTCTGCCGAAGCATGGCTGCCACCGCAGCGAGCAGCTCCAACCTCCGGTGCCAAGCAGCGGGCACGATGACCAGGTCGAAGTCCGCAGCCACGGCCTCGACTCCATCTTCCGAACTGGCGTCGAAGCAGACCCGCAACAGCGGCGCAGCCCTCCCGTCCGGCGCAGCTCCGCCCTCCGGTACGCCTTCGCCTCCATTCAGAATCCGCTCCCACCAAGCCATGCACGCTCGCATCATCTTCGACTCCTTCAGCAGAAAGCACCCTCACCATCATTGTCGGCGTTCCGCGCGCAATGTTGCACGGCTGTCGCAAAGTGGCCCGAATGGCCGAAAACTGCCGCTTCTTCTTGTGACAGAGCCGCTCCCCCGTTAGGGGTGCGCGCCCCTCGCGTCCGCGGGGACCCCGCCCGTACCTCAGAGTGCCCCGTCATGAAGAAGGCTGAGTTCATCCGCAACGTCGCAATCATCGCCCACGTCGACCACGGCAAAACGACGCTGGTCGACAAGCTACTGCGTCAGTCTGGCACCGTCGCCGCCCACAAGGAGATGGCCGAGCGGGCCATGGACAGCAACGATCAGGAGCGTGAGCGCGGCATCACCATCTTGGCCAAGTGCACCACGGTGAACTACAAGGCCGACAGCGGCGATATTTACACCCTCAACATCGTCGACACACCCGGACACGCCGACTTCGGTGGCGAGGTTGAGCGCGTCCTCAAGATGGTCGACTCGGTCCTCCTGCTTATCGACGCCGTCGAGGGGCCCATGCCCCAGACCCGCTTCGTGCTCCGGAAGTCGCTGGCGCTGGGCCTCAAGCCCATCGTGGTCATCAACAAGATTGACCGCCCGAACGCCCGCCTCGATGAGGTGCTCAACATGTGCTTCGACCTCTTCGTCGCCCTCAAGGCCACGGACGAGCAGCTCGACTTCCCGGTCATCTACGCCTCTGCCAAGCAGGGCTACGCGATGAACGACCCGAAGGAGCCCGCGATCGACATGCGCCCCATCTTCGAGCGCATCATCAAGTCGGTGCCGGCACCCGACGCCGACGTCGACGCCCCCTTCTGCATGCAGGTCGCCACCCTCTCCTACGACGCATTCGTTGGTCGCTTGGCCGTCGGCCGCGTCTATGACGGTCGCGTTACGGTCGGTTCGCGCGTGGCTGTTCTCGGCCAGAACGATGTGAACAGCTTCGGCCGCATTTCGAAGATTGTCCGCTTCCAGGGCCTTGAGCGGGTCGAGGCCAGCGAGGCCAAGGCCGGTGACATCATCATGATCGCAGGTCTGGACACCGTCCTCCCCGGCGACACCATCGGCGCGCCGGACGGCACCAAGCGGCTTCCCGCAATGGAAATCGACGAGCCGACCATCAGCATGCTCTTCATGGTCAACACCTCGCCCTTCGCAGGCCGCGAGGGCAAGTTCGTCACCAGCCGCCACATCCGTGACCGGCTTATGCGCGAGCTCGAGGCCGACGTCTCGCTCCGCGTCGAAGACACCGAGTCTGCAGAGACCTTCCGCGTCTCCGGTCGCGGCGAGCTCCACCTCTCGGTCCTCCTCGAGCGTATGCGCCGCGAGGGCTACGAGCTCGCGGTTTCGCAGCCCAAGGTCATTCTCAAGAAGGACGAGAAGGGCCACACCCTCGAGCCCATGGAAATCGTCGTCGTCGAGTGCGGCGAAGACTACCAGGGCACCGTCATCAACAAGCTCAGCATGCGCAAGGGCGAGCTCAAGGTGCTTGAGCCCTCGGGCGACGGCATGTGCCGCATGGAGTACCTCATCCCGTCGCGCGGCCTTATCGGCTTCCGCAGCGAGTTCCTTACCGACACGCGCGGCACCGGCGTGCTCTACTCGAACTTCGACCACTACGCCCCCTTCCGCGGCGATATCGGCGGCCGTGCAAACGGCGCTCTCGTCGCGCTCGAGCCGGGCGACACCACCGCCTACGCGCTCTACCGCCTGCAGGACCGCGGCCTCATGTTCATGGGCGCGGCAGAGAACGTCTACGGCGGCCAGATCATCGGTCAGCACGCCAAGGAGAACGACCTCGTCATCAACCCCTGCACCAAGAAGGCGCTCACCAACATCCGTTCGGCCGGCGCCGACGAGAAGTTGACGCTCGTTCCTCCGCGGCTCCACACGCTTGAGTCTGCGCTCGAGTGGATTGACGACGATGAGCTTGTCGAGGTCACCCCGAGCAGCATCCGTATCCGCAAGGCCGTCCTCGACCACAACCGCCGCAAGCGCTAGGGCTCCGCGCCCTTCCGCTCCGAGCGCCACGACAGCCCCACAAAGGCGATGTGGCGCTCGAAATCGTTTTGGGCCGAGCTCTCCGCTCCCAGCCGCTGCAGGTAGCGCTGGTAGCGACCCTCGAGGCCCCAGCCCCCGACGAGCGGTTGCTCGATCGCGATGCTCACCTGGTTGCGGTCTTCGTCCTCTACGGCCAGCTCCACAACCGAGCCTGCGCCGTCGTAGGCAACGCGCTGCAGCACCCCGCTCAGGCGCCCCACTGCATCGCCCCAGAGGAGCCCGCCAAGGGTGAGTTCCGCCGTCTCGTGAAGGTAGTCGCCACCGCCCGAGGCATCGCTGCCTGCCGACGCGGCCGTCGCCGAGCCGGCGATCGAGGCAACCCAACGCCCGGCATCATACTGCAACTTCGCACCCGTCGACTGCGTCAGGCTCTCGGTCAGCAGGACAGGCGCATCTGCGCTCATGCGGAGCGACGGCTCGTAGGAGGCGCTGAGCGTTACCGCTTCGCTCGGAGCATAGCTGAGCGTCAGCGCTGCGGTCGGCCCATGCCAGCTCCGGCCACTGTCGGCGGCGTAACCGAACGCGGCGTAGCCCGCCGCGGCCTCGAACGTGACCTGCTCCCAGGCGCGCGTGCTGCCGACGGTGGCGGCGACCCGCTCATAGTCGCGGGTCATGCCTAGGCCATCATCGCCGGGGGCCTCGCTGCGGCCGCGGAACTCCGCGTAGGTGCGGTGGCTCCAGTCGCCGCCACTCGTCCAGTCCAGCCCCCCGCCAACACGCCAGACCGCCGCCCAGTCTGCACGGAGCGGCAGCCAGCGCGCCCCTACCTGCGCCTCTGTCGTCAGCAGGCCGTCAGGCCAGGCCAACCGTTCATCCACGTAAGAAATGGTCCCCTTGGGCCCTGCGACCACGCCCTCTTCGGCGCCAAAGAGGCGCGCTGGATTGCTATCGGACTCCGCGCCGAGCCGGAGAATGAGCTGCCTCTCCGCGGCCGATGCGACAGCAGGAAGAAGAAGCGAAGCCAAGAGCAGGAGATGCCTAACCATCGCTCGCACCGTAGCGCAGCGCTGCCAGCCGTGCCACTTCCATCGCGGAGGCGAATCGCCGCACCGTTGTTGCCCCATCGCCGCCGCCGCTCTAGCATGACGCGCCCTCGCCCCGAACCTCAAGGTCGCCACATGCGCAGTTCCATCATCGTGCTTGTCGCCTGTCTGGCCGCCTGCTCCTCCAAGGAGAGTGTGAGCACCGGAGACTCGGACGCAGGGAGCGGGCAAGACACCTCCGCCGGCTCGGGTGACGCGACGGGCTCTGGTTCGGGGAACGATGCCGACACGACGCCTGAAGACACCGGCGCATCGGCCTGCGAGCTCACGCTGCCGCCCGCGACCGGAACCGCCTGCGACTGCCTCGGCGCAACCCGAGACTTCCCCTTCAATGCCACGGGCCCGCTCACCTGCAGCTGCACCGACAGAGGCTGGGCCTGCGCGGCCGTCGAGCCAGAACCCGATACGACAGCCGATGACACCACCGCAGACACAGCGGTCGACGACACCACGCCCGACGACACCACGCCCGACGACACCGCCGCAGATACAGCGGTCGACGACACCACCGACGACACCACCGCAGACACGACGCCGGATACCACGCCCGTAGGCCCCTGCGAGGCAGGCGGCGGCGTCTGCATCGGCATGGGCGGTCCCTGCGAGACCGTGGGCGGCACTCCCTACCCCGCAGGCAACAGCCAGTGTGTCTTCACCGGAGAGCTCGGAAGCTGCTGCGTGCCACCGCCTGCACAGCCCACGGGCGACACCTGCGCAGACCGCGGCGGCGTCTGCGCCCCCATCGCCGGCTGCAACTTCACCAACAGCGCCTTCGCGCCCACCCCGACCCCCAGCTGCGGCTTCGGCGGCATCATCTGCTGCGTGCCCAACACCGTCTGCGGCGAAGAGACCATGCGCTGCTGCGACACGATGACCTCCTTCCGCCCCGCCTGCGACCGCGGGCAATGGATCTGCACCATCGACGGCACCACCATGCTGCCGATCTCCGAGTGCCCCTAGTCCCTCCACCCCTCGCCCCGCATACGCCATGGCGCTCCGCACCGTTGTCCTCTACCCCCACCCTGCTCTCACGACGCCGGCCGTACCTGTCACGGTGTTCGACGAGCAGCTCCATGCCTTCATCGAAGACATGGCCGAGACCATGTATCACAGCCGAGGCGTGGGTCTCGCCGCCAACCAAATCGCGGTCCTGAAGCGGGTCGCGCTGGTGGATGTCGCCGAAGATGGCGAGCCGGCCCGGCGCATCGAGCTCATCAACCCGAGCGTGGTCGCGGCGAGCGGCAAAGGGCGACGCGAAGAGGGATGCCTCTCCTTCCCGAACCTCTACGACAACATCGACCGCGCCACCGAGGTCACGGTCCAGTTCGTGAATCGCTTCAACGAGCCGCAGGAGATCACGGCAACGGGGCTGCTAGCGGTCGCTCTCCAGCACGAAATCGACCATCTCGACGGCAAGGTTTTCCTCGACCGGATGGGCCCCTTGCAGCGAGCCCTGGCGATGAAGCGCTACCGCAAGATCATGGAGCGGCGCGCAGACAGCGCTGCTGCGCCCGCGGAGAAGCGCGTCGAGGGACCGCAGAATCGCCAGCCTCCCCGCAACGGCTGAACATGACCGCAAAGATTGTCTTCATGGGCACGGCCGCCTTCTCGGTCCCTGCGCTGCGCATGCTGGCCGCCCGCACCGATGTGACCGTCTCGCTGGTCATCTCGCAGCCGAGCCGCGCTGCAGGTCGGGGCAAGCTGCCGACGCCACCGCCCGTGGCCGCCGCAGCGCTCGAAATGGGGCTCCGGCTCGAGCAGCCCGAATCGCTCAAGACCGACGAGGTCCACGCGCTCCTGGAGGCAGAGCAGGCCGACCTGTTTGTGGTCGCAGCCTACGGTCAGATCTTGCGCCAGCGCACGCTCGACCTTCCCCGCCGCGGCTGCGTCAACATCCACGGCTCCCTGCTGCCGCGCTGGCGTGGAGCGGCCCCCATCTCCTGGAGCATCGCGGCAGGTGACGCAACCACGGGCGTGGCAATCATGCAGATGGAGCGCGGCCTCGACACCGGCCCGGTCTTCGCGCAGCGCCCGCTCATGATTGGCGATACCGAGACGGCCGGCGAACTCCACGACCGGCTCGCGCTGCTCGGCGCCGACCTGCTCGCCGACCTGTTGCCAGGCATCCTCGACGGCAGCGCCGCAGCAGACCCGCAGCCCGCGCGCGGCACCACCTACGCCCGCATGCTGACGCGCGCAGACCGCACCATCCCCTTCTCGCAGCGGGCCGCCTCTGTCGCTGACTGGATCAACGGCATGACGCCTTGGCCCGGTGCCGCAGCCATGGTGGAGGGCGAACTGGTGCTGCTCTGTCGTGCTCGGCCCGTGGAGGGGAGCCACGCGCTGGAGCCCGGCCAGGTGGTCGCCGCCGACGCGCGCAGCGGCCTCTTCGTTTCCGCCGGCGAGGGCACCGTCCTCGAGGTTCTCGAGCTGCAGCGAGCGGGCAAACGGGTGATGCCGGCCAAGGTTGTGCTCAACGGCTGGTGCCCCGCTTCGGGAACGCGCTTCGAGCCGGTCGCTTGACCCAAACCACCCCATCATACGACAGCCTCTTGTGCGGCCTCGGCCCCTCCGTCGCCTGCGGCCTGGGCCACGGTCTGATGCTGCCGCTGGCGCGTGAAGCAGCGACGACGGCGCTCGGCGAGCCACTCCCGCAGGACGATGCGATGGCAGCAATGGCTGCGGCGCTTGGGGCCCTCGAGGCCGCTGCCCATACCGCCCTGCAGACAGGCCTTGGCGTGGTGCTGCTCTGGCCCCACCCGCCGGCCCGCTTCTCCACCTTTGCCCTGCCCGACTGGGCGGTGGCCGTGGTCACACCCGAACTGCCTGAAAGCGCATCGGAGGCCTCTGCCTTCCTCGGTAAGACGCTGATCGGCAAGGCGGCCGCCACCTTTGCGTCGCGCGCCGTCGCGGTCACCGAGGGGCTGCGAACAGGCAGCCTCGACCTGCTCCGCTTCGCGCTGGACGACGGCTCGCTCCACGACCTGCTGGGCGCTGGCATCCCGGGCCTACAGCCCGCGCTTGCGGCCGCACGCGAAGAGGGGGTTGCCGCCGGACTCAGCCGCTTCCGCGGGCGCCGCTGCATCGTCGCACTTCACCCCGACGCCGACCGCGCAGCCGCTGCTGCAGCCGCTGCTGCGGAGCGCTGGCAATCACACACCATCTCCTGCGAGGTCACTCTGACCCGCTTTGCCCGCCGTCAGCCGGAGCCCTGCTCTTGAACGCCATCCCTCCCTCCGCTTCTCCGCCAGAATCGGCGCGTAGCCTCGCCGCACGCGTCGTCACCCGCGTTGTCGACGAAGGTGCCTTCAGCTCCATCACCCTCCGCTACCAGCTCGCTGCCTCGGCCCTCGAGGGCCGTGACCGCGGATTCACCACCGAGCTTGTCTACGGCACCGTCACCTGGCTCACCCCCATCGACGAGGCCCTCGAGGCCTGGATGACGCAGGGGCTCGGCAGCGTCCCGCCCCTCGCGCGCGCCGTCCTCCGCGTGGCAACATACGAGCTCCTGCGCCCCAACCGGCCCGGCGCAGCCCACGCTGTGGTGGACGAGGCTGTCTCCCAGATGCATGCCATCGGGCTCGGCCGCATCTCCGGTCTGACCAACGCTGTTCTCCGCAAGATCGCCCGCTTCGGCGCCCCCTTCGCCGCCCACCCCGACGCCTCCTCCGCGGCGACCCTCGCAACCTCGGGTTCGCTTCCGCTCTGGATTGCAGAACGTCTCCTCGCAGCCCGCGGCCCCGAAGGCGCCGCCGCCGCGATGGCCGCCTGGAACGGGAGCTCCGCCACCCATCTCCGCCTCCGCGTTCCACTCACAGATGCGCTCCGCGAGACCTTCACCGCCGAGGGCATCGAACCCCACCGCTCGGTACCGGGCTGCTTCGTCATGCGTTCCGGCAGCGCCATCAAGGTGGCCCTGCAGCTTGGCGACGATGTGGCTGTGCAGGATGCCGGCGCGCAGTGGATCGGGCTCGTCGCCGCTGATGGTCTGCCCGCAACGGCCCGCATCTGGGATGTCTGCGCCGGCCTCGGCAGCAAGGCTGTCCACCTCGCCGAACTCCTCCCCGAGGCGCAGGTGCTGGCGACCGACCTCCACGCCCACAAACTCAATGCAGCGCGCAAGGCCGCTGGCACCCTGCCCGGCCTCCGCTTCCTGCAGGCCGACGCAACTGCCGGCCCGCCGGGAGAAGAGGCAGGGCCCTACGACCTCATCCTGCTCGACGCCCCCTGCTCAGGGCTCGGCACCATCGGTCGGCACCCCGAGGTCCGCTGGCGGCGCACACCTGAAGACCTCACCGCAACCTCAACCCTTCAGCGCCGCCTCCTCGAGACTTCGGCGCCCCACCTCGCGGTCGGCGGACGCCTCGTCTACGCTGTCTGCAGCTGGGCACCCGAAGAGGGCCGCGAGGTCATCCGCGACTTCCTCGCCCGCCACGCCGACTTCGCCGAGGAGCCCCTCCCGGGCGAGAGCGAGCAGGAGCAGCCAGGCCGCCTTCTGTTCCCCGACACCGACGACACCGACGGCTTTTTCGTGGCCCGCCTCCGGCGCCTTTGCTAGTCGAAACGCGCTGCACATACGGAGACAGAGATGCCGATCGCCAGACCCCTGCCGGGCCAGACCCTCATCGCCCCCTCGCTGCTCTCAGCCAACTTCGCCCGCCTCGGAGAGGATGTGGAGAAGGTCACCGCCGCGGGCGCCGACTGGCTCCATGTCGATGTGATGGATGGCCGCTTCGTGCCCAACATCACCATCGGCCAGCCCGTCGTCGCGGCACTCAAGAAGGTGGCGCGGGTGCCGCTCGATGTGCATCTCATGATCGCCGAGCCCGAGCGCTACATCGACAGCTTCATCGACGCCGGCGCCGAGGTCGTGACGGTCCATGTTGAGGCCTCGACCCACCTCCATCGGACGCTGCAGGCCATCCGAGCGCGGGGCGTGCTGGCAGGCGTTTCGCTCAACCCGCACACGCCGCCCGAGGCCGTGGAGTGGGTGCTCGACAGCTGCGACCTGGTGCTCGTCATGAGCGTCAATCCGGGCTTCGGCGGGCAGTCCTTCATCCCCTCCGCGCTGCGCAAGATGGAGTGGTTCGCCAACCATGCCTCGCGCAACAACCTCGACTACATCATCGAGGTCGACGGCGGCGTGAACACCGAAAACATCGCAAGCATCGCCGCTGCGGGCGCCTCCGTCTGTGTGGCCGGAAACGCCGTCTTCAGCACCCCCGACTGGGGTGCCACGATCGAACTCCTCAAGCAGCGCGCCGCCGGCGGCAAGGTGAAGTAAGATGAAGTTCGCAACCCGCAAAAACGGAACACGCGACGGCGAGCTCCTGCTCATCTCGGCCGACGCCAGCCGCGCCCTCTCGCTTGCAGCACTCGCCCCCAACCTGCAGTCACTCCTCGACCACTGGGAGGCCCTTCTGCCCCATGTGCGTGAGAAGGCCGCAGCGCTCGAGGCCGGCGATGCAAACGCGATCGCGACCCCGTGGTCGGAGCTCCACTCGCCCCTGCCCCGCGCCTACGAATGGGTCGACGGCAGCGCCTTCATTCACCATGTGAAGCTGGTCCGGCGCGCGAGAAAGGCCGAACTGCCGCCCACGCTCAACACCGACCCGCTGGTCTACCAGGGCGGAAGCGGCGTCTTCCTCGCCCCCACAGACCCCATCACCTTCCCCACCGACGCCTGGGGCATCGACTTCGAGTCCGAGGTCGCCATCGTGCTGGGCGACGTCCCGCGCGGCACCAAGGCCGGCGAGGTCGCGCCCTACGTGCGGCTCGTGATGCTGGTCAACGACACCACCCTGCGTAACCTCATCCCCGATGAGCTCGCCAAGGGCTTCGGCTTCTTCGTCTCCAAGCCCTCCACCACCTTCTCGCCGCTGGCCCTCACCCCCGACGAACTCGGCGAGGCCTGGTCGGGCGGAAGGCTCCACCTGCCGCTCCGAAGCCTGCTCAACGGCACCCTCTTCGGCGACCCGAATGCCGGCCCCGAGATGCACTTCAGCTTCTTCGAGCTCGTCGAGCACATCTGCCGCACCCGCGCCCTCACCGCCGGCACCATCGTTGGCAGCGGCACCATCTCCAACGAAAACCCCGCGAGCGGCTCCAGCTGCATCGTCGAGCGGCGCACCCTCGAAACGCTGGCAGACGGCGCGCCCAAGACCCCCTACATGACCTTCGGCGACAGCATCGAAATCAGCATGGTCGACGCGGCCGGCACGAACCTCTTCGGCACCATCTCCCAGACCGTCGCCAAGAGCGACAGATGACCGCAGCCAAGCCCATCCTCTACAGCTACTTCCGTTCGTCGGCCTCCTACCGCGTCCGGATCGGGCTGGCGCTCAAAGGCATCGATTACGACTACCGTGCAGTGCACCTCGTCGAGGAGGGCGGCGCCCAGTACAAGCCGGCCTACGCCGCGCTGAACCCCATGCACGAGGTGCCGAGCCTGCTCATCGATGGCCTTGTGCTATCGCAGTCGCTCCCCATCCTCGAATACCTCGACGAGACCCGTCCGGCTCCGCCGCTGCTCCCCGCCGACGCCTACGGGCGGGCCAAGGCGCGGCAGCTCGCCGAGTGTGTGAATGCCTCCATTCAGCCCCTGCAGAACCTTCGCGTGCTGAAGAAGCTCGAGACCGACTTTGGCGCGGTCGAAGACAGGCGTCGCGCCTGGGTCGCCCACTTCATCCACAGCGGCTTTCGGGGCATCGAGGCCATCCTGCGCGACACGGCGGGCACCTTCGCCGTCGGCGATGCGGTCACCCTCGCCGACATCTGTCTCGTGCCACAGGTGGTAGGCTCCGCCCGGTTCGGCGTCACGCTCGAAGACTACCCACGCTTGGCTGCCGTAGCGGCCCACGCGGCTGCCCTCCCCGCCTTCGAGGCTGCTCATCCATCTCGGCAGCCCGACGCTCAATGAGGGGCCCGCACTCCAGCGTTGACGAGGCTTCCGGTTCCGTCTAGATGCGTCACCCTCCGCTTCGAGCGGAGCATCCAACGGGGTGTAGCGCAGCCTGGTAGCGCGTCTGCTTCGGGAGCAGAAAGTCGCAGGTTCGAATCCTGTCACCCCGACTTCCCAAACATCATTTGTAGGCGCGGCCACCACGGGCGGGAGGCCAAGTTCAAAGGTCTCGACCTTCCGTCGCGCCTTTGACACTCTCCTCGCTGACGAGTATCCTCGCACCCCTATGACTGTCGCTCGCGAAGTGTCTGGAGAAAAGCCCCATGCATGTCGAATGTCCCAAGTGCGGAAGTCTGTGTCGCGTTGCAGACGAGGCTCTCCCGGAGGCTGGCGCCAATCTCCGGTGCGGCTCCTGCACGAATGTCTTCTTCGTTGCAGCCGACGCCGCTGGTTCCGTTCGCGTCGTCCAGGCCTCCGCCAGCGGCAACTATCCTGCAGCGGCAAGCGCCGAAGCCACCATCACGGGCAGCCTGCCCGCGACCACCTCCTCGCCGGCCATGACCGGCACAGCGCGAGCGATGACCGGCGTCTACGCCGCCATCTCCGGCCTCGGAAACGAGGCCTCGACCGATGCCGCTCAGCCCGCCCTTAGCTCCGGCTCCGGGCCGCGTGTCGCGATCGACCCGCGCCTCACCGGCTCCACGGCAACGCTTCAGCCGCCCAGCGAATCCGACGTGGTTCCACCGCAGGGCGCTTGGCAGATTCGCGGCACAGACAGCATGGTCTTCAACTTCATCGATGCTGGCGATGTGCAGATCTGGCTCAGCCGCCGCGACTCCCACGAGGGGCTCAGCGCATCGAACGATGGCGGCAAGGTCTGGAGCAACGTCGCCGACCTTCCCTACTTCGCCAAGGTCCTGGCCGCCGGCAAGCTCGGTGGCCGCCGCACAGGTGTAACGAGCGCCATCCCCCGCGCCACCGGCTCCTTCCAGAGCGTAGGCCCGCGCAGCGGCTCCGCGCCCGCGCTGTCCGGCAACGCACCGGCCGTTACAGGCGCGCAGCCTGCCGTCACCGGCAGCCAGCCCAAAGTCAGCAGCAGCGTCCTGCCCGTCACCAGTCTCGGCAACACGGGCGCGCATCCCGCCGTGACGGGCAGCAACCCACGCGTCACGGGCGCGCAGCCCGCCGTCACCGGCAGCAACCCACGCGTCACGGGGAGCAACCCGGCCATCACGGGCTCCATGCCCGCGATCCCTGTCGACAAGAAGGCCGCGGCAGCCCGTCAACAGGCCATCTTCGGGCTCATCGCCCGCCTTGTCGTTCTCATCGTCGTGGTCGGCGCGGGCTACTACGCCTACGACGCAATGTATGCCGAAGAGGTCCTCGAAATCCCCAATACCCCGGCCGGCGACAAACTCCGCTGGACCATGGCCGTCTTCAACCAGAAGCGCGGCGAAGTGACCGAGGACGAGATTCTGAAGAACTTCTCGCCCGAGGTCACAAGCAAGGTCACGCCTGCTGCATTGGTCGAGAACTTCATCTTCCTTGGTCGACAGAACGGATTCTACGAACTCATCTCGATCGAAGAGGGTGCCACAGACCACAGCCTCATCGCTGTCATGCGGACCACCAACCTCAGCCTCGTCGAGCTCCGCATCACCACAGAGAACAAGCCCCCCTTCAGCTTCAAGTCGCTGGCCTTCGAAGAGACCAAGCGGCGTCCGAAGGGCTCGGGCTTCAACTAGCGCTTCGACAGCGTCGTCTCGATATCGAACAGGCCTGCGTTGAGGTAGGCGACGCCCCGCGCCTCCTCCGAAAGCACCGACGCAAAGAAGGCAGTCACCAGCGCGGCCGTCGTCCGCCGCGCGGCTCCATTCTCCACATAGGTGAAGGGTGCACGCCCAGTCATCCGGCGGCCATCACCGCACCCCGCCGCAAACTCTGCAGTCAGACCGCACAGGTCAGACGGGCTCCAGTGGCCCGCATCGGCCAGCTCCACAAGCCAGCTCGGCGAGGCTGCCGCAGCGTGGTTGTTGCGAATGAACCGGTTGCTGAGCTCGGTGATGCTGTTGTCTTCCCGCGCCAGCAGAAAGAGGGTCGGGAGCGACAGCGCCGCCATCGTCGGCCCGGGCAGCAGCGGGCTCTCCATGGGTGCCGCCAGCGCCACGACAGCCTTCACACCCGGCAGGCGCTCGCCCGTCCATGCCGCCGTCGCCGCCCCGAAACTATGGCCCATCACACCCATCCGAGCCGCATCGAACCGCAGCCCAGACGCAGCGAACGGACCGGCCTCGTCGAAGGCGGCTGCAGCAGTGAAGAGCATGTCCTCCACCCGCGTGTCGAGGAAGGCCGCATTGATGGGAGCTGGGGTGCCCGACCGGTGCGCAAAGAGGGTGTTACCCGCATGGTCGGGGGCCACCACCGCGAAGCCATAGGAGGCGAGCTGTTCGGCCACCGTGAAGAGCTCGAAACGGGTGCAACCGTGGCAGTGCGAGAAGAAGATGACGGGGAGCGGGCTGCTCCCGGCGGGCGCGGCATCGCGGATGGCCTGCGTCGATCCGGTCGCGCAGCCTTCTGGTGATGCCGGATAGAGCTGTTCGAGCAGCGTGCGCTCCTCAGCGTTCGTGGCGAAGTCGAGAACGGCGGAGGCCGAACCCTCTGCGACCGTCGGATACCAGACCTCGGCTGTCCAGGAGCGCGAGCGGGTGGCGTCGCTCAGCGGAAGGCTGCGCACCCCCACGCGAAAGGGGCCTGGGGCCGCAAAGTCAAAGGCAACAATGCCAGAGCCGTCGCTGCTGCCGGAGCCGCCGCCGCTGCCGGAGCCGTTGCTGTTCGCAGCATCTGCGCATCCGCACACACCAAGAAACAGAGAGAACATGAGAGAGAGATGGCCCCACTTTTTCATTCTGACTCCCGCGGCCGTTCGACAAAAATCGGAACCGAATCCTCGTTACATGCCGCCAATCCGTTTGGGTTGGCGACACGCTTGTGGTAGACGCAAGAGAGCCAAGCCGCGAGGTGATTGTGTCGACCGAGAACGCCAAACAGACCCGACAGATCACGCTTGTCCGCTCCATCACGCTGCCCGGGCAGGAGCAGAAGTTTGATGCCTGCCTGCTCGGTCTTTCGGGCCGTGACATGGGCCGCCGCTTCCTGCTCGCCCAGCGAAAAATCACCATCGGACGGTCCGAGCAGGCCGACGTCACCATCGATGACGACGACGCGTCGAGGCTCCACTGCGAGATCATCGCGCATCCCGCAGGCGTGATGCTCCAAGATCTCCAGAGCACCAACGGAACCAAGGTCAACGGCCAGCGGGTCGCGCAGCAGCTGCTTGTCGACGGCGACCAGATCCAGATTGGCGGTTCGGTCTTCCGCTTCACGCGCGCGAACCACGTCGAGGCCCACTACTTCGACGAGATGTTCCGCCTCACGAACACCGACCCGCTCACGGGCGTCTATAACAAGCGCTACTTCCTGAGCATGCTCGAACGCGAGCTCGCCCGCGCGGAGCGATACAGGCGTGAATCCGCGGTCCTCATGCTCGACCTCGACTTCTTCAAGAAGGTCAACGACACCTTCGGCCATGTCGCAGGCGATGCCGTGCTCGTGGAGGCGGCGAAGCGGATCGGGGCTGAGCTAACAAGCGAAGACCTGTTGGCCCGGTTCGGCGGTGAAGAGTTTGTGGTGCTGCTCGACCAGACCACGCTTGCCGAAGCGGCGCTGGTGGCAGAACGCATCCGCGCCAGCATTGCCGCCTCGCCCATGCTCCACGCGGGCGCGACGATCCCCGTTACCACCTCCATCGGTGTGAGCGGCCTGCAGGAGGTCGCAGGCGGAGACGACGCTGCCTCACGCACGCAGCGGGTCGAGGCGCTCCTCACCCTTGCCGACACCAAACTCTACGAGGCCAAAAATGCAGGTCGAAATCGCGTCGTTGTCTAGCCTCCGGCTGCTCCCCTCGCTCCTCCTTCTTCTCGCTGCTTGCGGTGCCGAGGAGACGGCCTCTAACGAGGCCAATGCGGTCAACGACAGCGGCAGCGACGGCTCCGCTGACGGCAGCGGCACTCCCGAGTGCATCACCTTCGCAGGCTCCGGCGAGACGCCCGTCTGCGGCGAACCTGCGACCACCGCGCCGCCCGCGACCGGCCCGGCCCGCGACCCCTCCTGCGGTGCCTCCTCCAAGTGGGTGACCAGCATCTCGGGCACCATCCTCGACGACGCCGGCGCCCCCGTGCCCTGTGCCAAGGCGCAGGTCTGTGTGCGCGGCGGAAAGCCAGCCCGCCTCACCTGTCTCCGCCCCGTTGCGACGGCCCAGGACGGCACCTTCACCATTCCGGTCGGAACCGAGGTGCAGTGCATGAGCGAGGCGACGCTCCGTCTCTTTGCTCCCGCTCGTCCGCTCGCCACCATCTACTGCGGCGTAGACATCGCAGCGGAGGGCGATCTCACCCTCGCCGATACCGGTCGCCTCTTCCGCCTCCGTGCCCCCGAGAACAGCCCCGACTTCTGCGACAACGCTCTTGCCCAGTCGGTCTCCCTCGATGGCGGGCTTACCGTCGAGGTGCTCCCATCATTGCTCTCCGATCCCGCCCGCGACCTCCCGCAGCTCTCGGCAACCAAGATCGACCCGACCGCCGAAGGGCTCTGCTTCCTCGGCGCCGACGCGCCTGCCATGCTCTACGCCTTCGGCCCCGAGACCGACGTTGCGGGCGACGGCTTCGGCTTCTCGCTTCCAAACGACCTAGGCCTTGCCGCCGGCGCGACCGCCAACCTCTACATCCTCGGCGGCCTCTCCACGACCGTGGGTACCGAGAGCGTCAAGGAGGGCGAGTGGCACCTCTACGGCCAGGGCACGGTCTCTGCAGACGGTAACCGTATCGTCGCCGACGGTGTGAACGGCCTGCCCTACCTCTCCTGGCTGGGCGTCGCGCCCTAGCGGGATTCGTCGCGCAGCAGACCAGGCTACTGGAGGGCGCCAAAACGGCAGGCGGCCCGGGACGCGAGGTCGAGGGCCGCCGAGAACGAGGCGCCTTGCGGCGCTCAGGCCCTATTCGATGGTGAACTCGTAGGAGGCGCTGGCGCTGCTGTAACCGTAGACAGCGACGTAGGCGGGGCCAGTGTAGCTGAGCGACTCGGTGCCGGTCGTCTCCTGGCTGACAAGGTCGTTGCCGGCATCATCCTTGACGGGACGGTTGTTGGGCACGTCGAGCACGAACATGTCGATGTCACCCGCCGACTGCTCGTAGGTGAGGGTCATCGTCCAGGGGCCAGCCTCGGTGATCGAGTAGATGTCGGGCGCTGCCGAGCAGATGCCGCCGGTGAAGGAGCCAATACCAACGGGCGTTGCGGTGGTCGCATCGTCGTTGGGCTCGGTGAGCTCCTCGTCGCCGGGGCCACAGTTGCTGGTGAAGGGAACGGTCGGCGGGCCCCACGAGCCGGCCTCGGGGTCGCGAGCGATCTCAACGAAGTTCAGGTAGCTGCCGCCCGCGTTCTCAGGGTTGGCGATGACCTGCATGTCGCGGACGCGAATCACGTAGGCGCTCGGGAAGGCGTTCACCTCGCCGAGGGTGTGGAAGTAGTTGGCGTGGTTGGCGGCGCCGTCGCCGACGGCCCACATGTTGTCCGGGGCGACACCGTTGAGAGTGGCATGCTGGGTTACAAAGCGCTTGGCCTCAGCATTGCTGGCCGGCGCGCCCGAGGTGTCTTCAAAGTTCACGACGACGAAGAGACCGCCCTCGGCCTTGAACTCCTCTGCTACGCGAGAGGCGAAGGCGATCTCGGCGGGGCAGTACTGGCACCACGAGGCAACCACGATGATCGCGAGCGTGTCGATTGGCGCCTCGGTCGACATCGGGTCGGCGCAGGTCTGGTTCTCGAAGAGCTTGTAGAAGTCGACATCGCCGGCCGCCTGGGTGCCGACGTTGGTCGCGCCGCGCCAGAAGAGGTCCTTCACGGTGTCGCCAAGCTGAAGACCTTCAGCTGCGCCGAGGTTGGGGTAGACGGGACGGCAGGCGCCGGTGCCCGTATCGGTTGTGCCGCTGTCGGTCTCGGTCGTGCCGGTGTCGGTCGTGCCAGTGTCTTCGGTCGTGGCGCCCGAGCCGCTGGTGCCGGTGTCGGCTGTGCCGCCGCCGCCGCCCGATCCGCCGCGGTTCGTCGCCGCATCATCGCTGCTGCAGCCGGCAGCCGAAATCATCACAAGCAGGCTCAACGTCAGACTCTTACGGACCATGTGCAGACTCCCGAAAAATTGCGCTCTGGCACCACAATAGGGCCGTGCGGAATTGACCAAAGGCACCCTGCCACACTAGAAAAGTTGTCGCAAGCGCACGCCGCACTTTTTGGTGATTCCTCATGAACTTTGCCGCATTCCGACTCGCCCTCCCCGCTGCCCTGCTGCTTTCGACGCTGACCGGCTGCGAAGATGCTGGCGCCTGCGGCGAAGTCACCGCCGTTCCGCGGCCGACCTACCCTGCTGCGCCCTACGGCACAGCCGCCGGCACGACCCTCGCGAACCTCTCCTTTGCCGACCCGGACGGCACCTCCACCGTAGACCTGCAGAGCCTCCGCGCCGCGGGCGACAAGCGGCTCCTTCTCGTCATCACCTCTGCTGGCTGGTGCTCGGCCTGCATCGAGGAGCAGCCCGAACTTAACCGGCTCTACGACACCTACAAAGGTTGTGGTCTCGAGGTGCTGCTCTCGGTCTTCGAAGATAACCAGACCAACCCGGCCACGCCTGCCGTCGCTGCCCAGTGGAAGAGAAGCTACAGCAACACCTTCCCCGTCGTCGCTGACGCACCCTTTGTGCTCAAAGACTACTACGACGAAAGCTACACGCCGATGGTCATGTTCGTCGACCTCGAGACCATGGAAATCCTCAGTATCTCCACCGGCCAGGTGGACCAATCGACGGAAGGGTTCATCCAACAGCA
>JABMMX010000057.1 GCA_013205435.1 Deltaproteobacteria bacterium
CTGCAACGGTTTCTACGGTTGCTACTTCGACGCTGACGACGACAACTTTGCGGTAGCGGGCGCACTCGCCACCGACACCTTCACCACGGGCTGCGCTGGCTCGGCACAGGCCGCGGTGGATGTTGGAGACTGCGACGACGCCAACGGCAGCCGCAACCCTGCCGCGTTGGAGATCTGCGACGGGACCGATAACAACTGCGACGGGTCGACGGATGAGGGGGTGACGATCGCCTTCTACCGGGATGCCGATGCAGACGGTTGGGGCAACAGCGGGGATGTCGTACTGGCCTGCGCCAACCCCGGGGCCCGGGTCACCAGGGGCGGCGACCCGAACGATGCAACGCAGTATGTGGCGCCCGATGCACCCGAGATCTGCGACGGCTGGGACAACAATGGAAACGGGTCAACAGACGAAGCCGTCTGCCCCCCGGGCTGTTCGGGGCGGGCGAATGGCTCCACGGTTCGGGGCTACATGTACTGTCAGGTAGGCTCGAATCGCACCTGGCAACAGCACCGCGACCGGTGCCGCGCACAGGCCAACATGGACCTCACGACCATCAACGACGGCACCGAGAACAACTGGATCTTCGACAACCGGCCGTGGGACTTCGGCAAAGCCTGGATAGGCGGGGACCGCTCGAGCGGAAGCTGGCTCTTCGTGGCCTATGGCCGGCCCATCAATCCAACCACCTATTCCAACTGGGGGCCGAGCGAACCGAGCGGCGACGGCACCTGCGCCATGCTCTACGGCAACACCACCAACCCGAACCGATCGTGGAACGATGCCAGCTGCGGCACGAACCTCAACGAGGGCATCTGCGAGTGGCGCTACGAGAACATCGGCCCGCGCTAACGCTGCTGCTCAATCGCAGGGCGCATCCAGGCCAACCGGCGCGACAACCTTGGCCGAGCCATCGCGGAGGAAGGTCTCGAAGAAGCAGCTGTACTGGTGCTTTACCCGCGCGTCGTGCTGGAAGATGTTGTGCGGGTCGTGGATGCCGTCGCCGGGATACTGAACGACCACCCCGGTGCGACCGTCGCCCGTCGCGGTCGGCCGGTTGCGGCTGATCGGGTAGGGCAGCAGACCCTCGAGCCCCTTATAGGTGAGCGCCGTCTGCATGGTGGGCCAGACAATGTCGCCGGCCTGCTGGTTCTCCATGGAGAGCGCCACCGCGTCGAAGATGGGAGTGGGGAAGTAGTAGTCGCCCTCGCCGACAGGCTCGTAGATGTGGCGGGCCGTGTGGCCGGGGAGCGGTCGTGCGGCGAGCCGGTTGGCGCCGATGATGGGCTCCGAGGGCTCCCAAGCCGTCTGGACAAGCCCGAGCGCCGGGTGGGTGTAGACGAGCGGGCCGGAGCCGAGGATGGCCTTCAGGGTGCTTGCGGCGCCGGGGATGAGCTGCGTTTGCAGGATGAAGTAGGTCCAGAAGCCGCCGGCGCCCGTGGGGACGACGGCCTTGATGCGGGGTTCGACGGGGGCGATGAGGTTGATATACATGCCGCCCATGCTGTGGCCCATGGCGAGGACGGGGTCGGGGGAGAAGCGGTAGGCGGTCTCGCCGGCGGGGAGCGAGAGTCCCGGGCAGGCGGCGACGGTGGCGGGGTCGATGCGGAGGTCGAGGAGGGCGTCGAGGAAGAGCCGCTGCTCGATGATTCCCTGCCGGAAGGTGTCGCGGAAGGCCCGGAGGTTGGCGAAGTTGAGGTAGGCGATGTCGGAGGCGCCGGGGATGCGCTCGGGGTTCGCAGGCAGTGCGGAGGAGGCGGTGCCGATGCCGCGATGAGCGAGGACCCATGCCGGCCCTTGCGCAGTGGTACCGTCTGTTCCGCGGTCGACCACCTGGGTGGAGATGCCGCCGGAGCCGTGGAAGAAGAGCGAGAGCGGATAGCCGCCAGCGGGCATGGGGGCTGACGGCAGATTGACGACGAAGGGGATGCGCGGGCGGCGCTGCGCGACGAGATTGCCGGCGGCGTCGCGGACGAAGAGGCCGCCCGTGTTGTAGGGGGGCGCGCCCTCCTGGAACTCGGGGACCTCCATCGTGCCCTGCAGCTCGCAGAAGCCCTCGTGGGTGGCGCCGTCATCGGGGTCGACCGCCAGGTTGGAGAGGTCGAGGTCGAAGCGGGTGCGGAGCTCCTCGGAGAGTTCGAACATCTCCAGCGTGGTGTCGCCGGTGGTGAAAACGGTGGCGGCGGTGACCGTGGCGGGGTTGTAGCCACCGGCCGTCAAGACGGGCCAGAGCGGGGCATAGTTGGCGGCAAGGGCCTCGGCGTCGACGCCGGCGACGGTGGGGCGCTCGCCGCGGGCCAGTGCGCCGAGCAGGTCGGAGGGCTGGAGCGGGCCGCCCTCTGCGGTGCCGAAGGCGTCGAAGACGACGAAGGCGTAGGTGGTGCCCGGCGCAAGGACGAAGCCGGGCACGGGCGCGAGGGCGAGGAGGTTTTCGGGGACGTAGATGTCCTTCGCCAGCGCCTGGGCGACGATGGGGACCGGGCGGCCGATGGCGCCCGGCTCTCCGTTCAGCGCGATGAGGATGGCGCGCGAGGTGTCGACAGTTGCGAGGGTGCGTGCGCCATCTTCCGCGGCGACGGGGCCGGAGAAGCGGAACCAGGCTGTCGGCGTGACGGGATAGCCGCGCTCCTGCTCTGCTGCCTGAATAATGCCGCGGATGAGCGGGAGGTTCCGCGGGTTGGGCATCGTGGTGAGGCTGAGGTGGCCGTCGGGCTGCAGGCGAAGGTCGGATGGGTAGGGGAAGTCGAACCAGCGGTCGGAGGGCATGCCCTCGCCGAGCGCCGCGGTGTCGAACAATGCCGAGGTGCCGGGCGGGTCGCCGCTGCCGGAGCCGTCAGCGGAGCCGTCGCTGGAGCCATCCGAAGAGGAGCCGTCCGCCGAAGTATCGGCAGCGGAGCCGTCCGAGGAGGTGTCGGCCTCGTTGGAGGAGCCATCGTCGCCGGAGCAGGCCGCAAGGACAAGAAGGAGAATCGGGAGCATCCATCGAGCCATGCGGCACCTCTGCGGGTCTGGTTGTTGTATGACGGACTAGGCGCCGAGCGCTGCGCTCACCTGGGCTGCGAAGCCAGCGACGGCGGGCGCGAGGCCTGCCTCAATCTTGCCACCGGCCTGCGCCAGCGTGGGACGACCGCCGCCTTTGCCTTCGATGTGAGTCGCGGCGCCGTTCACGAGGTTGCCTGCCTTGAGGCCGCGTGCGACCGCAGCGTCGGTGGCAACGACGGCGAGGGCCGGCTTGCCTTCGACCATCGCAGCTACAAGCGCCACGCCGGCCCGGTCGCTCATGCGATCCCGCACAAAGTCGGCGAGCGCCATCAGCGTGTCGCGGGAGACAGCACCCACATGGGCGCTGGCGACGAGGACGCCTCCGGTCTCTGAAGCTCCCGCGACCATCTGGTCTGCGAGGGTCTTGGCCTGCGCCCGCTGGAACTGCTCGAGCTGCTTCTCGAGCTGCGACTGCTCGGCGAGGAGCTTCTGCAGCCGCTCGGTGAGCACGGCTTCGGGCACGCGCAGCGTCTCGGAGAGCCGCTCCACAAGGGCGCGGTCTTCGTTGGCGAGTTCGAAGGCGCGGGCGTTGGTCGCCGCCTCGATGCGGCGCACCCCGGCAGCCACGCCGCCTTCGGAGACGACGCGGAAGTAGGCGATGTCGCGCGTCGAGCCCACATGGGTGCCGCCGCAGA
>JABMMX010000058.1 GCA_013205435.1 Deltaproteobacteria bacterium
CCTGCCCCAACGCCTCGGCCATGCTCTTCGTCGGCGCCAAGGTCTCGCACCTGGCGCTCCTCCCGCAGGGTGAGCCCGAGCGCGAGCGCCGTGCCCTCCGCATGGTGACCACGATGGATGCAGAGGGCTTCGGCGCCTGCACCAACACGCTGGCCTGCGAGGCGGCCTGCCCCAAGGAGATCTCCACCAAGTGGATTCAGAAGCTGAACCGGGAGTATCTCGGCGCCGCCCTGTTTGCGCAGGACGAGGTTCAAGACAAGGGTGGCGGCGACTAGCCGACCCATTAGAACAGAACGACAGTTCCGCAGCCGACTTCCGGCTCGGCAGAAACGGAGCGACGCATGGGCTGGGGCAGCTACCTTCTACTGGGCGATTTGGGGCAGCAGCTCGACATCATGCAGCAGCGTGATGAGATGGAGCGGCTTCGGGCCGCGGTGGCTGAGGCCAAGAGCGCGCCCGCACCGTCGGGCGACACGGAGCGCATCGCGCAGCTCGAGTTCGAACTCGACGAGATGCGGCTCTACGTCGTCTCCCTCATGCGGCTGCTGCTCTCCAAAGAGCTGGTCAGCCGCGAGGAGTTGGAGCGCATGCTCAAGATGGTGGACGGGCTCGACGGCAAAGAGGACAGTCGCCACTCCGGCGACGAGCCCCCGCCCTCCAAGACCCGCCTCTAGTTCGGCAGCAGCAGCGAGAAGCGGACGGTCGCGGTCTGCTCGGCGCACTCCACATGGACGGGGCGGCCTGGGATCATGACCGGGTCGTTCGCGTCTGGGTCAGCCGCAGCCGGGTCGGCGTTGGCGTCGGAGTCGAGGAAGCCAAGCACCTGATAGTCGCCGGCAGGCAGCAGCGTGTCGATGACATAGGGTCCGTCGGTCGCGGTGCGGACATCGACGGCGTCGAACTGGAAGCTGGCTACGGGCTGTGCGCCCGCGTTGGGGCCTACGATGGTGACGTCCGCCTTGCGGTAGATGGAGCCGTAGACGGCGCCGAGGAGCGAGCCCTCGAGGTTTCCGCTCGAGCGGACGGTGGGGGCCGCGTCGAAGATGATGTTGAGGCGGCCCAGTTCGGCAGCGGTGCTGCCGGCGGTATCGCAGAAGGAGGGTTCGACGGTCTGGTCGAGCTGGGTCACGTAGAAGGCGGCGACGCACATCTCGTCGAAGCTCCCTTCGCCGAAGTCGAGGTCGCGGGGCTCCTGCCGGACGCCGTTGATGACGGCCTGGTTGGCGGGGCTGTTGTCGAAGTCACAATCAACGCGGAGTTTGTCGCCAGCAAAGACATCGACCGGCTCTGCGAGGGTGTAGTCGCGCTGCCAGTGGAAGTCCCAGTCGTCGATGGCGACCAGCGGGACGATATCTCCGTTGGCGCGGACGACGCTGGCCGAGATGGTGCGGCCGAGCTGATGCATGTGGGGATAGATGGAGAAGATGCGCATGCCGCGGGCGACATCGACGCCAGGGATGAACATGGGGGCCAGCGAGGCGACGGTCGGGTCGTCCACGTAGCTGTACTTGGTGGAGGGGGCTCCGGCGGGGATGCGCATGGCTCCTTCGGTCTCTGGCCAGTTGAGGTCTAGCCAGGGCATGTTGCCGCCCTCGAAGGTGACGCTGTCTTCGACGCGGAACTCGACGACGGAGAGGTCGGGCTCAGGAGTCGCTGAGCCGATGAGGTTGTAGTGCATCTGGAGGACGACGCGGGCGCCTGCAGAGACGCGGACTCCGGTGCCGGTCGCGTAGTTCGTGCCTTCAGACCCGGGCGCCCAACCACCCACCTGACGTGTCGGAAAAGAATCAACATTTGAAGGACTTGCACCACCAAAGCAAGAGTAACCTGTTTTCCCATCTGCGCCATCGGCGGCATCCACAATGGCGGCCTGACCGGCATCGACCAGGTAGAGCACGGCGTGGTGGACCAGCGGCACATTGCCCGCCCGGACATTGAAGCCGGTGATGAACTTGTCGGTGTCGTAGGGCCAGGGGAGGGTGAAGCAGCGGTAGTGGTCGGGCCGCTCTGTCGGGGCGAAGGTGCTCGCCATGCTGAGCGTCAGGTTGGGGTTGTCGAGCAGGCCGAAGTCGACCTCGAGCGCGGAGCCCTCGCTCGCGGGGGCGCCGACGGGGGCGCCCGCAGCGGCCCAGGCCGAGATGGAGGCGATCTGATCGTCTGTCAGGCTGATGTCGTAGAGATAGGGGCGCACAGTCGGGGCTGCGGGATAGGGAGGCATCACCCGAGATGTTGTTGCGGTCGCGATGGCGTTGGCCCGCGCCGTGACCTGCGCCTCTGTAATGAGCGGGAAGGGGCCGCTGCCGCCCTCGACGTGGCAGGCGACGCAGTGGGCGTCGATGATGGGCTTGATGGCAGCGTAGTAGGTGGGGCCGGAGCCCTCGCCGCTGTCGGCGGCCGGAAGGTCGGCGGAGTCGGAGCTGCAGGCGCCCAGGAGGATGAGCGCGAGTGCTGCGAAAGAGCGAGACAGCGGCGACAGATGCGACAAGGCAGACTCCACGGCGAGATGGCTGCGAAGGTACCCGATGCGAGCCCGCTGACGCAACCGCCGTCCTTTTCAGCGCAAGCGAGCGCGTTCCAACAGCTTGGCCTGAAACGCCAGCTGGCGCGGGAGGCCGAGCAGTGAGTTGTCACACATCCGACGACCCTCTGCAGGCTCTATCGGCTACTTGCGCAAAGGCGCGAGATCGCTGACAATGGCGGGTGTCCGCCACCTCGCATGGGTGCTCAATGAGCCTTCGGTCTTTCGCCTCTCTCCGCCAGCTCCGTAGCGCCCTTCTCCCACTCGTGGCGCTGCTGCTCGGCCTTGCAGCCTGCGCGGGTGATCCTGGGAGCGGCAGCGTCGCGGACGATGGCCGCACCCGCGCCGACGCCGGCGCCGGCGACACAGGTACCACCGACACCTTCGTCCCGCCGACTGGCCAGAGCCGGCTCGAGTTCGTCAGCTCGCAAGATGTCTACATGCCCTACGCGGGCACGGCTGAACTCACGGTCCGCTACGTCGACTTCAACGACCTGCCCGTCGCAGATGCCACGATCAACTTTGCCATCGAGGAGGCCTTCGCCGCCGATACCCGCCTCCGCACGCAAACAACCCGCACCGACGCCGAAGGCATCGCGACCGTGGGCGTCGTCGCCGGCGCGATCCCCGCAGAGTTCGATGTGCGCGTCACGGTCCGCGGCAACGACGTGCGGGAGGTTGTCTTCCGCGTCACCGTTCGCGCCAAAGACATCTCCGACTACTTCATCCAGATCGTCAACGCCTCGCCGCTCCGGCTGCAGAAGGCCGAGACCTTTGTCTTCAACGACGCCATCACCTGCGCCGAGCTCCCCACCGACCCCAACCTCATCGTGGGCGCGCTTCAGAGCTTCGACATCTACCCGGATGCGAGCGGCATCTTCGACCAGTATCCCCTCGAGGTCGACCTCCTCGACATGCCGCTCCGGACGATTGTCGCCATCGGCTACAAAGAGGACCAGCCCGTCGCCGTCGGCTGCGTCGACACCCTCCCCGCCGACCTTGAGCCCGGCTCCGCCATCACGGTCGAGGTCATCCTCAACCCGCTCTACCCCTCGGTCGCGGGCGTCTACCGCGTCACGAACGAGTTCGACGTCTTCGAGTTCCTGCCGCCCGGCGTGCAGACCATCGTCCGCACCGTCGGCGACTTCCTTACCGACCCTGGCCAGACCCTCGTCGACCTCCTCGCGACCCCGCCCATGTGCGACCCGCTCGGCTGCCCACTTGCAGACCTGCCGAGCTTCGTCACGGCCTCACTCCCAGGCGTCATCAACGGCCTCATCGAGGCCTTCGCCCCCGCGGAGGTTCAGCAGATCTTCTCGGTCGGCGGCGACATCTACGCCACGCTCTCGCAGTTTAAGCTGGCCGGCGACCTCTCCATCTTCGAAGAGCCCGACGCCAGCGGCCGCCTCGCCGCATGCAACGAGATGGTCCTCAACGAGATCATCGTTAACTTCGACAGCTTCGAGACGCCCCCCTTCAACCTCGAGAGTTACGGCTACCAGGCCGCCTACGGCACCTGGACGGGCTCCGTGCAGGCCTCGGAGAGCGCGGGCGTGGGCTACTACCTCAACGTCGAGAGCTTCGGCCTCACGCTGAACTACGGCCAGATTATCGTCTTCATCCTCGAGCAGGTGGTCTTCCCCGAGGTGGTCGGCCCCGACATCCGCAGCCTCGAGGACTTCGTCTCCTCGGTCATCGACTGCAACCAGATTGCGGTCGATGTGGGCTGGGCACCCATCGAGGGCATCTGCAACGGCTTCCGCGATGTGCTGGCCGCCTTTGTCCGCGACTTCCTCATCAGCCAGACCGCCAGCCTCGACTCGCTCTTCCAGCTCGCAACACCCGTCGAGGGCACCGTGCAGCCTGCTGATGTGGAGCTCCTCTCGGGTGTGACCTGGGGCCCCTGCCAGCTGCAGCTCTCCGACCGCGACTTCACGGCCGAGTCAATCGGCGGCACGGGCACCGACCGTTGCGTCTGGGACAGCCGCTTCGGCGCTGGCACCACCCCGCAGGCCGTGCCGGGCGCCTTCTACGGCACCCGCATCAGCCAGACAGCCCGCGGCATCTGCGGCGACGGGCAGTAGCCCGCCGAGCCCTTCAGGCCTCGTCGAAGATGGCGAGGTCTGCCGCGCTCTTGCCGAGCGCTACAAAGAGGTCGCCAACGAGGTAGAGGCTGCCGACGACCAAGACGGGGCCCGTGTCGTTTGAGACGAGCGCGGCCGCCAGTCCTCCCTCCTCGGCCGACACCTCTCCAAAGCCGGCGAGCCGATCGGCCCGGGTGGAGGCAGCCATCG
>JABMMX010000004.1 GCA_013205435.1 Deltaproteobacteria bacterium
CCGAGGAGGTAGGTGCCCTCGACCTCAAACGGCGCAGGGGTGCAGGTCACGCCGGAGCCGGAGCCCGTATCGGCGCCCGTGTCGACAGCCGTGTCGCCGGTGCCGCTGTCCTGCGCTGCGTCGGCTGCCGCCGCAGCACGGGCCTCGTCGAACTCCCCAAGCCGCCCCTCGGGGTCGGGGGTCGTACAACCGGTGAGCGCACTGCCGACGGAGAGCAGCAGCGCAAAGAGGGTGGGAGTCAAAGCAGTCGCAACGCGCAGATTCATGGCATGCCTCGGCGGCGGGTGTATCGCGCTGCATCGCACAGTTCTTGACGAACTGCAAAACAACGCGGAAGGTTCGACCGCTCCATCCGGCGCCCTCAAGGTGCCGCTGCGAGCCCCTCTGTCGCTACGGAACCCCATGACGACCTCCGTCCTCTCTCGCACCCTGGCCTCCATCTCGCTCGTCGGCCTCGCCGCCGTCGCGCTCCCGCAGACCGCCAGCGCCAGCGGCTTCGCTGTAGCCCGTTTCGGCGGTGCCCACGGCAACCCCGTCGATAGCCACCCCGCCTCCATCTACTACAACCCTGCCGGCCTCCTCGGCGCATCAGGGCAGCGCTACTACCTCGACGTCACCTGGGCCCAGCGCAACGCCACCTACGAGCGCGACCTCGACGGAACGGTTCAAGACAATGTCCGTGCCGACGACCCGGCCCTCCTGGCTGCCAACGGAGGCAAGGGTACACTCTCCAACCAAGTCGTCTCGCCGATGGTCGGCGCGAGCGGCAACATCAACCCCAACTTCGCCTGGGGCGCCGGCTTCTTTGTGCCGTTCGGTGGCGCCGCCGCATGGGACAAGGTCGACGCCAACGCCTCCAACCCCTACCCGGGCGCTATCGATGGCCCGCAGCGCTGGTTCACCATCGACGGCACCCTCAAGACGCTCGGTGTCGCTATCGGGGGCGCCCAGCGTTTGCCCGCCGCCCACCTCACGCTCGGCCTCTCCGCCAACCTCTACCAGACCTCCATCGACACCCTCCGCGCCCGCGTCTCGGCCAACACCGATGACGTCTACAACGAGGGCCGCAGCCGCATCGACGCCAAGGGTATCGACTGGGGCATCGGCGCAGGCCTCATCTGGGAGCCCCGCCCGAACGACCTCTGGGTCGGCCTCAGCTACCAGTCACGCCCCAACCTCAACGGCGAGATGGTGCTCAAAGGCGAGCTCACCAACGTATTCGGCGAAGAGCCCGAGGTGAACAAGGTCATCCTCACCTCCACGCTCCCCGACGTCATCCGGCTCGGCTTCAAGAAGCGCATCAACGGCCGCGACGAACTCCGCCTCTTCGGTGACTTCACCCGCTGGAGCACCTTCGACCAGCAGTGTCTCGTCAACGAAGATGTCCTCGATGGCGCCGACCCCTTCAAGTTCTGCGCTACCAACCCTGACGGCTCCGCAGTCATCGCGGCGAATGAGCCGCGCATCGCCGTCAACCTCTTCCGGCGCTGGAACGACGCCTGGGGCATCCGCTCGGGCTACTCCCACTACACCGCCGACGGCACCGAACTCTTCGCCGACCTCGGCTACGACGCCAACGCCATCCCCGATACCGCCCTCGAGCCCTCGCTCATGGACATGGACAAGTTCAGCGCCGGTCTTGGCGCCACCTTCGGCATCATGCCCACGCTCGACATCTCCGTCTCCGCCAACAACATCTTCTATGCCGACCGCTCCACCAAGGCCTCGGACTTCGACGCCCCCACCGACCCGAGCAAGAGCCCCAATCCGGCCGGCGACTTCGCCCAGAACGTCTTCTTCATCAACGTGGGCCTGCTCTACCACACCGCACCGACCGTGGCGGCAGCCGTGACGGCAGAAGACCTCTAAGAGACCTGCGTCGGACTAGCGGCCCCGAGGAATCTGCTGCGGGTAGTGCACACCCGACTGGCGCCAGCGTGCCGCCTCCGCCACCGGGATCGAGGCCTGCTGCCACGCCACCGCAGACCGGCCGCCAAACCCCATCTTGATCCAGGGTCGCGCGGTATCCAGCGACATGCCGCGCCAGTGGAAATGGCCCGCGGCATAGGGGTCGCTGATGCCAGCCTCCAACCAGCGCGAGGCCTCCTCAGGGCCAATGCCGGCAAGGTACCACTGGCCCGCCGCGTAGGGCGCAAACCCCCGCGCCGTCCAGGCCGTTACGGCCTCGTCCCGAATCCCCGCCTCTTTGAACCCGAAGGCCCCCGTCGGCTCGAGCCGCAGGAAGTCGAGGTCCAGAATCCGGTGGCTGAAGGCCAGCGGCAGCAGCAGCGTCTCGTCCAGCAGCTGGCTCACGAAGGCCGCCGGGATCTCGTCGTGCCGCATGAACCAGTCCCACAGCTTCTGCGATCGCGCCACAAGGTCGCGGTTGGCGCCCACATGTGGCTGCCAACGCTGCACAACCTCCGGCGCACGAACCCGCGCACCGTACGACACCAACCCCTGCACAAACAGATCGCGCGACATCGCCTCCTGGCTGGCAGCCGCAAGCCGGAAGGCCAGTGCCCCACGGTCCCGCATCAGGTTCTCGCGCGACGACTTGCTCGATACCTCGCGCAGGCTCCACACGAGGTGGCCGCGGTGCGTGTTGAGCATCGCTTCTGCGAGCTGAACATCGGCCTCGCTCGCCTGCTCCCCTGCGAGCCAGAAGTCGCCCGACTCCCAACGTTCCCGCCAGTCGGTCAGGGTCTCCACCGCGCGCCGGCACTGCGCCATAGTAGGGTTCAACTCGCCCGTCTCGTCGGCGGTGCCCAGCAGCGTTAGCAGCGTGGTCATCCCCTGGTAACTCGACCAGAGCGCATTCAGCAGCGCATGCGTTCGGTAGAGGGCGTCGGCGTTCAAAAAATCACCAAGACGGAGAGCGACAGAAGGCGCCGCCTATCTGCCCCGATTGGAGCATCCTCGTCAACTGCGCGGCGGGTCAAAGACAACTAGGCAACCGTCGGATGGATCGAGGTGCGGCTGTCGATTGCCGAAGCCCTGGAGCCGCCCCGCAGATTCACATGCAGCACCTCCGAGATGACCCCGCTGTCGTCGCCAAGCCCAAGATACTGATGCGCCGGTACCGAGTTCCGGAGCATGAAGCCGAACAACTTCAACCTGAGCGCGACCACCGGGCTCCTGCCCTTGTAGTGAAGGTGATCCTGGCCCACGAGGACCAGCCACCGCTTTGCGCTCCCCGGAAGGCGGAGCCCGTTCTTTTCCTTCGCCGTCGCCAGCGCCTTCCGCACCGACGGGGCCTCCATATAGCCGTAGTGAAGCCGCAGCGCGACCACCGAGCCGAGCACTTCGTCGCGGCAGAACTCCACAAACTCCACCCGCTCGTCACGGACCACCACGGGCCGCTTCTCCTGAACGACTGTCACGAAAATGATATGCCGCGGCGTGATCCCGAACCGCTGGTGAAACAACTTCAGCACTGCCGGTACGTGGTCATCCAAGCTGTCGATCGGCTTGCTGCTCATGACCACGACCGACCGCTTGCTCTGGACCAATTCGTTCCCACGCCGCCGCGCCAGCATCGCGGCCACCGTCTCCGGCTCCAACTGCCCTTCGATGCCGGTAGCCACCTCTGCGCGGCCCCACTTCCAGGTGGTCATCACTGCGAACACGATGATGCCGAGCACACAGGGAATCCAGCCCCCATCCAAGAACTTGAGACTCGCAGCCGTCAGCAGGACCAGATCGAGGAGAAGGAAGCTGCCGAACAAGGCAGTCGCTCGTGCGAGCGACCAACCCCAGATGGCTTGCGAGACCGCCCACATGCCCATGGACGTGACAGCCATCACGCCGCAGACCGCAAAGCCATAGGCTGCTGCCAGCGAGCTGCTCGTCTGGAAGGTGATCGTGAGCAGAATGCAGCCTAACGCGAGCGCCCAGTTGACGGCCGGCAGGTAGACCTGGCCCATGTGTTCGTCGCTCGTATGGGCAATCTTCAGGCGCGGAAACAGGCCCAGTGCGATGGCCTGCCGCGTCACGCTGAACGCGCCGGAGATGAGCGCCTGCGAGGCAATCACCGTGGCCATCGTCGCAAGCCCTACCATCGGCAGCAAGAGGGCCTTTGGCACCATGCTGAAGAAGAGGCTGTTGTTTTGAACATCCAGACCGCTGTTGGCGATCGTGAGCCCACCGTGGAGCCAGGCCCCTTGGCCCAAGTAGACGAGAATCAGCGCCGGGAACGGTATCGCCAGCCATGCGAGTCGCGTCGCCCGCCTGCCGAAGTGACCGAGGTCGGCATAGAGCGCCTCGCAACCGGTGATTGCCAGGAGGGCTGTCGCAAGCGCTACGAGCGACCCATGGATACCGCAGTCCATCAGGAAGCGAATGGCATTCAGCGGGTTCACTGCATGCAGAATGTAGGGATCCTTCGAGATTCCATAAACGCCCAGCGCCGCGAGCGAGAGGAACCAAAGCAGCACGATCGGGCCGAACCAGACACCAACCTTGCCCGTGCCCTTCGATTGAACTGCAAACAACCCAACGATGATGCCGACAGCAATGTAGACAACATACGGTTCGGCAGCATTGGTCACAAACTTGAGGCCTTCGACGGCCGAAAGCACCGAGATCGCAGGCGTGATGATCCCTTCGCCGTACAAAAGACCGGCTGCCAGGACGAGCGCAAACTGGATGAAACGTCGGGTCTTTCGATTGTCGCCGCTCAACAGCGCGTGAAGCGCAAAGCCACCTCCCTCTCCCTCGAAGTCGGCTCGTAGCACGAAGGTCACATACTTGAGTGACACAACGAGAAAGAGGCCCCAGATGATCAAGCTGGTGGCTCCGACCACATTCTGCGGAGAGAGCGCCACACGATGCAGGCCGTAGAACAGCTCCGACATCGTGTAGAGCGGGCTTGTGCCGATGTCGCCGAAGACGACGCCCAGCGCGCCTAGGCAGAGCCCGGCCAGCGCCTTGTTGCTCATGGCCTGGGTTCCATGGCTGGTCTGTCCAGCGCCGCTTTCCTGTTCCGACATGTTGCTCTGGTAGAGAAAGTTACGTTGCCGCAGGCCGCCCCTTCGCGTCACTGCTCCCACAGACTCGCCGCCGCTTTGATTCGCGGGCGCCGAACGTAGAGCAGCGGCTGCTAGCACCCGCTCTGCAGCGGAGCAAGCAGCCACGCCAGCGCCAACCCCTTCTCCGCTTTGCCACAACTGCATTGACGCAACTCCCTCGCTTGGTATCATCCGCGAGCCTCTCTGAGGCGACTGCCACCCACGCTTCGGGTCTCGCAATGGTCGACTGGGTCCTTCGCTTCATCTCAGGCAAATACCAGGGCGGGGAGTTCCCCCTTGTGGAGGGAACCGAGTACTTCGTGGGGCGGAGCAGCGACTGCGCGCTCGTGCTGGTCGAGGACATGATCTCCCGTCAGCACGCCAAGTTCGTGGTCGAACAAGGCGTTGTCACGCTGGTCGATCTAGGCAGCACCAACGGCTCCTTCGTCAACGGAGAGCGGGTCAACACACAGCCTCTCAGTGAGGGCGATCGCATCCTCTTCGGAACCTCGATCATCCGGATCATTGCCGCCTCTGCTGCCAACGGCATCGCGGTGCAGCAGCCGCGACAGCAGCAGTCCGCAACCCAGGCAACCCTGCTCGGAAGCAAGCCAGAAGAGCTCACATCGCCCCCGCAGCGACCCGCCGGCGGAACCGTGAGCGGACTCATGTCGGGACTCCTCGAAGAGGTCTCGCTCTCCGACCTCCTTCAGCTCTTTTCCTCCGCGCGAAAGAGCGGCCTCCTGCGCATCCAGACCGATGACGACGGCGCTGCCATCTACCTGCGCGACGGTCGCGTCATCCACGCCGAGATCACCAGCCGCCCCGAACTCTCCGGCGAGCGTGCTGCCTACAGAGCGCTCACTTGGAGCCGCGGTACCTTCGTCCTCGAGCCACCTGCGCAGCGGACCTTCGCCTCCGAGATGCAGATGAGCACCGAGGCGCTCATGATGGAGGCCATGCGCCTCATGGACGAGCGAGACAACCTCGGCGGCAGCGCCCCGGCGCTGACCGATAGCCTCATCCTCGCAAAGCCGCTGCGTGGCCGGCTCGCCGACCTCTCCGCAGACCAACTCGACCTGCTGCAGTCGGCACTCGAGGCCGACACCGTCGAGCACCTCATCATGCAGCTGGGCGGCGACGAGATCGAGACGCTCCAGCACCTCGGCCAGCTCGTCAAAGGCGGCTTCCTCACCCGCCGCTAGCGCCCGGTCGGCATCCCCGACTTCGAGACCACCTGCCAACCCAGCAGGCCGCTAGCGAACGAGGCCGCCGACCTCGCGGCGCCGCGTTGCGTCAACGCAGCGCACGATTCTGCCTATCCCAGCCTCTGCAGTCTCGCTAGCCTGCCGCCCGCACCGCCGCGCGCAGCCCTCCAGCTCACGCTGCCCCGCCGCGGGTCCGGCTCCGGAGCTCAGATGATGAAACTCACGATTGGCGACCAGCCGCTGACCTCCGCAGAGATCGAGGCCGTGCTCTTCGGCGACGCGAAGGTGGAACTCTCCGACGACGCTGCCCGCCTCATCGACCGCTCCGCCGACATCGTCGCCCGCGCTGCCCTCTCCGGCCAGAGCGTCTACGGCGTCACCACCGGCTTCGGCTCCAACCGCGATACCAGCATCTCTCCGGACGATGCAGAGCAGCTGCAGCACCGGCTTGTGATCTCCCACGCCTGCGGCGTCGGCAACCCGCTGTCGCAGGTCGTCGTACGAGGCATGATGCTCCTGCGGGTCAAGGCCCTCTCGCGGGGCTTCAGCGGAATCCGTCGCACGACCCTGCAGCGCCTCATCGACCTCCTCAACGCCCGCATCCATCCCGTTGTCCCCGAGCGCGGGAGCGTCGGTGCAAGCGGCGACCTCTGTCCCCTCGCACATGTCGCCATCGCCCTCATCGGCGTCGGCGAGGTCGACACGCCCACCGGTCGAACCACAGCCCTCGCTGCACTCGCCGCCGCCGGCCTCGAGCCCGTCCGACTTACCTACAAGGAGGGGCTCGCCCTCCTCAACGGCACCCAGTCCATGACCGCGCTGGGCCTCGTTACCACCCTCCGCGCGCGCCGCATCTTTGCGCTCGCAGACGCCGCCTGCGCCATGACGCTTGAGGCGCTCGCAGGCCGCATCGAGGCCTTCGACCCGCGCGTCCAGGCCGTCCGCGGCCGTCCCGGCCAGATCGCCGTCGCCACCCGCATCCGCCATCTCACCGCAGGGAGCGAACTCGTAGGCTGCACGCCCGGCCAGATCGAGGGCAAGCGCGAGTTCGTACAAGACCCCTACTGCCTCCGCTGCGCACCCCAGGTGCATGGCGCGGCGCTCGATGTCCTCGACCATGTCGAGACACAGCTCCTCATCGAGGTCGACGCCGTCACAGACAACCCCATCATCTTCCCCGACAACGAAGACATCCTTTCCGGCGGCAACTTCCACGGACAGCCCGTCGCCATGGCGCTCGACTACCTCAAGCTCGCGCTCGCAGACCTCTCCAGCATCTCGGAGCGCCGCACCGCCCGCCTCGTCGACAAGTCACTCAGCGAGGGCCTGCCCGCCTTCCTCGTCAGCAACCCCGGACTCAACTCCGGCATGATGATCCCCCAGTATGTCGCCGCCGCCCTCGTCTCCGAGGCCAAGACCCTCGCGGTCCCCGCCTCCACAGACAGCATCCCGACCTCCGCCAACATGGAGGATCATGTCTCCATGGGGCAGCATGCCGGCAGGCAGGCGCTCGCCATCCTAGAGCTCCTCGAGCAGGTCGTCGCCATCGAGCTCTTCGTTGCCGCCCAGGCCCTCTCGCTCCGTGCGCCACACCGCCCCGGCGCAGGCACCGCCAACCTGCTCGCACAGATCCGCGCCCACGTCCCGCAGCTTGAGGACGACCGCTACCTCTCGCCCGACCTCGCCCGCATGCTCGACCTCGTCCGACACCACCTCACGGTACCGGACGCGCTCGAACCTACCCGCGAGCCTTCAGCGTAGCGAGCGCCTCCGACCAGGGCAGCGTCACCTGCTCGCCTGTGCCCATGCGACGCAGCCCCACCGTCTGAGACTCTGCCTCGCGAAGCCCCAGAATCGCCACCACGGGGGCGCCGATCGACTCCGCATGCTTGAACTGCTTCGGCAGCTTTGCAACCTCGGGATATACCTCCACAGATAGCCCTGCGCTCCGCGCCAGCTTCGCAAACGCAAGCACGGCCGCCAGCGCCTCGGGCGCCCCGTCGAGCTGGCTCACCATCAGATCCGCGCCCTCGGCGAGCTCCGGGAACATGCCCCGCTCCTCCATGATCAGCATGATCCGCTCAAACCCGAGCGCAAAGCCGACGGCAGGAATCTCCTCCTTGCCGAACATCCCGATGAGCCCATCGTAGCGCCCGCCGCCACCCACCGAACCCGCAAGATCGGGAAGGGCGATCTCGAAGATCGGCCCCGTGTAGTAAGAGAGCCCCCGCGCAAGACTGAGGTCGAAGTCCACACCGCCAGCTGCCAGCGGCGACCGCCCAAGCAGCGCAAACAGCGCCTCCAGATTCGCACAGCCCGCCTCTCCCGCAGGCGACCGCCCCGCAAAGGCCTCAGCGACCTTCGCCAGTGTAACGCCGGGCTTAAGCAGCGAGGCCAGCAGCTCCCAGGCCTCCGCACCAACCCCCAACAATGCCAGCTCGCGCTGCACCCCCTCCAGCCCGATCTTGTCCAGCTTGTCGATCACCGTGATGACCGCGATGCCCTGCTCCCCTGGCAGCCCGAGCAGCTCCACCAAGCCGCTCAAGATCCGACGCTCGTTCACACGAACCCGGAAGTCGGTGAAGCCGAGCGCACCCAGCGCCCCCGTCACCGCCGAGATGACCTCGTATTCTGCGACCAGGGAGCGGCTCCCCACAAAGTCGACGTCGCACTGGTAGAACTCGCGCAGCCGACCGCGCTGCGGGCGATCTGCCCGCCACACAGGCTGCATCTGGTAGCGCTTGAAAGGCCGCGGAAGGCTGCTCGCATGCTCCGCCACCACGCGCGCCAGCGGCACCGTGAGATCATACCGCAGGCCAAAGTCGGCGAGCTCCTTGCCGCCATCCTCCACCGCCCGTGTGAGCGCCTCGCCCCGCTTCATCACGCGGAAGATCAGCTGGTCGCCCTCCTCTCCATACTTGCCCAGAAGCACCTCAAGCCGCTCCATCGAGGGCGTCTCCAGCGGCACAAATCCATGCAGCCGATAGACCTCGCGGATCCGCTCCATCACAAACCGGCGCCGCGCCACCGCAGCCGGAAGAAAATCTCGCATGCCGGGCGGGGCAGAAGTCACAATTGCCATCGGTTCTCTCCATCCGTGAGAATAGGCGGCGACCCTAG
>JABMMX010000059.1 GCA_013205435.1 Deltaproteobacteria bacterium
ACCGCCGGCACTCAACGCTCGGCCAAGTATCCCCTGCCACCTTCGAAGCTCAAACCCGAACCGCCACCTGCGCTGCCTGACACCTTAGACGATCTGTCCGTTTTTGTTGCGCCAGTCCACTGAGCGCTGCGTTCATGTCGTGGACGGTGAACGCAGCGCCCCCTAGCCCTTGAACCGCACTCAGCAGGGTGTCGCCGATATCCAGATCAGGAGCCGTCTGCGCGATGCTTGGCTGGCTGGCTGTCGTAAGTCGGACGGCATCGGCACAGAACTCATCGGTGAACTCATCGGTGAATCTGCGGCGGGGTCGGCGAGATTTCGGTTCGGTCAGGACGGGTCTCCCTTAGGGTGACTGCCCTACCTTAGCTTAACTCTCCGTTCTCAAGATACCGCCCCTCCGATGGCTGCCGCGTTTCAGATGAATCAACCTGCGATGCTGTCGTCAGCAGGCTGTGTCACCTGCCGCAGACTGCAGCGTCCGCCTTGACCAGATTGCATTTCAGGTGATACCGACCCCAGCGGGGGCTTTGCGGAAATCCGGCCCGACGCATCTTTCATTTCAGACACGGCGGTCGTCAGAACCGTCGGTTACGCAACCTCTCGTTCGCCATCGCGACACGCATACCTGGAGAACACCATGTCGAATTCGAATCGTCCGCGCACAGTTCTCGACCAGCCCGACGCCGCTGAGGCCCCCTCCGCGCCCCCTTGGGCCTCGCCGCGGCCCCAGAGCCCCCCGTCGATGCCCGGCTCCTCCGCGCCGTTCGGCGCTCAGCCCGCCTTCGGTGGAGGCCGCGCGGCAACCGAACTCGAGCCGGGCGGAAACTACGGCAACCCGCCGCCGCCCGCCTCCTTCGCCCAGTCCCCGTCCGCACCTGCCAACCCGGCAGCCGCCGGCGGCCGCTCCAGCACCGTTTGGGTTCCGCCGGAGCCGGCAACCCCCGCTGCCGGTGGCGCCGCTCCCGCGCCGAGCGCTGCGAAGGCACCCGCCCGCAAGATTACGGGATGGCTCGTTGGCGCCGACCGGTTGCAGGCCTTCACGCTTCATGAGGGCGCCAACCGCGTCGGTCGCGGCCTCGAGAATGAGATTGTCATCGATAATCCCACCATCTCGAGCTTCCAGTGTAACCTCTACTGCCGCGAGTTGGCGCTTCACCTCATGCCCGATCCCCGACTGACGAATCCCATCGAGGTCAACGGCGAGCCGGTCTTCACCACCACGCAGCTCTATGGCCCCGCGCGCATCAAAATGGGCAACGCTGAATGGACGATTGTGCTCCTGCCTGAGGGCTAGACGGCCCTTGCCGACGGCTCGAAGAAATCGCTGCGCATTTGATATCTGGAGGAAGCATATGAACGGGAAGATCTTCTCTTCGGGCAGAAGTCTCGGCGGCTCCGTCCGCTCTGCATTGCTCGGGCAGCTCGCTGTCACTTTGGTCCTGCTCGGCGCGGCGCCTGCCTCGGCGGGCACCTCGTCCCAAATCATCGGCGCAGGCCCGCCAGCGGACCGCCAGACAGCGACCCTCCAGATTCGGCATCTCGCTGACGAACAGCCCGTCGCCAAGGATGGGGCGCCACCCGTTGTGATCTACCGCTCCGGCAGTCCGACCACGCCACTCAACAACCCGTCGCCCGCAGCCGCCGTGGCTTCTGCCTCCGACGATGGGTCGGTGATTGTCTTCGTGCTCGACAACACCTTGAGCCTCAATCTGCCGGGTGCTGCCGCCAAGCTCGGCGATGCCATCGCTAGCAAAATGGACCCGACACGGCGCGACCGGGTCGGCATCTACATCGTCGACCGCGAAGGCCCCGATGGTGCCAAAAAGCTGGCGCCAACAGACAACGCCGATGCCGTTCGGACCTTTGTTGCCAAGAACTTCAACTTCAACGGCAAGCAGTCCCCCATCCTCACCACCACCCGTCAGGCGGTAGAGGCCATCACCAACGACCTCGTCTTCCCGGGGCGTCGCGAAATCATCCTCATCAGCGACGGTGTCGACGAGACCTGCAAGCCCGAGGCAGACATCGAGGCCTGCCTTAAAAAGAGCATCGAAGCCATCCGCGACGTTGAACTTCGTGGCGCCGTCCCCGTCGCCGTCTCCACCCTTGCCGTCAACGACATGGCTGGAGGCTCTAACATCGACCGGCGCTGGCTGACCGGTCTCGAGGTGCTCGCCAAGCAGCTGCATGGCGTGCACAAGGTCATTCGTCCGCGGACTGCTGCCGACCTTGCCGACGCCGCCACCAAGGCCATGGACCAGGCCCGCTCCGTCTATCTCTACAAGGCAAACTGCCTCCGCGAGCCAGCCCTCTCCGAGGGCGCCGTGTCGCTCGAGGCCGTTGGCACATCCAAGACCGACGCAGCGTTGATCGGCATCGCGGGGCTGCACTGCGAATCGATTGGCGCAGTCTGCGACCGCGTCCCTGCCTGCGCTGCCGCCACGCCCCCGGCGCCCGCGCCGGGCACAACGCCCCCGCCCGCAGCACCCACCCCGCCGCCGGAGAGCAGCACCGATTTTTCCGGCAAGCAGTGGGCCGGAATCGCCCTCGGCCTGCTCGCCATCGGGCTGATTGCCTGGCTCGTGCTCCGCAGCAAGAAGCAGAAGGAGCTCGCCGCCAAACAGGCGCAGGCCGCTGAGCAGCGCCGCATCGAAGCAGAGCGCGCCGCCGCTGCCTTCTCTTCGCCACAGCCGCCTGCCGGACAGCCCTTCCCCCCCGCGCCCGCTGTAAACGCCCCTACCTCCATGGAGCAGAGCGGCGGGCGGCCCTCCGACACTGCATCGCCCCGCTCCGCCGCCGATGGCCTGCGCGCATGGCGCAGCGACGTCGATGGCCCCCATCTGGCCATCCTGGCTGGCGGCCGCGTCTCGTCGGTCCGCATCGGCGCCTCGCCCGTCGCGATCGGCGTGGGCCCCGACGGCTCCGTCGCCGCGGTCCCCGAGCGCGATGCTTCGGCGGTCCTCCTGGTCGCAAGAGACAGCGGCGTTGGAATCACCGCGCGGGCAACCCGCGCAGGTCTGAACATGCGCAAGGAGCTCGACCAGTCCATCGTCGAGTCACAGACCCAGTTGGCACCGGGCACCTTGGTCAGTCTCCCCGGCGGAGCCCTGATCGAATCGCGGCTCGTCGACCCCGCAAGCGGCGCCCCCTTCGCCTCCCGCCAGCGCCGTGAGGCGTGGCGCATCACACCCGCCTCTTCCGAACTGGCGCGCCTCGGCCAGAAGACCATCGGTCCCGTGCCGCTGCTCCTCGGCCGCCAGCCCGACCCGCGCCACGACTGCGATGTCTTCGACCTCTCGATGGGCGGCTCCGAGCCGGCCGCCAGCAAGGTCTCCGGCAACCACGCCCGCCTCTGGGTGAGCGGCGGCTACCTCTTCGTCGCAGACGCCGGAAGCTCCAACGGCACCTTCCTCAATGGCAACCGCCTCCATCCGAACCAGCCTGTCGTCGTACAGGCAGGCGACCGCATCTCCTTCTCATCCAACATTCACTTCGTCGCAGGTGATGCGTGAACAACCCGCAAGCTTCGCAAGGTCACTGGGCGAGTATCGCCTCTGAGCCCAACAACTGGCAGTCGCTCAGCGACGTCCCCTTTGAGCATGTCGCCGGCATCTTCCTGGGCGGTCGCACCGGGCAGGAAGACTCGGTTGGCCTGCTGGGGCCGAGCGCCTCGGGCAGCGAATCCGTCTTCGTCGTCTGCGACGGTATGGGTGGCGAACGGGGCGGGGCGCGTGCATCGGGTACCGTGCGCGACGCCATCCTCCGCGGCTACGCCTCGGAGCGCAGCCGGCTCAGCCCCGACCAGGCCCTCAAGCGCGGCATCGAAGAGGGCCACCGCCTGATCCAGGCAGCCGGCGTGGCCGAGCCGGAGTTCTCCAGCATGGGCACCACCGTGGTGGCCCTGGCGACCAACGGGCGCACTGTCTGGCATGCCCATTGTGGCGACAGCCGCATCTACGAACTCGAGCAGGGGACGCTCAAGCGTCGCACCAAGGACCACACCCGGGTCCAGCGGATGATCGACGAGAACCTCATCCCCGTCGAGGTGGCCGAGAAGCTGCCAGACGCCCACGTGCTCTCGCATGCTGTAGGCCGCGGCGACCTTCGCGTGGACTGCGGGATGTTCGATGTGGAAGACCGCGCGCGCCGCACCTTCATGCTCTGCAGCGACGGTCTGCACGGCGTGCTCTCCGACAGCATCTTGGAGAAGGTCATGGCCGGGTTTTCGGCCGCGGCCGGCGTCCGCATCATGATGGAGCTGATTCGGGCCCTCAACGGCTCCGACAACACCTCCGTGGTCATGCTCCGCTTTGGCGCCCCGGTGGCGGCTGGCAACGAGCGGGCCATCTACCAGCAGGCGGCAGACGAGGCCGCCCAGGCCATCACGGTGACCATGACCACCGGCGAGAGCTGCACGCTCCGCCCGCGCCCTGCTGCCGCACCCGTGGTGGCAAGGCCCGTCACCGAGCGCAGCCCGGCGGTTGCCCCCAAGAAGACCATCTCCAAGCTCAACATCGCGTTGGCTGGCGGCCTCCTCGCCATCGCGGCGCTGGCGCTCGTCATGAAGAAGGACGCCGGGCCAGGCGACGGCGCGAAAGGAAGCGGTAGTGGAATC
>JABMMX010000060.1 GCA_013205435.1 Deltaproteobacteria bacterium
CAGGCGAAGGCAGCCATCCTGGCGCGGCTGCAGGGAGGTGCGCCATGAGCGAGACAGTCTGCAAGCGATGCCGCGGCGTGAAGGCGTTGCCGTCTGCAGTACCTGGGTTCGACACGGCCGTCTCGATGGGCTGCCCGAGCTGCACGCAGGTCGCAGACTGCCCGACTTGCGAGGGCACTGGCTTCGTCTTCGTCTGGGGCAAGCATGGCGGGCCGGTGGCCAACCGCTGCCCGGACTGTGCAGAGGTGCGCAAGCGGATGAAGCAGTTCGACGAGGCGCTGGTACCGCGTCACTTCTGGGATGCGGCCTGGTCGGACTTTGAGCGCGGCGAGGCGGGCATCCGAGATGCGGCGCTGATGCTGCGTCGGCGGATCGACGAGGGGTTCAGGCCGGGCGACGCAGGCGTGGTGCTGTCGGGGCCACCGGGGCTGGGCAAGACGCGCCTCCTCTGTCGGGTCATCCGGGCGCTGTCGCTCGAGAAGGGCTTCGGGGTCCGCTACGTCGAGTTCGCCCACCTGCTCTCGGAGCTGCGCGCGGGGTTCGAGCGGGGCGTGGGCGAAGGGGAGCTCATCGGCGAGCTGGTAGCGATGCCGGTGCTGGTCATCGACGAGCTCGGGAAGAAGGCTGTCACGGAGTGGCAGGCGGGCATCCTCGATGAGATCATCAGCAAGCGTTACAACCGGGAGGTCTCGACCTTCTTCGGCACCAACCTGCACCGCGACCGGGCGGCGGCGACCCGCTCAGGTGCAGGTGGCGGCGTGGCGGTGGCGACATTGGCCGACCGCATCGACGACCGCATCGTGAGCCGCATCGACGAGATGGCCCGTTTTGTGCGGATTGAGGGGACAGACCAGCGCCCGAAGCATCGCCGCGACGACTGAACCGCGGGGCACACGGGCCTGCCGCGACGACTGACGCGCCGCGTCAGCACCATTGATGCTTGGAGCAGAACAGATTGTCCCGTAGAGTGGAGATCTGAATCCTCCCCTTCGGGTGCTGCCATGCGTCGTCTCCTCGCCCTCGGTCTGCTCTGTCTCTCCGCCTGCTCGACCTCCGATGTTGGCAGCTCTGCCACCCTCACCGCCTGCACCACGGGCGCCGACTGCGCCTCCGACGAGCTCTGCGTCGCGCAGCTCTGCACGCCCATCGATGAGGTCGATGCGAGCGGCGCTGACACCACGGCCGATGTCGACACCACGCCCGATGTGACGCCCGACACGACCCCTTTCGAGCCCACCCCCTGCACCTCGGCAGCAGACTGCGAGAGCGGCTACTGCGTGCCAACCCGCGAGGGCAACCTCTGCACCGTGGCCTGCAACGGCCCCTGCCCGATCGAGGGCTGGATCTGCCGGCTCGTGCAGAGCTCGGGCTCCGATGTAGCCCAGATCTGCATGCCGCCCGACAACGCCCTCTGCAGCCCCTGCAATGCCGACGTCGACTGCGACGGCCTGGCCAACCTCTGCCTCGAGAACCTCGACGGCACCTTCTGCGGCATCGACTGCTCGACCAGCAACGCCTGCCCCGAAGGCTTCCGCTGCCAGGATGTGACCCGCTTCAACATCCGCAACGAGCCGGTCAACTTCCGCCAGTGCACGCCTGTGACCAACACCTGCTCCGGCTGCTACGATCAGGACAACGACGGCTACGGCATCGGCGCACGCTGCGCCGGCTCAGACTGCGACGACCTCAACCCGGGCGCCTACGAAGGCCGCATCGAGCTCTGCAACGGCACCGACGACGACTGCGACGGCAACGCCGACGAGGACTTCGACCTTGACACCGACCCGCTCCACTGCGGCGATTGCGGCACGGTCTGCAACGCGGTCCGCGGCACCGGGGGCTGCGCGGAGGGACTCTGCGTGGTGACGGCCTGCGAGACGGGCTACTTCGATGCCAACTCCGACTTCCTCGACGGCTGCGAGTATGCCTGCACGCCCAACGCCGACACCGGCGGCATCGAGGCCTGCAACGGCATCGATGACGACTGCGACGCGCAGGTGGACGAAGACTTCGACCTGCAGCGCGACGACAGCAACTGCGGCGTCTGCGGACAGACCTGCACCGTGAACAACGGCGCCGCCCACTGCGAGTTTGGCGGCTGCGTGCTGGACGGCTGCGAAGGCACCTTCCGCGACTGCAACCTGCTCCCGCTCGACGGCTGCGAGAGCGACCCGCAGACCGACCCCGACCACTGCGGCAGCTGCGCCCGCTCCTGTGAGCTCGAGGGCGCCATCCAGGCCTGCGTTGCCGGCGAATGCGCTGTCGGCGGCTGCCAACCCGGCCGCGCCGACTGCGACGCAGTGCCCTTCAACGGCTGCGAGATCGACCTGCTCAACGACCCCTACCGCTGCGGCACCTGCGAGACCGACTGCTCCTTCGCCGACGGCACGCCCGACTGCACGGAGGGAGCCTGTGGCGTCGCCACCTGCAACGGCACCCTCGCCGACTGTAATGGCCTCTACGCAGACCTCTGCGAGATCGACACCGCGGCAGACAGGGCCAACTGCGGCGGCTGCGGCCGCGTCTGCGACGAGACCAACACCGACGCCGTCTCCTGCGGCTTCCTCGGCTGCCAGATCGACCTCTGCTCCGCCGGTTGGGGCAACTGCGACGGGCTGGTGGGCAACGGCTGCGAACAGGACACGCTGGAGTCGCTCGACCACTGCGGCGGCTGCGGCCTCGTCTGCGACCCGGCGGGTGCAGCCGGCTACTGCGCGGAGGGGAGCTGCCGCTTCGACAGCTGCCTCGACGGCTTCCGCGACATCGACGGCGCCCCCTCCAACGGCTGCGAGTATGGCTGCCTGCCCCTCTCCGACACCGATGAGCCGGACGATAGCGGGCTCGACGCCAACTGCGACGGAATCGACGGCGACATCGCCCGCGCCGTCTTCGTCTCGGCCTCGGGCAGCGACCGCAACGGCGGCCTGAACCCGAACGACCCGGTCCGCTCCCTCTCCAAGGCCCTCGATGTGGCCAACACCACGGCCGGCCGAAACCAGGTGCTGGTCACGCTCGGAAGTTTCACCGGTTCGGGGCTCACGGTCTCGACGCCCGTCAGCATCTACGGCGGCTACTCGATCACCTTCGCGGGACGGGGCGCGACCCGCTCGGTCTTTGCGGCCACCTCCCCGGTCGCGATCACCTATTCCGGCATCGGCGACAGGACGACGCTCGACCGCATGACGATCCAGTCGGCCAACCAGACGGCGCCTGGCGCAGAGTCGGTGGCCGTCGCGGTGGCAAACGCCGGTGGCTTCCTGACGATTCGTAACGCCCTGCTCCGTGCAGGCACAGGCGGCCTGGGCAGCAACGGCGCGCCGGGCGTTTCGGGCGCGAGCGGCAACGCCGCCGTCACGGGCGGAGCTGGCTGCGATGGTAACTGCAGTGGCCGGACGGGCGCCACGGCGGGCGCTTCGCCGGGCGGCGGAAATGGCGGGCGCGGGCCCTACCGGGGTTCGGGCGATGGCGGCGCCGCGGGAGCGCCAAACGGCTCATCCTGTGGCGGCTACGGCGGCGGCGGTTCTGGCGGCGGTGGCCTCGGCTGCAGCGACGGCAACCCCAACGCGGGTAGCCAGGGCGGCAACGGCTGCGACGCACCAAGCGGCAGCAACGGAACGCCGGCGAATGGGACGGGCGGTTTCGTTGGCATCGACTGGGTGCCGTCAGACGCATCGTCGGGGACCAGCGGCGCGACGGGTGGTGGCGGCGGTGGCGGTGGCGGAGGTGGCGGCGAGAACTGCAACTACCTGTTTGGCACCTACTACGGCACCGGCGGCGCAGGCGGCTCGGGCGGCGGAGGCGGCAGCGGCGGGTCTGGCGGTCA
>JABMMX010000061.1 GCA_013205435.1 Deltaproteobacteria bacterium
AGCTGGAGCTGCGCCTCGAGGAGGTGGCCGCCGCCAGGTGCCGTTCGTTGGAGGATGAGCCCGACGGCCTTGACCGAGCCGGCGGTAACGGGTGCGGACTCCTGGACGCCTCCGACAGAGGAGCCGAAGGTTAGGTCGTCGCAGCCAGCCAGGGCGAGGCAGAGTGCCAAGCCGAGGGGCAGTGAGCGGCTCACGACGCCTCGACCCGGAAGGTCTGTTGGCCAACGAGGATCCGGTCGCCGTGGGAGAGTTCCGCGGGCTCCCAGAGCTTGAGCCAGGTTCCGTTGGAGCTGCCCTTGTCGACGAGGTAGTAGTGGCCGTCGCTTCGGGCGACGACCTCTGCGTGCTTGCCTGACATGAAGCGGTCGCGGGGGAAGACGAGGTCTCCCCGCTCGCGGCCGATGGAGGTGGCGGTGTCATAGAGGAGGTAGGCGTTCTGCGCGACGCCGCCGACGCCGATCTGGACGAGTCGGAACGAGGCGCTCGGGCTGGGCGAGCCCATGAAACGGGTGCCGTCGGCGCCTCGGGCACGGGGGTCTGCGGCCTGTTCTACCCGTTCGAAACGGAGGAGCTGGCGGCCGAGGATGAGCGTGTCGCCGAGCTGCAGGCGGTGCTCGTTGCGGAGCTTGAGGAAGGTGCCGTTGAGCGAGTGGAGGTCTTCGATGCGGATGGCGTCATCGGTGACCGTGAGCTTGGCGTGCTTCGGCGACAGGAGCGGGTCTGCCGGGAAGGCGAGGTCGCCTTCTCGTCCGATCACGAACTCGGCGAGGGGGAGCTGTGTGGTGTTTCCATCGGAGCCGTCGTCGCGGAGCTGCAGCAGGTGGAAGCGGGAGAGGGGCGCGGCGCGTGGCTCCGGCGGGGCTACGGGCGCCTGCTGGGGCATGCCGCAGTCTCCGCAGAAACGGGCACCAGGCGGGTTCTCGGTGCCGCAGCCGCTGCAGCGCAGGGGGGCCGTCGCAAGGTCGGAGTGCGGCTCAAGCGCGGTGCTTCCGGAATCGGTGGGAGCGGTGATGTGAAGTTCAGCGAGGAGGAGCTGCGGGCGATGCAGTTCGGTTCCTCGCGTGCGGCCTTCGTAGTCGTCGGCTCTTTCGAGCAGGAGCCGGAGGGCCTCTGCGAGGGCATGGTCGTGGGAGGGAGTCATGGCCGAGCCGACGGGCGAAGAGAGCGAAACGCGAATCATTGGAGAGGATAGCGTCGAAGCGCGTTGTGCGACAAGTATCGTCCGACGGTTCTTGAAACTGGGAGGTTGCGCGTGGTAGGAGGCTCAAACACTCTTGAGCGATGGCGCAGCCATGAAGATCTGTCCGCACTGCGGTCGTAGATTCAATGAAGAGGCACTCTTCTGCCCCGACGACGGCTCGGGTCTCGTGCCGATGCCCGAGCGGGATTCGCCGGCAACGCAGGTAGACCAAGACGATCTGGTCGGTACGACTCTGTTTGGTGATTACATCATCAAGAAGAAGTTGGGCGAAGGCGGCATGGGCGCCGTCTATCTGGCGGAGAACCCTGCGATCGGTCAGCGGATTGCAGTGAAGGTTCTGCACGGTCACGCGGCTCGGAACGAGGAGCTGGTAAAGCGCTTTAACCGCGAGGCACAGGCGATCGCGCGGTTGAGCCATCCGAACATCATCCGGGTCTTCATCTTCGGGCGGACGCCGGAAGGCATGCTTTACCTGGCGATGGAGTTCGTGGAGGGCCAGCAGCTCCGAGATGTGATGGAGGCCGGCTCGAAGATGGACGAGCTCCGCGTGATCGGCATCATGCGGCAGGTGCTTCACACGCTGAGCGAGGCGCACGAGATCGGCATTGTTCACCGGGACCTCAAGCCCGATAACATCATGCTTACGAAGTTCCGCGGGGCGGACGACTATGTGAAGGTGCTCGACTTCGGCATCGCGAAGGTGAAGGAGCCGGACGGCAAGCAGCAGCAGAAGCTGACGCAGGCAGGTGTTGTCTATGGCACGCCAGAGTATCTGAGCCCCGAGCAGGCGCAGGCGAAGGAGTTGGACGGTCGGAGCGACCTCTACAGCCTGGGCGTGATTTTGTATGAGATGATAACGGGCGATGTTCCATTCAAGAGCAGCGCTGCGGTCGCCGTGCTTGCCTCGCATGTCTACGACGCGCCGAAGCCGCCGAGCAAGGTGGGGAAGCATCCTGTGCATCCGAAGATGGAGCGCATCATCCTCAAGGCGCTCGAGAAGGACCCGAAGAACCGATATGGCAACGCCATGGAGTTTTTGTCGGATCTGGAGACGCTGGAGAGCGAGCTGAGTTCGGAGACGACGGTTCGGACCACGGTGCTCGACCCGCGTCAGCTGGCATTGGTACTGGATGTGGCACGCACGAACGCGGCGCGCCGCGGTGGCGGAGCGGCGGTTGCTGCAGCCAGCACGCCCGGTTCGGCGAGTTCGACCTCGATGCCATCGATGGCGAAGCGGAACATGCCGCCGTCGATCTCTGGCTCGGTGGGCGCAGTGAAGGGCGCAGGGACGCCGCTCGCGGCTCCGGGTGGGCTGAATCCGACCGTGCTCTACATCATCGTGGCCGGCCTTGCGGTGCTGTCGCTTCTGCTGCTCGGCCTGGTCTGGGTGCTTTATCAGAAGACTGGCGTCGCGCCTCCCACACCCTGACGCGGGCGACGAGGCGGGCTCTACTTCTTGGGGAGCTTTGCGAGTTCGAGCATGAACTGCGCGGAGGCCTCGATGCCTTGGTAGAACGAGGTGATGGAGAACTTCTCGTTGGGGGAGTGGGCTCTGTCGTCGGCGAGGCCGAAGCCCATGAGGATGGAGTCGAGGCCGAGCTCTGACTTGAAGCTTGCGACGACAGGGATACTGCCGCCGGAGCGCATGAAGACAGGGTCGACACCCCAGACGGTCTTAAGGGCGTTGGTGGCGGCGATCATGGTGGGGACGGCGCGGTCGGCGAGGAAGGCCGGGGCGCCGTGGTGGAGCTCGACGCGGGTTGTGACGCCTACTGGAAGGTTGGCGAGGACATGGTTGCGGAGCTTGGCCTCGATCTCCTCGGAGGTCTGGTTGGCGACGAGCCGGCAGGAGACCTTGGCGTGCGCGCTGGCGGGCAGGACGGTCTTTGCGCCCTCCCCCGTGTAGCCGCCCCAGATGCCGTTGCAGTCGAGCGTGGGCCGAGCGGTAATGCGCTCGAGGAGGGTGTAGCCGGCCTCACCGGGCGACTCGGCGACGCCGATTTCGGCGCGGAACTGGGCCTCGTCGTGGCCGAGCGCAGCGAACTCGGCACGCTCCTCGGGGGTGAGCGGCTGGACGTTGTCGTAGAAGCCGGGGATGGCGACCGAGCCATCGGGGTTGTGGAGTCCGGCGATGATGCGGCTGAGGGCGTTGATGGGGTTGGCGGCGCCGCCGCCATAGAGGCCGGAGTGGAGGTCGTGGGTGGCGCCCTGCACGTGGATTTCGACGTAGGTGAGGCCGCGGAGGCCGACGGTGACACCGGGCCGGCCGGGCGACCACATGGAGGTGTCGCTGATGAGGACGACGTCGGCAGCGAGGCGGTCGCGGTGGTCGCGGAGGAAGGGGTCGAGGTTGGGGCTGCCGATCTCTTCTTCGCCCTCGATGATGAACTTCACGTTGCAGGGGAGCTTGCCATCGGCGGTCATGAGCGCGTGGGCGGCGAGGACATGGGCGAACATCTGGCCCTTGTCGTCGGTGGCGCCGCGGGCGACGATGTTGTCGCCCTCGATGGTGGGCGAGAAGGGCGGGTTGCGCCACTCTTCGAGGGGTTCGACGGGCTGCACGTCGTAGTGGCCGTAGATGAGGACGGTGGGGGCGTCGGGGGCGCCGAGCCACTCCGCATAGACGACGGGGTGACCGGGGGTCGGGATGACCTCGGTGTGGAGTCCGGCGCTGCGGAGTGCATCAGCGACGAAGTCGGCGCAGTGGGCGGTGTCGCCGTTGTGCTCCGCCTTGGCGGAGATGCTGGGGATGGTGAGGAGATCCGTCAGCTGCTGCAGGTGTTGGGGGCGGCTGGCATGAAGGAGTGTGGAGAGCGCGTTGGACATGATGGAGACTACTCGGTGGAGGGAGCGCAATCGGTGGTGGCGGCGAAGAGGACGAGTCCGATCGCAGCGAATCCGGCATCGGAGGGTGCGAGTTGGCGCCTGGAGGCGGCGAGCCGCTCACGGCTGAGCTGCGGCTGGCGGATGAGGAGGATCTGGGCAAAGCGGGTGGCATCTACCTGGCGGATCACGCCTGGTTTGCGGCCGTCGCGGTCGCGCAGGAGGATGGGGATGAGGTTCTCCTGGCGGAGGAGGTAGCCGTATCTCGCTGCGAGTTTGAGCGCTGCGATCTCGTAGCGGGGGTTTGCGACAGCGGCCTCGATCCAGGGCTTTGCCTGGTCTGCTGTGAGCGATGTGGTGAGTGCTGCGACGGCGTTGGCCGCGTCGAGATCGGGCGTGGCGGAGAGGTGCGACGCTACAACGGTCGCGCCTGCTGCGCCGAGCCGGTCGGCGAGGAGGAGGGCGTCGGGGCGGGCGGCGGGTTCGGTGACCGTGGCGAGGTGGAGGGCGAGCTCCTGCTCGCGTCCAACGGCCCATAGGGTGGCGGCATCTGCACGCATAACCTCGCTGGTCTCTTTGAGAGCTCCGTCGCGGAGTGCCATCATGGCCGCGGCATCCTTTGCTGCCATGAGCGCGGTCCAAGCGTCGGCCTGCTTGGTAAGCGAGGTGTGGGTGAGGAGGGAGAATTTGCCGAGTTTCAGGAGCGCGAGCTGTGCGAGGGCGGCGAGGTCGTTGCGCTGGCTGGCGCCGAAGATGCGGAGCTGTTCTGCGCTGGCCGTTGCGAGGGCAGGGTCGCCAGCGAAGAGGCGGACGAGTGCTCGCGCGACGAGGTGGTCGGGGGTTTCGGTGAGGGGGGCGTCGAGCTGGGCGAGGATCGCGGGGTCGCGGAGAGCGCCAGAGCGGGCGATGAGCCAGAGGGCGATGGCGCGCTCTGAGCGGAGGGGCAGCGGTTCGCGGAAGAGGCTGAGCGCAGCCGGGATTGCGACAGCCGCAGGCAGGAAGTGGTTGACGAACTCGAAGGAGTTCATGCGGGCTTCGGGGGTGAGCTGCTTGTCGAGGAGGAGCTGGTTCCAGGCGGCGGCGGCGGCGGGTTCGCCGCGCAGCAGGGCTGCCTCGGTGCGCAGGAGCCGAACCTGGTCGGAGTCTTGGTCGGAGGGCGGGATGAGAGCGGGACGGGCGATCAACAGCTCGCGGAGGAGCGCACGGCAGCCCGCGTCGTTGGGGTTCTTGCTGCAGAAGCGCTCGTTGCCGAAGAGGAGTTCGTAGGCCGGCAGCGGGTAGCTCGACATGCGCTCCATGCGCGAGATGCGGATGGGTGGGGTGATGAGCGCCTCGTTTTTGGCACGCTCGAGGAAGGCGATGAAGCCCTGCTCGCCCACGGAGATGAGCGAAGAGGCTGCGAGTGAGAGTTTGAGGCGGGATGGCTCGGCAGCTCCCGTGTCGATGAGCTTGGAGGCGACGGTAACGACCGCCTCGGGGGAGATGCTGGCAAGTGCATCGAGGAGCCGAGCAGACTCTTCGGGGTTCGCCGCGACGATACGGGAGGCAACGAGGTCTGCAAGGGGAGCGGCTGCCGGGCCGGCCGCCTTGAGCTTGGCGGCAGCCTCAACGCTGACCTCACCCGGTGTATTGATGAGGTCGGTAAGCAGCACGAGGTCGACCGAGGAACCGGGGGCGGCGGCGGGGCGGCGGAGGAGCGCGTTGGTCTCGTCGCAGGGTGCGGGCGGAAAGACCTCCGGCGTTGCCGGGAGCGCTTCGGGGGTAGGCGCGGGCGCGGCCGGCAGGGCGGGCGCGGTTTGAGGCTCGCGCTTGCACGCAGTGAGTGCGAGGGAGAGCGCTAGGAGCAGGGAGAGGGGGTAGCCCGAGAAGCGTTGCATGCTGGTCGTCTCGTACACGGTGCAGTTGGGGGCGGGCGATACGGCTGCGGTTCGCTGATGGCAAGATTCGCAGGCGTTCGAACAAGGCTTGGCAGGTTGCGGCAACAGGCTAGGGTCGCCGCCTATTC